>JBEVFC010000198.1:0-6140 GCA_040512455.1 Nocardioides sp.
TGGCCCGCGAAGGCTTCACCATCACCGACAGGAAGGTGCGGTTCGGCGCATGAGCCCCGACAGCCCCGCCGGCAACGGCAAGATCGCGATCAAGCGGGCCCTGGTGTCCGTCTACGACAAGACCGGGCTGGAGGAGCTGGTCCGCGGCCTGCACGGCGCGGGCGTGGCGCTGGTGTCGACGGGCGGCTCGGCACGCCTCATCGAGGAGCTCGGCATCCCGGTCACCAAGGTCGAGGACCTGACCGGGTTCCCCGAGTGCCTCGACGGCCGCGTCAAGACGCTCCACCCCAAGGTGCACGCGGGGATCCTCGCCGACCGCCGCCTCGACTCCCACGTGCAACAGCTCGCCGACCTCGGCATCGAGCCGTTCGACCTGGTCGTCTCGAACCTCTACCCGTTCACCGAGACGGTGATGTCCGGCGCCACGCCGGACGAGTGCGTCGAGCAGATCGACATCGGCGGGCCGTCGATGGTCCGGGCCGCCGCGAAGAACCACCCGTCGGTGGCGATCGTGACCTCGCCGGCGAAGTACTTCGACGTCCTCGAGGCGGCCGCGCACGGTGGCTTCACCCTCGACCAGCGTCGCGCGCTGGCCGCGGAGGCCTTCGTGCACACCGCGACGTACGACGTGCACGTGGCGTCGTGGATGGGCAACGTGCTCACCGACTCGTCCGCCGGCACCGGGTTCCCGGCCTGGATGGGCGCGACCTGGAACCGTGCGTCGGTGCTGCGCTACGGCGAGAACCCGCACCAGCAGGCGGCGCTCTACGTCAACGGCTTCCAGCCGACGCCGGGCCTGGCGCAGGGCCGGCAGCTGCACGGCAAGGAGATGTCCTACAACAACTACGTCGACGCGGACGCCGCGCACCGGGCGGCGTACGACCACGGTGACGTGCCGACCGTGGCGATCATCAAGCACGCCAACCCGTGCGGGATCGCGGTCGGCGGCGACATCGCGGACGCGCACCGCAAGGCGCACGCCTGCGACCCGGTGTCGGCCTACGGCGGCATCATCGCGACCAACCGCCCCGTGACGGCGGCGATGGCCGAGACCGTCAAGGACATCTTCACCGAGGTGGTGGTGGCGCCGGCGTTCGAGGCGGACGCGCTGGCGATCCTCACCGCGAAGAAGAACCTCCGCCTGCTCGAGGTGGCCGCGCCCCGGGTGGGTGGCGTGGAGACCCGGCCGATCTCCGGCGGGCTGCTGCTCCAGGCCCGCGACGCGATCGACGCGTCCGGGGAGGACAAGGACGGCAACGCGACCGGCGACGACCCGTCGCGCTGGCGGCTGGCCGCCGGCCCGGTGGCGCCCGCCGACACGCTCGCCGACCTGGAGTTCGCCTGGCGGGCGATCCGGGCGGTCAAGTCCAACGCGATCCTGCTCGCCTCCGGTGGCGCCTCGGTCGGCGTCGGCATGGGCCAGGTGAACCGGGTCGACTCCTGCGAGCTCGCGGTGACGCGGGCGGGGGACCGGGCCGCCGGCTCGGTCGCCGCGTCGGACGCGTTCTTCCCGTTCGCCGACGGTCCGCAGGTGCTCCTCGACGCGGGGGTCTCCGCGATCGTGGCGCCCGGTGGGTCGATCCGCGACGACGAGGTCATCGCGGCCTGCGCCGCGGCGGGAGTGTCCCTGTACTTCACCGGGACCCGGCACTTCGCCCACTGACGTCATCCGGGGTGGCAGTCCCGGCGACCACTTCGCATGACGTTGCGCAACGTCATACGAGGCGGTCGTCCGGGCAGCCGCAACGTATGACGTCCCGGATGACAGGATGGAACCGTGACTGCACAGAAGCTGGACGGGACCGCCACCGCGGCGGCGATCAAGGACGAGCTCAAGGGGCGGGTGGCCGCGCTCCGGGAGCGCGGTGTGGTGCCCGGTCTGGGCACCGTGCTGGTCGGTGACGACCCCGGTTCGAAGTGGTACGTCGGGGCGAAGCACAAGGACTGCGCGGAGATCGGCATCGAGTCGATCCGGGTGGACCTGCCCGCGACCGCCAGCCAGGCCGAGGTCGAGGCGCGGATCGACGAGCTGAACGCCCGCGAGGACTGCACCGGCTTCCTGGTCCAGCAGCCGACCGGGCTCGACGAGTTCGCGCTGCTGTCGCGGGTCGACCCCGACAAGGACGTCGACGGACTGCACCCGGTCAACCTCGGCAAGCTGGTGCTCGGCGAGCGCGGCCCGCTGCCCTGCACCCCGGTGGGCGCCCTCGAGCTGCTGCGCCGCCACGACGTACCGATCGCCGGCGCCGAGGTGGTGGTGGTCGGCCGCGGCATCACCGTGGGCCGCCCGCTCGGCCTGCTGCTGACCCGGCGGTCGGAGAACGCCACGGCCACCCTCTGCCACACCGGCACCCGGGACCTGGCCGCGCACGTGCGCAACGCGGACATCGTGGTGGCCGCGGCCGGCGTACCCGGCATCATCACCGCCGCCATGGTCAAGCCCGGGGCGGCCGTGCTGGACGTGGGCGTCTCCCGCGTCGACGGCAAGATCGCCGGCGACGTGCACCCGGACGTCTGGGAGACCGCCGGCTGGGTGTCGCCCAACCCGGGCGGGGTCGGCCCGATGACCCGCGCCATGCTGCTGGCCAACGTGGTCGCGATCGCCGAGAGCCGGCTGGGCTGACGGCGTGGCCGACGACCGCGAGGTGGCGCCGGGGACCGAGGCCGATCCCGCTCCCGAGCCGACTCCTGAGCCGATGACCGAATCGTCTTCGGCCGGCGCGCTGGCGCACGGGCTGCCGCCGGAGCCGGTCGAGGACCACCCGGACCAGGACCGGCGGCCGGTCACCGAGATCAAGAAGCCGTCGACGATCGGCGGCGTGGTCTACCTGTGCGTGCTCGGCGCCGCGGTCACCGGCGTGGTCATCGCCGCCACCGGGCCCTGGCGGACCGGGATGAGCTGGCTGGCCTTCGCACTGCTGGCCGCTGCCACCGCCCGGCTGGTGCTGCCCGACCAGGACGCCGGCATGCTGCGGGTGCGCAACAAGGCCCTGGACGCCGGGATCCTCATCGCGATGGGCGTCGCGATCCTCCTCCTCGCCGGCACCATCCCCGACCAGCCGGTCTGAGCGGTCGCTCCGGCCTCGGCGTACGCCGCGGCTCAACACCGCACCGATTGGTCACGAACGACACCCGCCGGGCCGGAAAACCTGCCGTTGGGGACCAAACGGCATGCTTTCCGGACCCGGCGGGTGGAAGGTCAAGCTCAGATCAGACCGAGGTCCGTGACCGCCTGGCGCTCCTCGGCGAGCTCGGCGGTGGACTTGTCGATCCGGCCGCGCGAGAAGTCGTCGATCTCGAGGCCCTGGACGATCGACCAGTCACCGTTGGACGTGGTGACGGGGAACGACGAGATCAGGCCCTCGGGCACGCCGTACGAGCCGTCGGAGACGACCGCCATCGACACCCAGTCGTCCTTCGCCGAGCCGAGCAGCCAGTCGTGGGCGGCGTCGATGGTCGCCGATGCGGCGGAGGCGGCCGAGGAGGAGCCCCGGGCCTCGATGATCGCGGCGCCGCGCTTGGCGACGGTCGGGATGAAGTCGTTCTCCAGCCAGGCCTGGTCGTTGACGGTCTCGGCGGCGTTCCTGCCGGCGACCTCGGCGTGGAAGAGGTCGGGGTACTGGGTTGCGGAGTGGTTGCCCCAGATCGTCATCTTGGTGATGTCGGTGACGGGGGCGCCGGTCTTCGCGGCCAGCTGCGAGATCGCCCGGTTGTGGTCGAGGCGGGTCAGCGCCGAGAACCGCTCCCGCGGGATGTCGGGCGCGTTGGTCATCGCGATCAGCGCGTTGGTGTTGGCCGGGTTGCCGGTGACACCGATGCGTACGTCGTCGGCGGCCACGTCGTTGAGGGCCTTGCCCTGGGCGGTGAAGATCGCGCCGTTGGCCTCGAGCAGGTCACCGCGCTCCATGCCGGGACCGCGGGGGCGGGCGCCGACCAGCAGCGCGAGGTTCACCCCGTCGAAGATCTTGGTCGCGTCCGCGCCGATCTCCACACCCGCGAGGGTCGGGAACGCGCAGTCCTCGAGCTCCATCACGACGCCCTCGAGCGTCTTCAGGGCCGGCTCGATCTCGAGCAGCCGGAGCTCGATGGGCCGGTCGCCCAGCGCCCCGCTCGCGAGGCGGAACAGCAGGCTGTAGCCGATCTGGCCGGCGGCACCGGTGACCGCCACCTTGAGGGGAGTAGAGCTCACGGGCACTCCTAGGTGAGGAACGATTGGATTCGATTCCGACGCTAGCAGCGCGCCGCGGCGCTGGCGACGGAGGGTTCAGCAGCGCTTCAGGAGCGCTGCGCCATGCTGTGCGCATGAACAGCCCGTCCCTGCGGTCCCTCCGTCCGGGTGCCGCCCTGCTCGCCCTCGCGGTGCTGGCCGCCTGCGGCAGCGCCCCCAAGGAGATCGACCCGACCGGGGTCGACGGGCTGGTCATCCCCACGCCGGACCCGGATCCCCAGGACTTCGTCGAGGGCATCGACAACCCCTACCTCCCGCTGGTGCCGGGCTCGGTGTGGACCTACGACAGCCGCTCGCCGGAGGGCGACGAGACGATCACCGTCACCGTGACCGACCAGACGAAGGTGGTCGCCGGCGTCACCACCACCGTCGTCCACGACGTCGCCAAGGACCCGGACACCGGGAAGGTCATCGAGGACACCTACGACTGGTACGCCCAGGACACCGCCGGCAACGTCTGGTACTTCGGCGAGGACACCACGGCGTACGACGGCGGGAAGCCGAGCAAGGAGGGCTCCTGGGAGGCCGGGGTCGACGGCGCCCAGGCCGGTCTCGCGATGCCGGCCGAGCCCCGCGTCGGCGACGGCTACTCCCAGGAGTACTCGAAGGGCGTCGCCGAGGACCGCGGCGAGATCCTGGCGGTCGACGGGACGGTGAGCATCGGGTACGGCGACTACGACAAGGTCGTGCGCACCGAGGACACCACGCCGCTCGAGCCCGAGCTCGTCGAGCAGAAGTACTACGCGCCCGGCGTCGGCGTCGTGATGGAGAAGACCGTGGCCGGCGGCGAGGAGCTCGTCGAGCTGGTCTCCTTCAGCAGGGGCTAGCGCTCCTCCGGGGGCCGGATCTGGGTGCCCGACTCGTCCGGCTCGGACGGACCGTCCCACTGCTGACCGCCCTCGGCGGGGGGCTGCTGCCAGCCGCCCTGACCGGGGTCGGGAGTGCCCGGCGGCACCTGCGGAGGCCGGCTGGCCGGCGGCTGGTCTGGCGGCGGCTGGCCGGGCGGCGGCTGGCCGGGCGGCGGCTGGTCGGGCTGGGCGCTCCACTGCTGCTGGTACTGGTCGGGCTGGCTCCAGCTCTGGCCCTGGCCACCCCACTGCTGCTGGTCCCAGGCGGGCTGCGGGGCACCGCCCTGCGGCGCGCCCTCGCCGTACCCCGGCGGCGGGTAGCCCTGCTGCGGGTAGCCGGGGGGCGGGTACCCCTGCTGCGGCGGGTAGCCCGGGGGCGGGTAGCCGCCCTGCGGCCCCCAGCCGGGGTACGGCGGCCGCTGCCGACGCAGGCCGGCGAGGTGGATGCCGGTTCCCGGGGCCAGGGCGCGGTCTCGACCGAAGATGAGCGGATAGGTGAGGCCTGCCAGCCCGCCGCCGAGCAGCGGCGCGAGGATGAACAGCCACAGCTGGATGACCGCGTCAGAGCCGGCGAACACGCCCACGCCGATCGACCGTGCCGGGTTGACCGAGGTGCCGGTCAGGTTGATCGACATGAAGTGGATCATCGCGAGCGCGAGCCCGATCGCCGCCGGCGCGAGAGCGGGGTGCTCGTTGCGTGCGTCCGTCACGGCCAGGATGGCGTACAGGAAGATCGCGGTCATGACGAGCTCGACCAGGAACGCGGCCCAGACGGCGTAGCCGGTGCCGTCGTCGCCGAAGGAGTTCTGCGCCAGGCCGCTCACGCCGACGTCGTAGTCCGGGATGCCCTGCACCAGGATGAACAGCACCAGACCGGCGACGAGGCCGCCCACCAGCTGCGAGCCGATGTAGAGGGGGGTCTGCTTCCACGCGATGCGACCGCCCAGCGCGGCGCCGACGGTGACCGCCGGGTTGAAGTGGGCCCCGGACACGCGGCCGAACGCGTAGGCGCCGCAGAGGACCGTCAGACCGAAGGCCAGGGCGATGCCGGCGTAGTCGCCGCC
>JBEVFC010000205.1:0-5389 GCA_040512455.1 Nocardioides sp.
GCTCGGTCGCGGCGGCGATCAGGTTCATCGCCGAGGCGGTGGAGATGCCCAGCGCGGCCCCGAACGGCTCCGCCGCGAAGGCCGCCAGTTGGGGCGTGCCCTCCGCGGCGACCGGTGCCTCGCAGTCCAGGGCACCGGCGTTGCCCCACACCTCCACCCCCGACTCGACGGTGCCCGGGTGCAGGTCGACCCACTGGTCGGCGGCCCGCAGCTTGGCCCGGTCCGCCAGCCGGCCCAGCCGCTCGGCATCCCGGGCGAGGGTGGTTTCGAGACGGGCCCGGCGGCCCTCCTCAACCACCGACGACTAGATCGAGGCGGTCGGCCGGGTGTTGCATTTTGGGGCGCGGGGTCAGGATGGCGAGGTGGGCCGGGAGCAGGAGTTCACCGAGTACGTCGGGACGCGCTGGCCGCGGCTCGTCCGTACCGCGGTGCTCCTCGGCTGCCCGAGCGCGGAGGCCGAGGGCGTGGTCCGGGCCGCGCTGGTCCGCTGCCTGACCGACTGGGCCCAGGTCCGGCGGGCCGATGACCGTGAGGTCTACGTGCACCGGGTGCTGGTCGAGCACCTGCGAGCCGCTGCCAGGCGCTGCCCGACCCCGGACCCGGCCACAGACGCAGTCCGCGGCGACACCGACCCGGTGCTCGGCCGACTGCTCCGGATCCCCTTGGACCAGCGCCTCGCCGTGGTGCTGTGCGACTACGCCGGACTCGACGAGCTCCAGACCGCGGCCGCGACCGGGCTGTCCTACGGACGGGTCGGGACCTGCCTGGTCACGGCGCGGGCCGCGCTGGTCGCGACGGCGCCCGTCTCCTCCCTCCGGGACGTCTCATGAGCAGCCCCGAGACCACGGCGCTGCTGGAGCGGTCGGCCGAGCAGGTCGTCGTGCTGGCGCCTCCGGTGGAGCCCATGATCAACGAGGCGGGACGCCTGCGCCGCCGGCGGCGGACCGTGGTCGGCGGGGCGGTGCTCGCCGTCGTTGCGACCCTCGGTGCCGCCGACGCGGTGGCCTCGTTCGTCGATCCCGGTCCGGAGGCCTGGCCCGCCACGTCCCCGCCCGACGGGATGCGATGGGTGGGCGTCGGCCGTGCCGTGATCGCCGTACCGTCCGAGTGGCCCAGGGACGCCACCCGGTGCGGTCAGCCGGTCCGCGACACCGTGATGGTCGGCGGGGCGTCGACCGTCACCTGCACCGGTGAACGGCCGGCGGGCGTCCGGAGCGTGGCGGTCACCTCCGGCGGTCCCGGGGTCGGCTTCGCCGCGGACGCGACGTACGACGTCGGTGGTCGCACCGTCGAGCGCGGCCGCACCGTCTGTGCGGCAGGCACCTGCTCCGCGGTCGTGCACGTGCCCACCGAGAACGTCACCTTCACCGTCGCGTCCTCGACCGGCCGTCCGGAGCGGGCCCGGGCCGAGGTGGCCGCGCTGGCCCGCGGGGTCCGGGTGCTCGACGGTCACGTCGCGGTACCGGCGACCGGGAGGCTGGAGGTGGACTACGGGCGCAGCGCCGAGACGAAGTACGTCGCCGACCTGCGGCGGATCGGCCTCGAGCCGGTGGTGACCGCCGAGCGGGGGAGCGGCGCCGCGCCGGGCACCGTCACCGGAGTCTCGCCGGAGCCGGGTACGCCGCTCGTGGCCGGCAGCGAGGTGCGCGTCCGCGTCGCCGGCGGGGAACGCCGTCCGCGCGACAAGGTCGCGGTCGGGATCGGCAGCGTCGACGAGGACCGCACCTACCGGAGGCTCACCCACGAGGACATCCGTCGCGGCGCGACCCTCGAGGTGCCGCAGGGCACCGACATCTGGGCGTACGCCGACGGGAGCCGAGCACTGACCCTGGACGCCCGCACGCGCGGCTCGTCGATCGCGATCGACTTCTGGCGCAACGGGCCGAACTGGCCGACCGCGTGGGAGGCGGTGCAGCCCGGCACCACCGAGCTCACTCTGTCGATCCGGGTCGACGGGAGGAACATCGATCTCGGCACGGTGCGCATCGTCGTCACCGAGTGACGGGTCAGAAGCGGATCCGGAACGCCAGCAGGAAGACGCCGTCGACCGGCGACCAGTCCGCCTCCGGCGCCCGGCTGAAGCCGAGCCGCTGGTAGAGCCGGTGCGCGTCGGTCATCTTGTCCATCGTCGAGATCGCCACGCCGCCCAGACCGGCGGCGCGCGCGGTCTCCAGGCAGGCCCGCACCAGCGCGTCCCCGACGCCGCGCCCGCGGGCGTCGGCGGCCACCGCGAGCATCCGGAACTCGCCCTCGTCGTCGCGGGCGATCTCGCGCCACGTCGACCCGGCCGGGCACCAGGTCACCGACCCGAGCACCCGGTCCTCGCCGTCGGTGGCCACCCAGACCTCGGCACCGGCGGCCCGGGTCCCGGTGTCGCCGAGCTCCGCGACGTAGTCCGCCTCGGGCGGGATGTACCCGCCGTCGACGTACGCCGCCACGGTGATCTCGGTGACCGCGCCGTACTCCGACGGGAGGGCCGGGCGGACCTGGAGGTCAGATGCCAAAGGTCGCCCTCGGGTAGGCGGCGTCGACGTCGGTGATGATGTTGACGAGGTACGGCACCCCCGAGTCGAACGCGCGGTCCAGCGCCGCCCCGATCTGGCGGGGGTCGGTGACGGCCTCACCGGCGCCGCCGAGGGCCTTGACCACGTCGTGGTACGGCGTGCGGGGCGCGAGATCGGCGGCCACGTCGTAGCCGTAGAGCATCTGCATCGGGCCCTTCTCCAGGCCCCAGGCGGAGTTGTTGCCGCAGACCATCACGACCGGCAGATCCTGGCGGACCAGCGAGTCGACGTCCATCAGCGAGAAGCCGGCGGCGCCGTCGCCGAGCAGCAGCACCACCTGCGAGGACGGCCGGGCGATGCGGGCGCCCATCGCGGCGCCCAGGCCGGCGCCGAGGCAGCCGTACGGGCCGGGGTCCAGCCAGCAGCCGGGCCGCTTGGGCTCCACGAACTTGCCGGCGAAGCTGACGAAGTCGCCGCCGTCGCCGATCACCACCGCGTCGTCGGCCAGCCGCGGCACCAGCTCGCCGTAGATGCGCGCCGGGTGGATCGGGTCGGCCTCGGCGTCGAGCAGGGCACGGTCGCGCTCGGTGGCGGCCGCGACGGTCTCCTGGAGGCCGGTGACCCACGGCGACCAGTCGGGCTTGCGGGAAACCCGGTCGACCGCGTCGGCCAGCGCCTCGAGGATCGCGGAGAGGTCGCCGGAGACCGAGCCGGCCAGCTCCGCGTGCCCGGAGACCTGGGCGGGGGAGTCGGCGATGTGCACGACGGAGGCGGTGGGGGCGCCGTCCTTGCCGCCGAAGACGCCGTACCCGAGCCGGAAGTCCAGCGGGGTGCCGACCACGATGACCAGGTCGCTGGTGCCGAGCGCCTGCCCGCGGGCCTTGGTGACCAGCAGCGGGTGGCCGCCGGGGATGATGCCGCGGCCCATGCCGTTGGTGATCGCCGGGATGCCGAGCGCCTCGACCAGCGCGAGCGCCGCCACCTCGGCGCCGTCGGCCCAGGTGTCGGTGCCGAAGATGACGACCGGCCGCTCGGCACGGCCCAGCAGCTCGGCGACGGCGTCGACCGCGCCCGGGTCGTGCGGGGCGCGCTCGACCGGGCGGGCCAGGTCGAGCTTCACCTCGGCGCTGTTGAAGAACTCGTCCATCGGTACGTCGACGAACACCGGGCCGCGGTGCGCGGAGCCGGCCAGCCCGAACGCCTCGTCCATGCCCTCGGCGATCGCGTCGGCGGTGTGCAGCGTGCTGGCCTTCTTGGCGACCGGCGCGATGATCGGCGGCTGGTCGAGCTCCTGGAGGCTGCCGGTGCCCCAGCGGTTCGCCGGGGCACGTCCGCCGACCACCACCATCGGGGATCCGTTGAACTGGGCCTGGGCGATCGCGCTGACCCCGTTGGTGACACCGGGGCCGGCGGTCAGCACCGCGAGGCCCGGCGTGCGGGTGAGCTTGCCGGTCGCCTCGGCCGCGAACGCTGCGGTCTGCTCGTGCCGTACGTCGACGAGCCGCATCGGCGGGTCGGCCTTCACGGCCCCGTCGTACATCGGGAACACGTGGGCGCCGGAGAGGGTGAACATGGTCTCCACGCCGTGGGCGCGGGCGACCTCGACGGCGTGCTGCCCGCCGTGGCCGGAGAGGGAGGCGTCGGTCATGCCGTCAGGTTACTCACCAGTCAAGTAGTCCGGGTTGGTGGCGCGCAGGGCCTCCACCAGGACGAGCAGCAGGTCGGAGCGTACGGCGGGCCGGTGCGACCCGAGGACCAGCTGCAGGTGCAGCGCACGCAGGAACGCCTGCACGTTGTGGCTGGTCGGGAACGTGTCGCTGTCCGCCAGGGCGGTGCCGGTGTTCGCCAGCCGCCCGACCCACGGCTCGAGCACCGAGAGGGGGACCAGGTTGCGGTGCAGGACGTGCAGGGTGGCGGCCGCCATCCGGTCGGGCTCCCCGGACACGAAGAGCTCGTCGGTGGGGAGCAGCAGCCGGTCGGCGAGCACGTCGAGCAGCACGGTCAGCTCGGGCACGTTGAACGCCGCGGAGCGGGCCAGCACGCCGATCGCGTCGGCGCCGTGGGCGATCGCGTCGGCCCAGCCCTTGCCCGGCACCCAGGCGCGGAGGTCGAGCTCGCGGACGTACCACGCGGCGATCCGGTCACCCCAGCGCAGGATCCGGTTGTCCGGGAGCAGCCGCTGCTCGTTGTCGCGGGCCACGCACTCGGCGAGCAGCAGCGCGGAGCAGCTGCGCCGGAAGACGGTGTCGTTCTCCCGGTCCCCGAGGCCGTTCTCGAGGCCGGTGGCCATCCCGTCTCCGAGGCCGGTGAGCAGCTCGTCGTACACCCCACGCCCGATCCAGGCGGCCAGCGTCTCGTAGCCGACGCTCTCGCGCAGGTGCGGGTCGGGACTGCCGAGCATCGTCACCAGCTCGGCCGTCAGGTCGTCGAGGGGGCGGTCGTCCGGGACACGCCGACCCTCGGTGACCACGCGATCCCAGAAGCCTGCTGCCATGCCACCCATCCTGCCAGCACCGTGTTCTAGGCTCCGAGGCGTGCCCACCCTCGACGACATCGCCCGGGAGCACACCGATCTGGGTGGGGAGGACCTCGCCTGGCTGTCGATGCTGATGGCCGACTGGCAGATCATCGCCGACCTCTCCTTCGCCGACCTGGTGCTCTGGCTGCCGGACCGCGCCGGCACCGGCTTCTGGGCGGCCGGGCAGATGCGGCCCACCACCGGGCCCACCGCGCTGCTCGACGACGTGCTCGGCACCTTCCTCGAGGCCGGCCGGCGCCCGCTGCTGGACGCGGCGTACGCCCAGGGCCGGGTGGTCCGCGAGGGCGACCCGGAGTGGCGCGACGACGTACCGGTGCGGGTCGAGACCATCCCGGTGCGGCGCGGG
>JBEVFC010000218.1:0-6047 GCA_040512455.1 Nocardioides sp.
CACATGGTGATCAGGCCGGTGGACTTGTCGTGCCAGTCGAGCGAGTTGAGCATGGTGTTCTGGAGGCGGGCGCCGGTCATGCCGAACGGGTGGCCGACCGCGATGGCGCCGCCGTTGACGTTCAGCTTGTCGAGGTCGATGCCCAGGTCCTGGTAGGACGGCACCACCTGAGCTGCGAACGCCTCGTTGATCTCGACCAGGTCGATGTCGCCGATGGACATGCCGGCCAGCGCGAGTGCGCGCTTGCTGGCCTCGACCGGGCCGAGGCCCATGATCTCGGGGGACAGGCCGGAGACGCCGGTCGACACGATGCGAGCCAGCGGGGTCAGCCCGAGCTCGGCCGCCTTGGTGTCGGACATGATCACGACCGCGGCGGCGCCGTCGTTGAGGGGGCAGCAGTTGCCGGCGGTCACCACCCCGTCGGGCCGGAAGACGGGCTGCAGCTGCGAGATCGCGTCGTACGTCACGCCGGCGCGGGGGCCGTCGTCCGCGGTGACGACGGTGCCGTCGGGAGCGGTGACCGGCGTGATCTCGCGCGCCCAGAAGCCGTTGGCGATCGCCTTCTCGGCGAGGTTCTGCGAGCGGACGCCGAACTCGTCGAGCTCCTTGCGGTCGAGGCCGCGCAGCCTGGCCAGGTTCTCGGCGGTCTGGCCCATGGCGATGTAGGCGTCGGGCAGCGCGCCGTCCTGACGGGGGTCGTGCCAGTCCTGGCCGCCCCCGGCCTGCTGGTCGGTGCGGGCGGTCGCGTCGGCGAACAGCGGGTTCTGGGTGTCGGGGATGTGGTCGGAGGTGCCCTTGCGGAACCGCGACACCGTCTCGACGCCGGCGGAGATGAACACATCGCCCTCACCGGCCTTGATCGCGTGGAACGCCATCCGGGTCGTCTGCACGGACGACGCGCAGTAGCGGGTGACCGTCGCGCCCGGCACCTCGTCCATGTCGTTGATGACGTTCACGACGCGGCCCATGTTGAAGCCCATCTCGCCGCCGGGAAGGCCGCAGCCGAGGTAGTGGTCGTCGACGGTCTTCCGGTCGAGCGCCGGGATCTTGTCCAGCGCGGCCCGGATGACCTGCGCGGCGAGGTCGTCGGGCCGGAAGTCCTTCAGTGAGCCCTTGTTCGCGCGGCCGATGGGGGAGCGGGCAACGGAAACGATGACTGCCTCGGGCATACGGGTGACTCCGTTCTACGGGGGCGGTCCGCTCGGGGACGGCGCCCCGTTGAGGAAACTGGGCTGACTCGTTGTCACCCTAGACCCGCCGTGGGGGCGCCGGGATGTGGGCATTGTCATGCCCGGACGCGCCCCCTCAGGGAGCGGCGACGGCTTGCAGCAGCACGCGCACGCTGGACTCGACGTAGCCACGGCGTACGCCGTCGGCCTGCAGCAGCGCACCCATCAGCACCCCGTCCAGCGCGGCCACCAGGGTCGCCGAGCGCTCGCGGCTGTGCGGGTGGCCGGCCGCGTCGAGGATCCCGTCAACCACCTCGACCAGCTCGCGGCGCCAGGTCGCGAACACCTCGGCCAGGTCCGGGTCGCGGGTCGCCTCCATGGTGAGCTCCAGCTTGGTGACCAGCAGCTCCCGGGCATCGAGCCAGCGCAGGAACAGGGCGGTGGTGCGTTCGACGGCCCGTTCGTGGTCGCCGGCGCAGGCCGCCAGCTCCTCGCTGAGGGCACGGACGTCGGCGGTGAGCCGGCTCGCGACGTACCCACCCAGGGCGGTGATCATCGCGTGGCGGGTCCGGAGGTACGCCGAGCAGCTGCCCTCGGGCAGCCCCGCCTCGCGGTCCACGGCCCGGTGCGTCAGCCCGCGCAGGCCCTGGGCGGCGACCACCTCCACCGCGGCGTCGACGAGGAGCTGGCGTCGCGGGCTGAGTGTCTCGGTCTCCGTCATCGCCTCTCCTCCCGCGGCTGGTGCTGGTCCTGTGGCCGTCTCTGCGGCAGAACACTAGCGGCGCGGGCTTGCACCGACCTTTCTACAGGTGTAGATTCTACAGAAGTAGAAACACTCACCCGAAAGGACAGCACCATGAGCTTCGAACTCTTCAACACCGGCGTCGTCACCGCCTTCGCCACCCTGGTCGTCCTCGTCGCCGTCGTCGGCGTCGCCGTTCTCGTCGGTGACCTCGTGGGCACCGCGCTCCGCCACCGGCCAGTCCGGCTGGCCCGTCACGAGTCGGTCCCCACGTACTACCGCGGACTGGTCCACGCGCACTGACCCATTTCTGGGACGATCGAGACGTGCGCCACGTCTACGACTGTCCCGTCCGCTGGGCCGACCTCGACATGCTCGGTCACGTCAACAACGTGACCTATGTCGACTACCTGCAGGAGGCCCGGGTCGACATGCTGCTCACGCAGTCGCCCGACACCCGGGCGGTCGACCTCGCGGAGGGCGTGGTGGTGGTCCGCCACGACGTCCGGTACGTCGCCCCGATGGCGTTCCGGCTGGAGCCGGTGAAGATCGCCTGCTGGGTCACCCAGGTCCGCGCCGCGTCGTTCACGATGGCGTACGAGGTCTACGACGAGACCCCCGACGGAGGCCGCAGCGTCTACCTGCAGGCCAAGACCCTCCTCACGCCGTACGTCTTCGCGGAGGAGCGGCCCCGCCGGATCACCGCCGACGAGAAGGCCACCCTGGAGCGTTTCCTCGGCGACGAGCCGCTGCCCACGGTGAGGGAGCGCAGCCAGCCGAAGCGGCACGAGACCGGCCACTACCCCCTGCACGTGCGCTTCTCCGACGTCGACCTCTACGGGCACGTCAACAACGTGAAGTACTTCGAGTACTTCCAGGAGGCGCGGATCCGCTACCTCATGCGGATCTTCGACGTCGGCGGCCCGGCGGATCGAGCGGTGCCGCTGGTGATCGCCCAGATGGACGTCGACTACCGGGTGCCGATCCTGTTCCGACCCGAGCCGTACGACATGCAGTCCTGGGTGTCGGCCGTCGGGAACTCCTCGTTCGTCATCGAGTCCGAGATCCGCGACGGCGAGACCCTGCTCAGCCGGGCCCGCGTGGTCGCGGTCACCTTCGACGAGGCCACGCAGCGGGCGACCCCCGCGCCGGAGGAGCACCGCTCCGCGCTGATGGCGGAGCTCACTCGAACGAGTTGACCATGAACTGCGCGGCGTGGGTCACGTAGTCCCAGAACTGCGCGTCCTGTTCCTCGGTGAGGTCGACGGAGTCGAGGCCCTCCCGGAAGTGCAGCAGCCAGTGCTCCTTGGCCTCCGGGGTCACCTTGAACGGCGCGTGCCGCATCCGGAGCCGCGGATGACCGCGGGTCTCGGAGTACGTCGTGGGGCCGCCCCAGTACTGCACGAGGAACAGCCGGAAGCGCTCCTCGGCCGGGCCGAGGTCCTCCTCCGGGTAGAGGGGCCGGAGCACCGGGTCGGTCGCGACGCCCTCGTAGAACTTCGCGACGATCGCGTGGATGGTGTCGTATCCACCGATCTGGTCGTAGAACGTGGTCGTCTGCTCTGTGCTCACCCTGTCCATTGTGCCGATGCGGGCAGCCGCTACCGAATCGGGCGTGGAAGACTCGGAGATCCCGACCGACGACGAAGGAGCGATTCGCGCATGGCAACCACCCGCACCGCGCAGACCCACTGGGAAGGCACCCTGTTCGAGGGCGCCGGCAAGGTGACCCTCGAGTCCAGCGGGCTCGGCACCTACGACGTCTCCTGGCCCGCGCGCACCGAGGAGCCCAACGGCAAGACCAGCCCCGAGGAGCTCATCGCGGCGGCACACTCCGCCTGCTTCTCGATGGCGTTCTCCAACGGCCTGGCCAAGAACGACACCCCGGCCACCGCGCTGGACACCAAGGCCGACGTCGAGTTCACCCCCGGCACCGGCATCACCGGCATCCACCTGACCGTCGTCGGCACCGTCGACGGCATCAGCGAGGAGGACTTCGTCGCCGCGGCGGAGGACGCCAAGGCGAACTGCCCGGTCAGCCAGGCGCTGACCGGCACCACGATCACGCTCTCGGCCTCGCTGGCCTGACACAGCGCGTCCCGGACTGACTCGGCCCGGTCTCCCGCGGGGAGTCCGGGCCGACGTCGTTGTCAGGGGGGGATCACTTCTTGGTGGTCGCGCCGCTCTCGACGTCCTGGGTCGGCATGTCACGGTGCCAGACCATCCGCTGGGGGAGCGGGATCTCGATGCCCTCGTAGTCGAAGCGGGCCTTGATCCGCTGGCGCATCTCGCGGGCCACCGCCCACTGCTCGAGCGGCGCGGTCTTGAGCGTCACGCGGACGGTCACGCCGTCCGGGCTGAGCGCCTCGACGCCCCACACCTCGGGCTCCTCGATGACGAGCCCCTTGAACTCCTCGTCCTCCCACAGGTCGTGGGCGACCTCCATCAGCACCCGACGTACGCGCGCCAGGTCCTCGCTGTACGCGACGCCGATGTCGAGGACGGTGCGGGCCCAGTTCTGGCTCATGTTGCCGACCCGCAGGATCTCGCCGTTGCGCACGTACCAGACGGTGCCGTTCACGTCGCGGAGGCGGGTCACGCGGAGGCTCACGGCCTCGATGGTGCCACTGGCCTCGCCGACGTCGACGACGTCGCCCACGCCGTACTGATCCTCGAAGATCATGAAGATGCCGGACAGGAAGTCCTTGACGAGGCTCTGGGCGCCGAAACCGAACGCGACGCCGAGGATGCCGGCGCCCGCGATCAGCGGCGCCACGTCGTACCCGAGCTCCGAGATCGACATGATCAGGATGACGGTGAAGATCACACCGGTGGTGATGCTCTTCAGCAGCGACCCCATGGTCCGGGCGCGCTGGACGCGGCGGGTGGCGGCGGTCGGGTCGCCGAGCTTGAGGCCCTTGCCGTTCGCGGCGCCGATGCTCATCCTGCCGACCCGGCCGGGGAGTACGCCGTCCTCGGCCTGGCGCACCACGCGGTCGATCAGCCGGTGGATCACCCACCGGCCCACGAGCCCGATGACGACCAGTCCCAGGATGGCGAGCGGCTTGCCGATCACCCACTCCGCGACGTCCGACGCGGTCTCGTTGGCGGTCAGCTTCCACACGACCCGGCAGGAGACTGCCTGATCGGGATTGCATTCCGGGTACTCGTTGAGGCCAAGCATGTGAGGGAGGCTACGGGTCTGGTGGCACGCGTCAAAACGAGGAACCGGTAGCATTTCGCTCGTGAACACCACCCCGCTCCCGACCCTCGCGCGCCACGCGCTGCGCGGCGTGACGACCATCACCTCGCTCGGTGTCCTGGGCTCCGCGGTTCTGCTGGCCGCACCGGCCCACGCCACCGGCACGCCGGAGGGGTGGAGCAACCCGGAGCCGGTCGACGGGCTGCAGGCCATCGCCCTGCTCGTCGGCGGTCCCCTGCTGCTGTTCCTGGTCATCTCGCTCGCGGTCTACATGCCCGCGCTGGCCCGCGGCGAGAGGGTCACGCCGGGCGAGCCCGAGAACGAGTGGTTCGGTGGCCCGCGTCAGGGCCTGGAGGCCGTCGACAAGGTGGACCCGCAGGCACTCGAGGGCAAGGGCACGGGTGGCGCCAGTGGCCGCTGGTGAGTACCTGACCGACCGTGAGCGGCAGCACGTCGACAAGGCCATCCGCCGCGCCGAGACCGCGAGCCGCTACGAGTTCTCGGTCTTCGTCGGCGCCGCCGAGGCCGAGTCGCACCCGTTCGCG
This sequence comes from Nocardioides sp., assembly GCA_040512455.1. Classification (GTDB taxonomy): domain Bacteria; phylum Actinomycetota; class Actinomycetes; order Propionibacteriales; family Nocardioidaceae; genus Nocardioides. The sequence goes on from JBEVFC010000218.1 coordinate 5,659, forward strand.
ACCCGGCTGCATGCCTCGCTCACCGCGCCCGCACGCAGCATCCTGATCATGGTCGACCCGGTGGCACGCCTGCTCGAGATCATCACCGGCTCCGAGGTACGCCGCCACGTGAGCGACGCCGAGGTGGAGCTGGTGGTGCTGCAGATGCAGACGTCCTTCGCCTCCGGCGACCTGGTCGACGGACTCACCCGCGGCATCAACATGCTGGCCGAGCACGCGACGCCGCAGAACACCCTGCACGCGGAGGTTTGAGGGGCTGCTGGTTTCACTAGGTACCTAGTGAAACCAGCGCTTACCTCGCGAAATAACGCGCGGTAAGCGCCGAAATCACTAGGTACCTAGTGATTTCGGCGCCTACGACGATCAGCCCTGCGCGTCCTTGGCCTGCC
>JBEVFC010000250.1:0-6798 GCA_040512455.1 Nocardioides sp.
TACCCCGTTCACCACCAAGGCGACGTCGCTGGTGGTGCCGACCAACCAGGTGGCCGACACCTACTACTGGCAGGTGCAGGCCATCCGCGGCACCGGCGTGGTGACGGACTGGTCCGCGACAGCGAGCTACACCGTGCTGCCGATCGCGGTCCCCACCGTCACCGCCCCCGCCACCGGACAGGACGTCGAGGACGTGGTCCTGCACTGGGACCCGGTCCCGGGTGCCAAGTGGTACGAGCTCCAGGTCGACGACGACAGCGACTTCCAGACGCCGGTGACCGGGGGCATCCCGCAGAAGGTGTTCGGCACCACCTACTCGCCCAAGATCACCTTCCCCAACGACCAGTACTTCTGGCGGGTGCGAGCCGTGGACCTGGCCAACCAGGTGACCGCCTGGCAACCCGTGGCCACGCCCGAGGACTACCCGAGCTTCAACCGCATCTGGCGGGACACCCCGCAGGCCATCTACCCCGCCGGCCCCGGGACGCAGCAGGTCGGTGACGACCTGTACTTCCAGTGGACGCCGGTCCAGCACGCGTCGAACTACGAGCTGTGGTTCAGCACCGACGAGAACTTCACCGAGCCGACCACCATCACCGTGCAGTGCATCGTGGCCGGAACGACGTACACGCCGGGCGAGCTTCGCGACGACTGCATGCCGACCACCGAGGGCACGAGGTACTACTGGAAGGTCCGGCCGATGGACCGGCCCTACACCAGCGGCGGCGTGCAGGGCATCTTCTCCGAGACGCAGAGCTTCGTCTACCGCGACAGCCAGGGCTTCACCGGCGTGACGCCCGTGAGCGGCTCGACGGTCGACGTGCCGACGCTGAGCTGGAACCCGGTCCCGAACACGGAGACCTACAACATCAGGATCCTGAGCGGCACCGGCGCCAGCGTGCTCACGGAGTCGACCTTCTCGACGTCGTACACGCCGCTCGGCAAGCTCCTCGTGCCCGGCGACGGGCCGTACACGTGGAGCGTCCAGGCGGAGGACGTCGACGGCCGGGTGACCACCGCGGCCGTGCGCACCTTCCAGGTGTCCGGAGCCGTGCTCCCGGCCACCGGTCCCGGGCTGACGCCGATCACCGGCATCGCCAGCGACCCCGGCACCCTGCGGTTCCCGAAGCTGAGCTGGCAGCCGGTCACCGGCGCCGACCACTACCGCGTGCACATCGGCGACTGGGAGACCGACACCTGGTCCGGCGCGACCAAGCCGAAGATCCTGTCGGAGGAGCTCAAGTACCCCTCCGGCACCGACGACACCGAGCAGTTCCTCGGGACCGGGGAGTACGACTGGTACGTCACCGCCCACGACGACTCCGGCATGGTCATCGCGGACGGCCGGCTGCTGGGGCGCTACGGGACCTTCCGCATCACCCCGATCCCGCCGGTGACCGGCCAGCGCATCGCCCTGACCGGCCAGGCCCTGGACAACGGGGACGCCTGCGCGGAGACCCTGCAGGACGGTCCGAGCCACATCTGCCTCGGCGTGACCAACACCCCGGTGCTGGACTGGGACAAGGTCGAGGGCATCTCCTTCTACAAGATCCACCTCAGCTACGACCAGGACTTCACGACGGGTGCGCTCGACAAGACCCCGCCGGCGACCACCAACACCCGGTGGACGCCGAACTTCACCTACCCGAAGTGGGCGCTCAGCGACAGCGTCGCCAACCAGGCGTACCACTGGTTCATCCAGCCCTGTAAGACGGAGACGAAGTGCGGCCCCGACCCGACGTCGACCGTGGCTCCCGCCAAGAACGCGTTCCGCAAGGACTCGCCCTCGGTGGTGCCCGTCGCGCCGCTCAACGGAACCATCGTCCAGGGCGCCGAGGTGAGCTTCTCGTGGCAGGACTACTTCGACACCAACCAGGCCACCACGTGGGCCGCCACCGGCGAGACGGGCACCGAGTCGGCGGCGACCTACCGCGTCCAGGTCGACACCGACAACACCTTCGGGACGCCGATCGACGACGTGGTCGTCGACCAGGCGACGTACACGCCGTATGACCGGCTGTACCCGGAGGGCCCCCTCTACTGGCGGGTGCAGGCCCTCGACGTCGCCGGGAACGGCCTGGGCTGGAGCGAGCCCCTGGGGCGTGTGGTCAACAAGCAGAGCCCGTCGCCGACCCTGACCTCGCCGATCTCGAACAGCCACGTCTCCGGGAGCACGCCGTTCGAGTGGCAGGCGCAGGCCTTCACCGGCAAGTACCAGCTCCAGGTCGCCAAGAACGACGACGCGAACTTCTCCGGGACGAACGTCGTCTTCACCAGGGACACCACCCAGCCGGCGTTCACCTCGGGCTCCGTGGTCAAGGGTCTGCCCGCCTCGAGCTCCGCGTACCGCTGGCGCGTCCGCCGCGTGGACCCCGACGGCAACCCCGGGCCCTGGTCCCAGGTCGGCCGGTTCTTCTCGGAGGGCGCGGTGCCGACGCAGCTCGCTCCCGGCACCGGGAGCTACCAGGCGCCGAACGGTCCGCTGTTCCAGTGGACCTCCGTCGGCGGAGCGGCGACGTACAAGGTCACCTGGAAGCGGGACGGCGGCTCCACCGGGTCCGCCACCACCGCGGCGACGGGGTTCGCCCCGACCACCCGCCTCTCCGACGGGAGCTACACCTGGCAGGTCACCGCACTGGACACCGAGGGGGCCGCCCTGGGCTCGTCGGCCTCGCGCACCTTCCGGGTCGATGCCACCGCTCCCAGGGTGACGACGTACACGCCGAGGTCCTCCGCCCGCCGCACCTCCAGCGTCACCGCGACGTTCAGCGAGCCGGTGCGGGGTGTCTCCGGCAGCACCGTGCGCCTGTACCTCGGCAAGTCCAAGGTGAAGGCGAAGGTGACCTACAGCTCGTCGAAGCGGCGGGCGACGCTGAACCCGAGCGGATCCCTCAAGAAGGGCCGGACCTACACGATGAAGATCTCGGGTCCGATCAAGGACGCGAAGGGCAACAGCGTGGTGGCGAAGACCTGGAAGATCCGGATCAGCTAGTCGGGCCGTCGGGCCGGTAGTCTCCGCGCGTGAACACGCTCGCCGACCACTGGCTCGACGTCCTCGGCTGGGGCGGCAGCGCCCTCCTGGTCTACTCGCTGATGCAGGCGCGGGTGCTGCGCTTCCGTGCGCTCAACCTCGTCGCGTGCCTGGTCCTGACCGTCTTCAACGCGATCCTCGGCATCTGGCCGATGGTGGCGATGAACGTCGTGCTCAGCGGGATCAACGTCTGGTTCCTGGTGAGGCTGCTGCGCGACCGGCACGACGAGGCGGCGTTCGAGGTGCTCGAGGTCCGGCCGGACGACGCCTACCTGCGCTACGTGCTGCGCCGCAACGCGTCCGACATCGCCCAGTTCCAGCCGGACTTCGACGCGGCCGTCCTCGCCGCGCGCCCGGAGCAGTCGGCGTACCTGGTGCAGAAGGGCGACGAGACCGTCGGGGTGGTCGTGATCGAGCCCGACGTCGACACCGCGCGCGTGCGCCTCGACTACGTGAGCGCGCGGTACCGCGACCACTCCCCCGGCGAGTTCGTCTGGCGCCACAGCGGGCTGCTCCGCGACAAGGGGTTCACCCGCGTGGAGACGTCCCCGCGGATGGTCGGGGCCTACTACGACAAGCTGGGGTTCCACCGCGACGGCGACGCCTACGTGCTGGAGCTCTGAGCGCCCGCTCCGTTCCTCAGCCGAGGACGTCGAGGATCGACGAGTAGTCGTCCGTCCAGGTGACGGCTGGACCGCCCAGCCGGCGCCAGCCCGGGACCGCAGCCAGGCCCTCCGCCACCTGGGCGGAGGGGGTGAGCGCCACCCACCGGCTGACGGACGCGCCCTCGCCGGAGCCGCCGAGGCCCACTGCGCCGTGCCACCCCAGCTCGCGAGCCGCCCCGAGCACGACCGGCTCGAGGTCGAACAGCTTGTTGCTGATGTGGACGACCAGCATTCCGTCCTCGGTCAGCCGCTCCGCGTAGGTCCGCATCGCCTCGATCGTGAGGAGGTGGATCGGGATGGCGTCCGAGCTGAACGCGTCGAGCACCACCAGGTCGAAGGACGACCTGGGCTCCGCGGCGAGCTTGAGCCGACCGTCCCCCACCACCGTGCCCACGGTCGCCCGCGAGTCGCGGAGATAGGTGAAGAAGGCCGGGTCGGAGGCGATGTCCACGATCTCCGGGTCGATCTCGAAGTACGTCATGTCCATGCCCGGCTGGCCGTAGGCGGCGATCGCGCCGGCGCCGAGACCGATCACGGCGACGTCCGTGAACTCCTCCCGATCGAAGATCGTGCCCAGCGGGCCGTTGCGGACGTAGTACGTGGTCGGCTCGGCGGCTCGGGCGTCCTGGAACTGGCTCCCGTGGACGGTGGTGCCGTGGATCAGGCGATGCAACCCGTCCGAGTCACTGACCCGATAGCTGCCGAAGAAGGTCCGCCGCTGGTCGAGGGCAACGGACTGGTCGGCGATCAGCTGCCCGCCGAAGAGGACCACCAGGGCGAGCGCGATCAGCTTCGGTTCGAAGGCCAGTCTCAGCCCCAGGGTCGCGGCGAGCAGCAGCAGGCAGGGGAAGGCGAGGAACCACAGGTCCCGCCCGAGGACGAACGTCGAGAGGCAGCCGACGCCGGCCCCCGCCACCACGACGGCCAGCGCCACCGGCCGGGCGAGGTGCCGCCAGCCGCGGAGGCGGGTGGCGACCGGACGGCTGATGCCCAGCATCAGGGCCGGCACGGCCACCATGACCAGGGGGTACTCGAGGACGCGGTCGAACACGAGCGGAGCCACCAGGCCGTTGAGCAGGCCGCCCAGCGCGCCACCGGCGGCCACCACCAGGAAGTACGTCGTCAGACGGTCGGGCCCCGGGCGGTCGGCAGCGAGCCGGGCGTGGGCGGCGTACCCGACCAGCGCCAGCATGAGCATCTGCAGGACGACCTGCAGGAGGGCGAAGCTGCCCGGCAGGACGCTGCCGACGGCCGCGGCGAACGCGACGCCCACGGCGAGGTGCGTGGCCGTTCGCGGTGGCTGCCGCGACTCCCGACCGAACGCGACGACGAACGTCCCGAGGTAGATCGCCAACGGGACCACCCAGAGCAGGGGGATAGCCGCGATGTCGGTGGACACGTGCGAGGTGACCGCCAGCATCAGTGCCGACGGAAGGAACGCCAGTGCCAGCCATCGGAGGATCCGACCGCGGCCGAGCCCCTGCAGGGTCAGCGCGTCGCGGTCGACGACCTCCGGCCGGGGAGACCGGAGCGCGGTCACGCCGCAGGCCGCGGTCAGCAGGGCGAACACCCCGAACCCGACGGACCAGGACAACCGCTGCTGGTCCAGCGTGAGGTGCGGTTCGATGAGGAACGGGTAGGCCAGCAGACCGCCGAACGAACCGAGGTTGCTGGCCGCGAACAGGAAGTAGGGGTCCTCGGCGCGGTGGCCGTTCGTCCACGAGTACCACTTCTGCAGCAAGGGCCCCGTCGTCGAGACCACCACGAACGGCAGGCCGATCATCAGCACCAGGGTTCGGAGCAGCCAGATCGCGGGCGAGGAGTCCTCCGGTGCCGCGTCGGCCGGCAGGGCGACGGGCAGGGCCACGAGTGGCACCAGGAGCACCAGGACGTGCAGGCGTGGCTGCCACCCCTGTCCGAGTCGCGTCGTCGACCAGTGGGTGTAGAGGTAGCCGAGCAGGAGGAGCACCTGGAAGAACAGGCTGCTGGTGCTCCACACGGTGGCGGAGCCGCCGTACGACGGCAGCAGCAGCCGGGCGATCATCGGCTGCACCACGAACAGGAGGCTGGCGCCGACGAAGGCGGTCAGGGTGAACAGGGACGGCAGCAGCAGCCCGGCGCGGCTCCCCCGTGCGTCGCGGGTTGCCGGACCCGGCGTGGTCGCAGTGCTGTCCGTGGCGGCCATGACTCCCTTTCCGAGGGCAGAAGGCTAGGCGCCACGGTGGGCCGTCCGGGTCAGGTCAGCAGAAAACTGACCGATCGGACCGACCGACCGCCCAGGTGGACCATGGCGGCCGCCTCAGACGCTCGCGCAGGCAGCGACCCAGCGGCTCAAGGCGTCCTTCGCCCGGCCGGAGTCGATCGCATCGGAGGCGCGGGCCATGCCGGCGTCCACCGCCGGCGCCACGTCGTCCACGCCGCCGTCGTACACCGCCAGGGCGGCGCCCGCGTTGAGCACCACGGCGTCCCGGACCGGGCCGGTCTCCCCGTCGAGGAGGCGACGGACCACGTCCGCGTTGTGGGCGGTGTCGCCGCCGCGCAGGTCGGCCGCGGTGGCCGGAGCCAGCCCGAGGTCGGCCGGGTCGAGCGTGGAGGAGGTCACGGTGCCGCCGTGGACGCTCCAGACCGTCGAGGTCGTGGTGGTGGTCAGCTCGTCGAGGCCGTCGTCGCCGCGGAAGACCAGGGCGTCGACGCCGCGGGCCGCGAAGACACCGGCCAGCACGCCGGCCATCCGTCCGTCCGCGCAGCCGATCGCCTGGGCGCCCGGCCGGGCCGGGTTGGCCAGCGGGCCGAGCAGGTTGAACGTGGTGGCGATACCGAGCTCGCGGCGCGGGATCGCGGCGTGCCGCAGCGCCGAGTGGAAGCGCGGCGCGAAGGCGAAGGTGATGCCCGCCTCGGCGGCGACCGCGGCCACCTGGCCGGGGTCGAGGTCGAGGCGTACGCCGAGCGCCTCCAGCACGTCGGCGGAACCGGACTTCGAGGACGCCGAGCGGTTGCCGTGCTTGACCACGGTGGCGCCGGCCCCGGCAGCCACGATCGCGGCCATCGAGGAGATGTTGACCGACATGGACCGGTCTCCCCCGGTGCCGACGATGTCGAGCA
>JBEVFC010000251.1:0-6213 GCA_040512455.1 Nocardioides sp.
ACGAGCGGGTTGAGCTCGCCCTCTTCGGCCGCGCTGAGGATCAGAGTCTGCATGGGCAGGTCCTTCTATCGGTGTCCGGTCAGAGAACGAACGCGAGGGCGATACCGATGATGGCCAGCGCCTCTGCGAGGGCGAAGCCGAGGATCGCGATCGACTGGAGGCGGCCTTGCGCCTCCGGCTGCCGAGCCACACCGGAGATGTAGGCGGCGAAGATCAGACCGATGCCGACACCGGGACCGATGGCGGCCAGGCCGTAGCCGATCATGTTGGCGGAGCCCTCAATAGCCATAGGAAGCACGGCTAGTTCCTTTCGGTTTGTTTTTCTCTATCGACTCTCAGTGCTCGTCTGCGAGAGCACCGGAGATGTACATGGCGTTCAGGAGCACGAAGACGTACGCCTGCAGGAACTGAACCAACAGCTCCAGGAATGCGATGGCGATGAACAGGGCCCAGGCGAGAATGCCGACCGGGGCGTACTGGATCGCCATGTGGACGATGAGGTACTCGCCGCCCAGCGCGAACAGGATGAGCAGCAGGTGGCCGGCCAGCATGTTCGCGAAGAGACGGAGGGCCAGCGTGACCGGCCGCACCACGATGTTGGAGAGGAACTCCAGCGGGACCAGCAGCAGCAGGATCGGCCCGCCGATGCCCGCGGGCACCGACTGGAGCTTCAGGTAGCCGAGGAAGCCGTGCTTCCGGATGCCCACCGTGTTGTAGACGACCCAGCTCATCCCGGCGAGGCCGTAGACCATGCCGGCGCGCGACAGTGTCGGGAACTGGATGAACGGGATGGTCGCGAAGACGTTGTTGAGCAGGATGAAGAAGAAGAGCGTGAAGAGGTACGGCACGAACCTCATGAAGTCGTGGCTGCCGATGATGTCGCGGCCCATCGAGTTGCGGACGAAGCCGTAGGCCTCCTCGCCGACGAACTGCATCCGGCCGGGGACCATGGCGCGCTTGCGCGCGGCGAGGACGAAGAACACGAAGACGAGCGCCGCCGCCAGCACCAGCTGCAGCATCGGCTTGGTGACACCGATGTAGTGGGTCTGGCCGAGGAAGTCGAACGTCTCGTGACCGCCACCGATCGGCGGCAGGTTGAAGTCGCCCGGCCCGGGAGGGGTGAACCCTCCGTCGGCCGCGACCACGGGATTGCCCTTCGAGATCACAGCTTCTCCTGCGCCTTTCGGTTTACAACGTCTCGTCTTGCGGTGGTTCCGAGCGGTTGAACCTCGCCCACGTCATGAAGATGCCCAGCCCAGCACCGAACAGGATTCCGATGACCACCAGGAACGTCGTGTCCAGCCATTGGTCCAGTGCCCAGCCGATCAGTCCGTACACACCCACGCCGGCCACGAGGTAGCCGAACGCGTGCCACGGGTCGCCGCGAGACTGTTCTTCGTCCCGTGGCTTCTGCTGATCCATCGCGCCCCGGACAATAGCAGTCAGAGAGGGTCATCGTGCACCCGCCTCCGGTCGGCCTGGACGCTCCGCGGGCGCGCCCGCGTCGGTCGCGTCGGGCAGGTCGTAGACCGGCAGCCGCAGCCGCGCCGTGAGCACGATCTGGGCCACCATCCAGGCCACCGTCCCGGCGATGACGGCCCCGGCCAGCCAGCGCCGGTCCAGGGCGTCGTCGAGCAGCCCCGATCGCGACAGCGCCGCGAAGGCGAGGGCGAGCACCAGGACCTGGAGCGTGTAGGTGAGCAGCGCGACCAGCAGCGACGCGGCCGGCAGCAGGCCGGCCACGACGTGCACGAGACCCGCGCCGAGGAAGAACACACCGACCACCAGCAGGGTGCCGGCCAGCGCGCCGTACGCCGCGGGGGCACCGTCGACGAGCGCGCCGACGAGGGTGGTCACGAGACCGGTGACGAGGGCGGCCAGGGCGGCTCCGAAGAGCACGCTGGCACCGCTTCTGGCGGTGCTCCTGGGCGACGCGGTCGTCATGTCGGCGGCCGTTCTCTCGAGATTGTTGTGCGGCCTTCCGACCGCTTGTGAAAATTAGCACAAAGTCCGGGCGGGTCGCCAACCGGGTCCCTCCCGGCTACTCCACCGGGTGCAGTCCGCGCACCCGCGGGACCACGAACGTGAGGGCCGCGGTGATCACGAACCACGCGGCCAGCGCCAGGTAGGTCAGCCGCCCGGCGTACAGACTGCCCATCACGGTGCCGAAGCCGATCAGGCCGGCCCACAGCCACATGATCAGCACGGCGCGGCGGTGGGAGTGGCCGATCTCGAGCATCCGGTGGTGCAGGTGCTGCTTGTCCGGGTGGTAGAACATCTGACCCCGCCGGGTGCGGCGTACGACGGCCAGCACCAGGTCCGCGAACGGCACCACCAGGATCGACAGCGGCACGATGATCGGCAGCAACGTGGGCAGCAGGCTCGCCTCGGAGCCGCCGCCGCCCTGGGTCAGGTCGGTGACCGCGAACTGCCCGGTCAGGGTCAGCGCGGAGGCCGACAGCATCAGCCCGAGCAGCATCGAGCCGCTGTCCCCCATGAACAGCCGGGCCGGGTAGAAGTTGTGCGGCAGGAAGCCCGCGCAGGCCCCCGCCAGCAGCGCGCACAGCAGCGCGCCGGTCACGGCCAGGGAGACGGCATTGAGGTTGGCCAGCTGGTAGCAGAAGACGAAGAACGCCACCGCCCCGACGCCGATCACCCCGGCCGCCAGTCCGTCCAGGCCGTCGACGAAGTTCACCGCGTTCACGGTCGCCACCACGGTCACCACCGTCAGCAGCGCCGCCTGGGACTGCTCGAGGGAGAACTGGCCGCCCCCGGGGGCAGGGAAGGGGAAGAAGCGGTACTGGACGTCGAAGTAGATGAGGAAGCCGGCGACCAGCACCTGCCCGCCCAGCTTGGTGAGCGCGTCCAGCTCCATCAGGTCGTCGAGCACCCCGAGGGCGCAGATCATCGCCCCGGCGACCAGCACCACCGTGGCGTCACGGAAGACGTTGGGTGCGCTCAGCGACAGGAACGGCAGCTCCTTGGCGACCATGAACGCCGCCACCATCCCGCCCAGCATCGCCAGCCCGCCGAAGTACGGGATCGGCACCGCGTGCATGTCGCGGTCCCGGACCTGCGCGACCGCACCGGTCCGGAGCGCGATCTCGCGGGCGATCACGGTGAGGAGGTAGGTGACCGAGGCAGCGACCAGGAAGACCAGGAGGTACTCGCGCATGCAGTGGCTATCCCTCGTCCGTGAGGGTGGCCCCGAGCGGCTCCAGGACGGCGTTGAGGTCCTCCAGGCTCAGGACGCCGGTGCGCAGCACGCGGCCCTGGGTCCCGGTGACGTCGACGATGGTGGACGGCTGGTCGCCCCGGGCCGGGCCGCCGTCGATGATCACGGACACGTCGTCGCCGAGCATCTCCTCGACGGCGTCGGCGTCGGCGGCCGGCGGCCGGCCGGTGACGTTGGCGGAGCTGACCGCCAGGGGCCCGGTGCGCTCGAGGATCTCCAGCACCAGCTCGTGGTCCGGCATCCGCACGGCGACCGTGCCGCGGGTGTCGCCGAGGTCCCACTGCAGCGAGGACTGCTGGGTGCAGACCAGGGTGAGCGGACCGGGCCAGAAGTGCTCGACCAGCGCCCGGGCGTAGCCGGGGATCCCGACCGCCAGCGCGTCCAGGGTGGTGGCCGCGCTGACCAGGACCGGCGGGGGCATCTCCCGTCCGCGGCCCTTGGCCTTCAGCAGTCGGCGTACGGCGGCCGGGTCGAAGGCGTCCGCGCCCAGCCCGTAGACGGTGTCGGTCGGCACCACCACCAGCTCCCCGCGTCGTACGGCGAGGCTGGCGGCCTCGACGGCCGCCTCCCGGGCGGCCTCGCTGGTGTCGGGAAAGACCTGGAAGCGCATGCTCATACGGGGTCCCCGGGGCGTTGTCCGCCGGAGGAGCGCAGCGGAGGAGACGGAGAACGTCGTGGGGTGTTCACGGGGTCATCGTGCCAGTCGCGCCGTTAGGTACCGCGCACGACCGGCCAGATCGGTGTGGTCGCGGACCTCGGCCCAGCGACCGGTGGCGCTGAAGACCGCCGGGGCCGAGGCGCCCTGGACGTCGGCGTGCTCGGCGCCGACCACTCCCCCGGGCCTCAGCAGCAGCGCGGCGCGACGCTCGAGCACCCGCATCGCGACCAGTCCGTCGTCACCGGAGAACAGCGCCAGGTGCGGGTCGTGGTCGCGGGCCTCCGGTGCCACCGACTCCCACGCGTCGAGCGGGATGTACGGCGGGTTGCAGACGACCACGTCGACCGTGCCGGCCAGGTCGTCGAAGGCGCCGGCCATGTCGCCCTGGCGCAGGTCGACGTCGGTGCCGGCCAGGTTGCGGACCGCCCAGTGGTGCGCCCCCTCGTCCAGCTCGACGGCGTGCACCCGGGCATGGGGCACCTCGTCGACCACCGCGCGGGCGATCGCGCCGGAGCCGGTGCAGAGGTCGACCACCACGGGGCTGGTGAGCGGGGCGGCCTGCTCGATCGCCCAGCCGGCCAGCAGCTCGGTCTCGGGCCGCGGCACGAACACCCCGGGCCCGACCTCCAGCTCGACGTGCCGGAAAGCGGCGGTGCCGACCAGGTGCTGCAGCGGCTCGCGGGCGGCCCGCCGGGTCACCAGCGCGTCGTACGCCGCGACGTCGGCGTCGTCGGCGGACTCCAGCAGCGGCAGCCGGCCGAGGGTGGTGCCGAGCACGTGGGCCAGCAGCTCGTCGGCGTCGCGCTCGGGCGAGGCGACGCCCGCCTCCCGCAGCCGCTCGGCGGCCGCCCGCCGCAGCGACCGGAGGGGGCTCACTGCTCGAGCGCCTCGAGCCGGCCCTGGAGGTCCGCGTCGACGGCGCTGGCGACCAGCGCGTCGAGGTCACCGTCGAGCACGGTGTCGAGGTTGTAGGCCTTGTAGCCGGTGCGGTGGTCGGAGATGCGGTTCTCCGGGTAGTTGTAGGTGCGGATCCGCTCGGAGCGGTCGACGGTGCGGATCTGGCTCTTGCGGGCCGCGCTGGCCTCGGCGTTCGCCTCGTCCTCGGCGGCGGCGAGCAGCCGGGCGCGCAGGATCCGCATCGCCGACTCCTTGTTCTGGAGCTGGCTCTTCTCGTTCTGGCAGCTGACCACGATCCCGGTCGGCACGTGCGTGATCCGGACCGCGGAGTCGGTGGTGTTCACGCTCTGGCCGCCGGGGCCCGACGAGCGGAAGACGTCGATGCGCAGGTCGTTCTCGTCGAGCGTCACGTCGACCTGCTCGGCCTCGGGCAGCACCAGGACGCCGGCGGCGCTGGTGTGCACCCGGCCCTGCGACTCGGTGACGGGCACCCGCTGCACGCGGTGCACGCCGCCCTCGAACTTCAGCAGGGCGTACGGCGTCTCGCCGGGGTCGTGCGTCCCCTTGGCCTTGACCGCCACGGTCACGGACTTGTAGCCGCCGAGGTCGGACTCGGTGGCGTCGAGGATCTCGGTGCTCCAGCCGCGGCGCTCGGCCCAGCGGGTGTACATCCGCAGCAGGTCGCCGGCGAACAGCGCCGACTCCTCGCCGCCCTCGCCGGACTTCACCTCGAGCAGCGCGTCCTTGGCGTCGTTGGGGTCCCGTGGCACCAGCAGATGGCGCAGGTGCTCCTCGACGACCATCCGCCGCTCGGCGAGCGTGTCCGCCTCCGCGGCGAAGGCGGCGTCCTCACCGGCCAGCTCGCGGGCGGCTCCGATGTCGTCGCCGAGCTCCTGCCACTCCCGCCAGGTGCGCACGATCGCGGTCAGCTCGGCGTACCTCTGGTTGAGGCGCTTGGCCAGCCGCTGGTCGGCGTGCGTCTCCGGGGCGGCCAGCTGCCCCTCGAGCAGGGCATGCTCCGCGACGAGACCTTCGACGGCGTCGAACACGGCGGCTCCTGCGGTGGTGGGCGGACAAACGAACGGCGCCGGTCACCCGCGGTGAGCGGGGACCGGCGCCGGACGGAAGCTACTTCTTCTTGGCGTAGCGAGCCTCGAAGCGGGCGACGCGGCCGCCGGTGTCGAGGATCTTCTGCTTGCCGGTGTAGAACGGGTGGCACTGCGAGCACACGTCGGCGCGCATGGTGCCGCTGGTGAGCGTGCTCCGCGTCGTGAACGTGTTGCCACACGTGCAGGTGACCTGAGTATCGGTGTACTCGGGGTGGATGTCCTTCTTCACTGTGTCTCCTCGGTTGTCAGTCGCCGGGTCGTGCCGCCCCGGTGGGCGCACGTGAACCGGAACCAGCGAGTAATTCTGCCACCAG
>JBEVFC010000267.1:0-9023 GCA_040512455.1 Nocardioides sp.
CGAGCTCCTCCAGCCCCGGGATCGGGTTGCCGTACGGCGACTCGGTCGGGTGGTTGAGCAGCTCGAGCAGTCGGCGCTCCACGGTCTCCGACATCACGTGCTCCCAGCGGCACGCCTCCTCGTGCACCAGCTCCCAGTCGAGCCCGATCACGTCGGTGAGCAGCCGCTCGGCGAGCCGGTGCTTGCGCATCACCCGGGTGGCCAGGCGCCGGCCCTCGTCGGTGAGCTGCAGGTGGCGGTCGCCCTCCACGGTCAGCAACCCGTCGCGCTCCATCCGCGCCACCGTCTGCGACACCGTGGGTCCGCTCTGGTGCAGGCGCTCGGCGATCCGCGCGCGCAGCGGCACGATGCCCTCCTCCACGAGCTCGTAGATCGTGCGGAGGTACATCTCGGTGGTGTCGATCAGGTCGCTCACACCGGCCATTCTTACCCATGGTGGGTGCGCGCTGGCATGGTGGAGGCGATGAGTGACTCCACGACGACCGTGATGTGGTTCCGCCGCGACCTCCGCCTGGCCGACAATCCCGCCCTGCTGGAGGCCTGCGCGTCCGACGGGGTGCTGCCGTTGTTCGTGCTCGACCCCGCGCTGTGGGGACCGGCCGGACCGTCGCGCAGGGCGTACCTCGCGGCGTCGCTGCGGGCGCTCGACGCCTCGTTCCGGCAGCGCCGGGTCTCGCTCTCGGTGGTCCGCGGCGACCCGGTCCGTCAGGTGGTGCTGGCCGCGCGCGCGGTCGGCGCGTCGCGGGTGCACATCGCCGCCGACTACGGGCCCTACGGCCACCGTCGCGACACGGAGGTCGCGAAGGCGCTGGCCGAGCACGGCGTCGAGCTGGTGCGCACCGGCTCGCCGTACGCCGTCGCCCCGGGTCGGGTGACCAAGCCCGACGGCGACCCCTACAAGGTCTTCACGCCGTTCTCCCGGGCGTGGTCCGAGCACGGCTGGCGGGGGCCGGTCGACGCCCCGACCGGTGGGCACTGGCTCACGCTCGACGACGCGACCGGCATCCCGGAGGTGGAGCCGCCCCCGGGCCTGGAGCTGCCCGAGGCCGGTGAAGCCGCGGCGCAGCGGCGCTGGCGCTCCTACGTCGACTCCGGGCTGGCGGCGTACGACGCCGAGCGGGACCGCCCCGACCTCGACGCCACCTCGCACATGTCCGTGCACCTCAAGTGGGGCGAGATCCACCCGCGCACGATGCTGGCCGACCTGACCGCTGGCGCCGGCCCCACGACGTACCGCAAGGAGCTGGCCTGGCGGGAGTTCTATGCCGACGTGCTGTTCCAGCGGCCGGACAGCGCCCGCGAGTACCTCCGGCCCGAGTTCGCGCGGATGGCGTACGACGAGCCCGGCGCGGTCCTCGACGCGTGGCGGGAGGGCCGGACCGGCTTCCCCGTCGTCGACGCGGGGATGCGGCAGCTGCGGGCCACCGGGTGGATGCACAACCGGGTGCGGATGATCGTGGCCAGCTTCCTGGTCAAGGACCTCCACCTGGAGTGGCAGCACGGCGCTCGGCACTTCATGCGGTGGCTGGTCGACGGCGACCTGGCGTCCAACCAGCACGGCTGGCAGTGGACCGCCGGCTGCGGCACCGACGCGGCGCCGTACTTCCGGGTCTTCAACCCGACCAGCCAGGGCCGGAAGTTCGACCCGGACGGCCGTTACATCCGGCGCTGGGTCCCGGAGCTGGCGGAGGTGGCGGATCCCCACGAGCCCGGCGAGGTGCCCGGTTATCCCGCACCGATCGTGAACCATGCCGAGGAGCGCCGCGAGGCGCTGGACCGGCTCGAGAGGATCAAGGCATGACCGAGCACTTCCCGGCCACCGAGCTCACCATCGCGCCGCGGTTCCGCGGGCCGGAGGGCTCCGGCAACGGTGGCTGGACGGCCGGCGCGGTCGCGGCGCTGGTCACCGGCCTCGAGGGCGGGGACCGCTGCCGGTCCTGGCCGACCATCGAGGCGACGCTCCGGCAGCCACCCCCGCTGGACGTGGCGCTGTCCGTCCAGCACCTCGCCGCCGACGACCCGGCGAACACCAGCATCTCCGGCGGGCCGCTGACCGTTCTGTCGATGGGCGGCGCCCGCGTGGCCGAGGCGCAGGTCGTCGAGGAGGAGCTGGACCCGGTGGAGCAGGTGCCGGCGGACGAGGCGCGCGCGGCCATGGCGACGTACCCGGGACTGCGGACGCACCCGTTCCCGGGCTGCTTCGTGTGCGGCCCCGAGCGTGCCGAGGGTGACGGGCTGCGGATCTTCCCCGGGCCGGTCACCCCGGCCGCGGACGGCGCGGTGCGGGTCGGCTCGGTGTGGACGCCGCACCCGAGCACCGGCGAGGACTTCCACACCTACGTCGACGACGTGCCGCGGGCCAGCCTCCCGGTGACCTGGGCGGCGCTGGACTGCACGGGCGGCTGGGCCGCCGACCTCGAGGAGCGACCGATGGTGCTCGGCCGGATGGCCGCGGAGATCGACGCGCTGCCCGCGATCGGCGAGGAGCACGTGATCGTCGGGCAGATGCTCGGCGTGGACGGACGCAAGAGCTTCACCGCGACGACCATGTACGACGCGGACGGACGGATCGTCGGACGGGCCCGGCACACGTGGATCGCGGTGGACCCGGCCACCTTCGGGTGACCTCGGGCCTGACGTTTTCACGTCGGGCGGGGTCGTCTGGAAGCATTGACCCATGGCTGATTTTAACGATCCAAGGAACGCCTGGTGGCGGCACGCGGTGTGCTACCAGATCTACGTGCGCAGCTTCGCCGACAGCAACGGTGACGGCATCGGCGACCTGCCCGGCATCACCGCCCGGCTCCCCCACCTGCGTGACCTCGGCGTCGACGCGCTGTGGATCACGCCGTTCTACACCTCGCCCCAGCACGACCACGGGTACGACGTCGCGGACTACACCGACGTCGACCCGCTGTTCGGCACCCTGGGCGACGCCGACGAGCTGATCACCACCGCGCACGACCTGGGCGTCCGGGTGATCGTGGACCTGGTCCCCAACCACACCTCCGACGAGCACGTGTGGTTCCAGGCCGCGCTGGCCGCCGGCCCGGGCAGCCCCGAGCGGGCCCGGTACCTCTTCCGCGAGGGCCGGGGCGAGACCGGCGAGCTGCCTCCCAACAACTGGGAGTCGGTCTTCGGCGGCCCGGCATGGACCCGGGTCGAGGACGGCGAGTGGTACCTCCACCTCTTCGACACCACCCAGCCCGACCTCGACTGGCGCAACCCCGAGGTCGCCGACATGTTCGACGACGTGCTGCGCTTCTGGCTGGACCGCGGCGTGGACGGCTTCCGGGTCGACGTGGCGCACGGCCTGTTCAAGGAGGAGAGCCTCCGCGACCAGGTGGTCGGCGCCGACGAGGTGCCGGTCAGCGGTGCGTCCATGGAGCACTCCATGGTCGAGCGGGTGCTGCGCGACGAGCCGCTGTGGGACCAGCCCGAGGTCCACGACGTCTACCGGCGCTGGCGCAAGATCCTCGACGAGTACCCCGGCGGGCGGATGGCCGTCGCCGAGGCCTGGACCCAGACCGCGGAGTCGATGGCCGCGTTCATCCGCTCCGACGAGCTGCACCAGACCTTCAACTTCCACTGGCTGACCGCGCCGTGGTCGGCGTCGGCGTTCGCCGAGGTGGTGGCGCAGACCCTCGACGCCGTCGGACTGGTCGAAGGCTCGCCCACCTGGGTGCTGAGCAACCACGACGTCATCCGGCACGTCACCCGGTACGGCGGCGGCGAGGCCGGCCTGGCCCGCGCGAAGGCGGCGACGCTGACGATGCTGGCGCTGCCCGGTTCCGCCTACCTCTACCAGGGCGAGGAGCTCGGCCTGGAGCAGGTCGACGTGGCCGCGGAGTTCCGGCAGGACCCGTCGTGGTTCCGGACCGGCGAGCCCGGCCGCGACGGCTGCCGGGTCCCGGTCCCGTGGGGTGGCTCGGCGGCGCCGTACGAGTTCGGTCCGGGCACCGAGCAGCCGTGGATCCCGCAGCCGGCCGACTGGGCCGACCTCACGGTGGCGGCCGAGGCGGCCGACCCCGAGTCCACGCTGGCGTTCTACCGAGCGGCGCTGGCTGCTCGCCGTACCTTCGCGACGACGGCGGGCGACGCCGTCGACCTGTCCGGCACCGAGGGTGACGTGCTGGTCATGCGTCGCGGCCCGGTCCTGTCGGTGACCAACTGCGGCAGCACCCCGGTGCCGCTGCCCGCCGGCGAGCTCCTGGTCGCCAGCGGCCCCCTGGTCCCCGCCGCCACCGGAACCGCCCACACGGAGTCCGGCCAGCTGCTGCTCCCCCCGAACACCGCCGCCTGGCTCCGCCCCTGACCCACCCCCCGGCCTACTCCCCGACGTCACCATTTGGATAGTCCGTGACGAAACCGCCCCGAAATCAGCCAATCAGGGGCGGTTTCGTCACGGACTATCCCGATTTCGGGGTCAGGAGAAGACGGGGAGGCGCTCGAGCAGCGAGGTCAGTACGACGTGTTCGTCGAGGGTGGGCTCGGCCCGGCCGGTGCCGAGTACGGCGACGCGCGCGTCGTCCATGCCCGGCGGGAACGGCTCGGCGAGCGCCTCGACCACGCGACGCACCTCCGCCAGGCCCGACGCTGCCGGCCCGGGCAGGCTCGGCAGGTGCCGCGACAGGTCGAGGTGGTGCACGGTCGCCTCGACGGCGAGCGTGCTGGCCAGGTCGTCCACGGTGAGCACGTGCCCCTGGGTCCCGATCAGGGCCTCTCCGTCGGCACCCGCCACCGCGTGCCTGACGGCCGCGGAGGTCTCTCGATGGAGGTCGCGCAGCTGCTCCCAGTCGGTGACCATCGAGCCGTTCACCCGGGTCCAGCGGCGGTTGGACGCGTCGGCCGCCGGGTCCCTCCCCCAGCCCCGCCAGTACGTCACCGCGTCGCGGTCCGCCGGCGCCTCCGCGGGCGTGTGCAGGGCGACCAGCGCCCGCTGCGCGTCACCGGTGACGTGGAAGACCAAGTCCCGCACCGACCACCCGCGGCAGCCGGTCGGCTCCCAGGATCCCGGTTCGTCCACGGCGGCCACCGCGTTCTCGAAGGCGGCGTACGCGGACCCCAGCAGCTCGGCACTCATCCGGCCATGCTCCCCCACCACCCCTGGCACCCTGAGAACCGGGATAGTGGGTCAGTCGGGGTCGAGGGAGGCGTTGTAGCGGCCGAGCATGTCGACGAAGGCACGGAGGTCCTCGTCGGACCAGTCGGCGAGGCGCTCGTCGAGGTACTTGCGCCGGTGCTTCTGTACGTCGGCCATCCGGCGGCGGGCGTCGTCGGTGACGGAGAGCAGCGCGGCCCGACCGTCGGCCGGATCCGGCGTCCGCTCGATCAGGCCGAGCTCGTCCAGGTGCTGCACCAGCCGGCTGATCGCACCCTTGTCCATGTCGAACGCGCCGGCGATCGCCGAGGAGCGGCACGCGCCGGTCGTCTCGAGGTACGTCAGCACCAGGTACGACGCGGGCTGCAGGTCCTCGTGCACGGCCCGGGCCCGCTCACCGATCACCCGCTTGACCCGCCGGATGACCACGCCGACCTCGTGCTCGAGCGTCCCGAGCGTCTGGCTGCGGGTGGCGTTCACGGCCGGGCCAGTTCCGCGGTCGCCTCCGGCGCGATCTCGTCCTCGCGCAGGATGGTGGTGCGCAGCGGCACCTCACGGATGAACAGCACGCAGACCAGGGCGAGGACCGCGAACGGTACGGCGACCAGGAACAGGTGACCGGTCGCCTCACCGAACGCCTGCTCGAAGACCGCGCGGACCGGCCCCGGCAGGGAACCGAGGTCGGGGATCGAGTGGCTCTCCGAGCCGTCGCCGGCGGGGATGCCCAGCGCGGCCAGGCCGGAGGCGACCTTGTCGGCCACCTGGACGCTGAGGATGGCACCCAGCGCCGAGACGCCGATCGAGCCACCCATGGACCGGAAGAACGCGACGACGGAGCTGGCCGCACCCATGTCGGACTGCGCGGTGTTGTTCTGCACCGCGAGCACGAGGTTCTGCATCGTGGCGCCGAGGCCGAGGCCTAGGACGGCCATGAAGACGCCGACCAGCGCGAGGTTGGTGCTCTCGTCGATCTGGGACAGCAGGGCGAGCCCGACGATCACGAGGACCATGCCGCCGACCAGGAACTTCTTCCAGCGGCCGGTCTCGCTGATGATCCGGCCGGTCGCGATGCTGGAGACCAGCAGGCCGCCGACCATCGCGATCGACATCAGGCCGGCGTGCGTCGGCGACATGCCGCGAGCCAGCTGGAAGTACTGCGAGAGGTAGACGGTCGACCCGAACATCGCGACACCGATCAGCACCGAGGCGGCGGTCGCGAGCGACGTCGTACGGTCCTTGAACAGGCGCAGCGGGATGATCGGCTCGAGGGCGACCTTCGCCTCGACGTAGATCGCGGCGGCGAGGACGGCGAGGCCCGCGGCCACCAGACCGCCGCTGGCGGCGGAGATCCAGTCGAACTGGTTGCCGGCCAGCGACACCCAGACGAGCAGCAGCGAGACGCCACCGACGAGCAGGGTGGCACCGAGGTAGTCGATGTGCACCTCACGCTTGATCACCGGCAGGTGCAGGGTCTTCTGCAGCACCGCGAAGGCGACAGCCGCGACCGGGAGACCGATGAAGAAGCACCAGCGCCAGCCGAGGCCGGGGGTGTCGACGATCAGGCCGCCGATGAGCGGGCCGGAGACCGTGGCGAGGGCGAACGTGGCGCCGATGTAGCCGGAGTAGCGACCGCGCTCGCGGGGGCTCACCATCGAGGCGATGACGACCTGGACCAGCGCGGTGAGACCACCGACGCCGAGGCCCTGGATCGCGCGGGCACCGATCAGCACCTCCATGGAGGGCGCGAAGCCGGCGATCAGCGAGCCGATCGAGAAGATGACCAGCGCGGACTGCACGAGGATCTTCTTGCTGAACAGGTCCGCGAGCTTGCCCCAGATGGGGGTGGTCGCGGTCATGGTGAGCAGGGTGGCCACGACGACCCAGGTGTAGCCGGTCTGGCTGCCCTCGAGGTCGGTGACGATGCGCGGGAGCGCGTTGGACACCACGGTGCTGGAGAGCATCGCGACGAACATGGCGAGGAGGAGGCCGGAGAGGGCCTCGAGCACCTCGCGGTGGGTCATCGCGACGGACTGCTCGGCGGCAGCCGGCGCGGCAGTGGTGGGAGCAGCCTGGGACACGATGGCCTTTCGGGTGGAACGGAACGAGTGCGCGGGCGGGCCGACGTACGGCGGGCCTCACGGAAAGTTGACAGGATCAACTATCCACCTTTTGGTTGCCATTCGCAACTATCAGGCGCTGTCTCGTGGATCACACCCGGGAGGCCTCAGCGCCCGAGGTTCAGCAGCAGCGTCGCCAGCACCGACAGCAGCACGGAGACGGCGATCATCACCAGGCAGCCGGCCGCACCGCCCACCGGACGGATGCGGACCGGGCTCACTTCACGACCGCGTCGATCGTCTTCTTCAGTGCGCTCGGCTGCGAGGGCCGGCGCGGGGCCTTCGGCCGCACCGCCTCCATGGCGGCGCCGATCTCCTGCAGCGTCTTCCGGCCGAGCCCGTCGCGGACCTTGGGGAACCAGTCCTGCTCCTCCTCGTCCATGTGGTGCCGCACGTTCTCGATCAGTACCGTGGTCTTGGCGGTGAACCGCTCGTGGTCCGGCTTCAGCGCAGCCAGCTCCACCACGAGCACGTCGGCGACGTGGTGCTCCTCGTAGGACTCGAGCACGTCGTCCTCCACGGCGGGCAGCAGCTCCCTGACCCGCGGGTACATCACCTCGTTCTCGAGGTAGGTGTGCACGGTCAGCAGCTCGATGATCCGGTCGACGATCTTTCCCTTGGTGGCGTGGGCGTTCTCGCCGGCCTTCTCGAAGTCGGCGAAGGCCTTCCGGATGTCCTTGTGGTCGTTCTTCAGCAGCACGATGGCGTCGGTCGACACGGGTGTCTCCTCGGGGTGGGGTGAGCCCCGGCCGTACCCACGGCACCCGCGGTCCATGCCGGGACGGGCCTGCCGAGAAACCACTTGTCCGGCGCCGGGCCCGGACGTACCGTTTCCGTACACGGGAAAGGAGGTGGTCCGAACAGTGAATTCTTTCGGGACTCGTGAGGTGGCTGCCCGCTAGCGGCACCACTGCCCAGCTTGCAGTGAGTGCTGCAGGCGAATCCAGAGGCAGACACCCGACCCGCAGGTGCTCCGGAACTTTGTCCCCCGGAGTGGCGCTCCGAGCGTCGACACCTGCGGGTCGTTCCCATTTCGGGACCGCCCCGTTCGTCAGGACAGCGCCGCGTTGAACTGCGCGTTGTAGAGGCGCGCGTAGGCCCCGTCCGTGGTCAGCAGCTCGTCGTGCGTGCCCTGCTCGACGATCGACCCGTCCTCCATGACCAGGATCAGGTCCGCGTCCCGGATGGTCGAGAGCCGGTGGGCGATCACGAACGACGTACGGTCCGAGCGCAGCGCGGCCATCGCGTGCTGGAGCAGCAGCTCGGTCCGGGTGTCGACCGACGAGGTGGCCTCGTCGAGGATCAGCAGCGCCGGGTCGGTCAGGAAGGCCCGGGCGATGGTGACCAGCTGCCGCTCCCCCGCGGACAGGTTGGAGCCCTCCTCGTCGACGAGGGTGTCGTAGCCGTCCGGCAGCGAGTGCACGAAGCGGTCCACGAACGTCGCCTGGGCCGCCTCGAGGATCTCCTCCTCGGTGGCGTCCGGCCGCCCGTAGGCGATGTTGTCGCGGATGGTGCCCTCGAACAGCCAGGTGTCCTGGAGCACCATGCCGACCTGCCCGCGCAGCGTTGCGCGCGGCATCGACGTGATGTCGACGTCGTCGATCGTGATCCGGCCGCCGTCGAGCTCGTAGAACCGCATCACCAGGTTGACCAGGGTGGTCTTGCCCGCGCCCGTCGGCCCGACGATCGCCACCGTCTGCCCGGGCCGGGCGACCAGGGACAGGTCCTCGATCAGCGGCCGGTCCTCGACGTACGAGAACGACACGTGCTCGAAGGCCACCTCCCCGCGGCGTACGGCGGGACGC
>JBEVFC010000278.1:0-5100 GCA_040512455.1 Nocardioides sp.
CCCAGGTCGCGGTCCCCGACTCGGGGGTCGCCGGGTGCAGCACGCACCACTGGTAGGCGATCCGGAGCTTGGTCAGCTGGACCCTGCGGTCGGCCCGCTCGGCATCCGCGGCGGCCTCGAGCAGGCCGGCGCCAGCGAGGTCCTCGACCTCGACCGCCACGCCGCTAACTACCTCCATGGACCTACTCAACCAGAGACCACCGACAGTCCCCGCGGACCGGAAACCTTTGTCCACAAGAGGTTCCGAGGGTTTCGAGACGGTCGCTGCGCGACCTCCTCAAGCACCGGGGACCACTGGCACGGAGGCCCGTGGCACGCTTTCGCCCATGCGCATCGTCTCCTTGTTGCCCTCGACCACCGAGATCCTGTTCGCGCTCGGCGCGGGTGACGACGTGGTCGGCGTGACGTTCGAGTGCGACACCCCGGCGGAGGCCCGGGGCCGAACGATCGTGTCGACCACGGCGCTGCCGGAGGGGCTGACGACACCCGAGATCGACGCCTTCGTGACGCGGGCGGTCCGCAACGGCGACGACCTCTACCACCTCGACGCGGGAGCACTCCGCGACCTCGACCCGGACCTGGTGGTGACGCAGGACCTCTGCGCCGTCTGCGCGGTCGACGTCGACACCGTCGGCGCGGCGCTCGACCACCTGGGCTGCTCCGCCGAGGTCCTCACCGTCGACCCGCACACGCTGGCCGAGGTGCTCGACTCGATCGGGACGCTGGGCCGGGCCACCGGGACTCAGGACAGGGCACGCGAGCTGACCGCCGACCTGGGTGAGCGGCTGGCGACCGTCGTCCGCTGGGTCGCCGGCCAGCGACGCCCGCGCACGTTGTTGCTGGAGTGGACCGACCCGCCGTTCGCACCCGGCCACTGGGTCCCCGAGATGGTCGACCTCGCCGGCGGTCATTGCGTGCTCGGCGAGCCCGGCCAGAAGTCCGTGCGGACGACCTGGGACGCGGTCACCGCGTCCGCGCCGGAGGTCATCGTGTGCGCACCGTGCGGCTACGACCTCGACGCCGCGACGACGGAGGCCGAGCGACTGGTGGCCAACGGCGTGCTGCCGCCCGACGTACCGGTCTGGTCCGTCGACGCCAACGCGGCGTACGCACGTCCCGGGCCACGTCTCGTCGACGGCATCGAGGTGCTCTCGCGTCTGCTGCACCCGGACCTACGGGGGCTGCCCGACGCGAACCAGGCGCGCCGGGTCCGCTAGTCCCGGGAGCGGCGGCCGAGCAGCGACACGCCGAGGAACGCCGCGCACGCGAGAGACAGGGCGCCACCGAGCACGTCGCCCGTCGAGATCTCGAAGATTCCCAGGAGCACGAAAACGGCCGCAGCACCGCCCACGACCCACGGGTTGTTGAAGAAGCCCTTCACAGGGACGACGATCAGGCCGCGGAGGCGACCACGTCGCCGGCGCGCCCCACCACCTGGATCGGGGTGGCCGCCAGCTCGAGAGCGGCCTCCTCGAGGGCGACCGCGTCGCTCACGTCACGCAGGACGTCGGACAGCGGCAGGTCGAGCGCCCCGCACAACGAGGCGAGCAGCTCCGAGGATGCTTCCTTCTGGCCGCGCTCGATCTCGGAGATGTAGCCCAGGCTGACCCGGGCCTCTGCGGAGACCTCGCGCAGGGTCAGGCCACGCCGCATGCGGTGGGTGCGCAGCACCTCGCCGAGCAGTCGCCGGAAGAGCACCATGGCCTGTCCTTTCGCCGTGTTCTGCCCCAACGCTACCGAACGGCTGTTACTTCCCGCCGCTGACTACGCCGAGGGCTGAAAATTGAGCGCGAGCTCCAGTGCCGCCGAGCATGCCCCACGGCGTACGTCGTCGCGGTCGCCGGTCAGTGTGATTTCGGTCGCAGCGTTCTCGTTGCCTGACGAGACCGCCACCCAGACCGTACCCGCCGCCACCCCGTCCTGGGGTCCGGGACCGGCCACGCCGGTGGTCGCGACCGCCAGGTCGGCGCCCGTCAGCGACCGGGCCCCCCGGGCCATCGCCACGGCACACTCCTCCGAGACCACGCCGTGGTCGTCGATGACCGCCTCCGGCACCGACAACACCGCGGTCTTGATCGAGGTGGCGTACGACACCACCCCGCCGAGGTAGACATCGGACGACCCCGGCACCGCCGTCAGCGCGGCCCCGACCAGGCCACCGGTGAGCGACTCGGCCGTGGCCAGGGTCCGGCCCTCGTCGCGCAGCCGGTCGATCAGGCGGGCGGCCACGAAGTCGGTCATGACGGCGATGCTAGGCGCAGCCGGCTGCCTGCGTGAACGCCGCCGGGTCAGCTGCCGTCGGCGTCCTCGTGGTCGCCCTCGATCACGACGACGTCGTAGTCCTCGTCGAGCCGTACGTCGACCGTGTCGCCGTCGGGCTCGGTCACCTCGACCTCCCAGGTGGCGCCGTTCTCGGAGTCCCGCTCCACGCTGTTGGCCGTGCCGCCGCCGGTCGCCTCCAGGGCGGCCGCGGTCGCGTCGTCGGCCTGCGTCTGGGAGTAGTCGTTGCTCCCCTCCTCACCGGCCCCGTTGCCCGCGACGGCGACTCCCCCGGCCACCACCGCGGCGGTCAGACCGAGGCCCGTTGCCGCCACCACCACACGCTTCCTCATGGCTCCGCTCCTTCTCGTCCGACTGGTGCCACCATCCTCACCGGCCGCCGCTGAAGCCACCCTGAACGTGCCGACGAGCACTCAGCGGGGATTCAGCGCGGCTTCAGAAGTCGCGTGCCAGCATGGCGGCATGCGGATCCTGGTGGTCGAGGACGACAAGCTCGTCGCTCGCGCCGTACGCCGGGGCCTGGAGGCCGAGGGGTACGCCGTGGACGTGGCGCTCGACGGCACCGAGGGGGCGTGGCTGGCCGCCGAGAACGAGTACGACGCCCTCGTCCTGGACGTGATGCTGCCCGGTCTCCCGGGCGACCAGCTCTGCGCGCGACTGCGGGAGGCGGGCGACTGGACGCCGATCCTGATGCTCACCGCCCGCTCGCTCCCCGAGGAGGAGGCCCGGGCGCTCGACGCCGGCGCTGACGACTTCCTGGCCAAGCCGTTCTCCTACCTGGTGCTGGTGGCCCGGCTGCGGGCCCTGCTGCGCCGCGGAGGACGCGAGCGCCCGGCGGTGCTCGAGGTCGGCGACCTCCGGCTCGACCCGGCCCAGCACCAGGTCTGGCGAGGCGACATCACGGTGGACCTGACGCCCCGGCAGTTCTCGCTGCTGGAGCTCCTGATGCGCCGCCCCGGCGAGGTGCTGTCCAAGGCGTCGATCCTCGAGCACGTGTGGGACTTCGCCT
Source organism: Nocardioides sp. (assembly GCA_040512455.1). Classification (GTDB taxonomy): domain Bacteria; phylum Actinomycetota; class Actinomycetes; order Propionibacteriales; family Nocardioidaceae; genus Nocardioides. The sequence continues at coordinate 3,290 of JBEVFC010000278.1, forward strand.
ACGAGGGTGACCCCAACATCGTCGAGGTCTACGTCCGGCAGCTGCGCCAACGCATCGACATCCCGTTCGACCGGGCCAGCCTGCAGACAGTGCGGCTGGTGGGCTACCGGCTCGACCCGGAAGCAGGCTGACATGCGCACCCTGCGGGCGCGTACCACCGCGCTCGTCGTGCTGGTCACCGGGCTGACGCTGGCCGCCGGTGGCTGGGCGCTGGTGCTCACCCTCCAGGCCCGGATCACCGCGAGCAACGACCGGGTGGACCGGGCCCAGCTGCGCGAGCTGGTCGCCTCGGCCCAGGACGGCCGCCTCGCGGCGACCATCACCGACGTCGGCGAGGAGGGGGTCGCCCAGGTCGTCGACGCCCGCGGCCGGGTGCTCGCCCGGTCCTCCAACATCCGGGACGCCGACCGGATCGGACCCGAGGCACCCGGCCCCCGGCCGGTGGTCGCCACCGTCGACGCGCCGGACGACCAGGAGATCGAGCGGTACCGCCTCTGGGCGGTGAGCGCCCCGACACCGGACGGGCCGGTCACGGCCTACGTCGGCACCAGCGAGGAGTCGGTGCACGAGGCCAGCCGCACCCTCACCGGGACGCTGCTGATCGGCATCCCGCTCGTCACCGCCCTCCTCGGGCTGGCCACCTGGTTGATCCTGGGTCGCGCGCTGCGCCGGGTGGACGCGATCCGCAGCGAGGTCGACTCGATCACCGAGTCCGAGCTGTACCGCCGGGTGCCGACCAGCCCGGTCGACGACGAGGTGGGCCGGCTGGCCACCACGATGAACGGCATGCTGGCGCGGCTCGAGACCTCCAGCGCCCGTCAGCGCGACTTCGTGGCCGATGCCTCCCACGACCTCCAGGGGCCGCTGGCCGCCCAGCGGGCACAGCTCGAGGTCGCCCTGGCGTCGTCGGACGGCGTCGACGTGCCGATGCTCGCCCGGGACCTGCTGGCCGGCACCTCCGACATGGAACGGCTGGTCCGCGACCTGCTGTTCCTGGCCACCGACGACAGCGGCGCTCCCCCGCCGGCGCCGGTCCCCCTCGACCTGGACGTCATCCTGCTCGAGGAGGTGGCCCGGCTGCGTCCGGCGACCGGCGTACACCTCGACACCGCGGGAGTCTCCGCGGCACCGGTCCGCGGGGATGCCGGCGAGCTGCGGCGGCTGGTCCGCAACCTGCTCGAGAACGCCGCCCGCTACGCCGCGAGCACGGTGCGCGTCACCGCCGCCGTGGACGGTGACCGCGTCCGTGTCGAGGTCGCCGACGACGGCCCGGGCGTGCCGGGCGAGGATGCCGACCTGATCTTCGAGCGGTTCCACCGTGGGGACGCGGCCCGCACCCGGGACGACGGTGGCAGCGGGCTCGGGCTGGCCATCGCGCGGACGGTGGCCCGCCGCCACGGCGGCGAGCTCACCCTGGACCCGGTCAGCGACGGCGCACGCTTCGTGCTCCTCCTGCCGCTCGGCGCCTGAGATCCCGCTCGGTCGGGGAACCCGGGCTACCGTGGCGGCATGGCGCAACCGATCGAGGACTACGCCCTGCTCGGCGACCGACAGACCGCAGCCCTGGTCGGGCGCAACGGCTCGGTGGACTGGATGTGCCTCCCCCGCTTCGACTCCCCCGCCTGCTTCGCGGCACTCCTCGGCACCGAGGAGCACGGCCACTGGCAGATCTGCCCGACGGGTGACTACCAGGTCACCCGCCGGTACGTCAGCAGCTCGGCCGTCCTGGAGACCACCTTCACCACCGCTACCGGCGTGCTCCAGCTGCTCGACGTGATGCCGGTGCAGGACGGCCGGTCCGACCTGCTGCG
>JBEVFC010000002.1:0-3067 GCA_040512455.1 Nocardioides sp.
ACGCCAGCGCCAGGGTGAGGTAGTCGAAACGCTCCAGCGAGACCACCGGACGGAAGCCGATCACCGCCACGCCGCCGACGGTCGCGATCAGCAGCGCCACCAGGACCTCACGGACGGAGTCGCGGAAGCGCACCGCCGGCACCGTCGCCATCACCCCGAGCACGCCGGCACTCACCGCCGTCAGCACGGCGGCACCGCCACGGATCGACGCGCTGTCGGACAGCACCGCGACCAGCCCGAAGACCAGCGCCAGGCCGCCGAAGACGAAGGGCCGGCCACCGGTGCGGGCGGCCAGCGCGACGGTCAGGGTGGTGGAGAGCACGATCGCCGAGAGCTGGTCGAGCCAGCCGGGACCGATCTCGAGGATGGCGGCGACCACCGCGGCGACGCCGATGACCACGGCCGCTGCCCCGACGACGTACCACCAGCGACGGCGGCGGTCCGGAGCCGCGACGGGCCCGGCGGCGTCCGTGCCGGCGACGTTCCGGGTCGGCTCGACGACGCGCTCGCCCGGGGGGTCGTTCTCTCCCTGCTGGTCCGCCGGGGCGGGCGTCGCCATCCGGCGTCCGGGGGCGCTGGTACGGCGCGGGCGGGACTCGCGGCCGGGCTTGGCGGCGGCCCGGCGGGGGGCCGGACGCTTCGCGGATGCCTCGTCCGCGTCCGGGGTGACCTCGGCAGGCGCGGGCGCCTCCCGCTTCGCGGCCCGACGGGACGGCGGTCGCTGGGCGACGCGCTTGCCGGGGGTGCGGGGGGTGGACACCGGGAGAGGTTAACCGGAGCGGTGCCGGCGGTTGGCAAGCGAGGGGTTGGTGGACCGGGCGTCGGAGAGGGCACGCTGGGTGAGGACGGCCGTGTGCACGCCCGGGTCGGTGCCGGCGTCCACGAGCAGCGCGCCGTTCGGGTCGCTGACCATCGAGTGCCCGGTGTAGCGCGGAGCGGCCTGGCCGACCGCGACGACGTATGCCGTGTTCTCGATCGCCCGGGCCCGGACCAGCGTGCGCCAGTGGTCGACCTTGCGGGCGTGCTCCTCCTCGGTGCGGCCGGGGACCCAGGCCGAGGGGACCACCAGGACGTCGGCGCCGGCGTCGACCAGCGCCCGCGCGAGCTCGGGGAACCGCAGGTCGTAGCAGGTCATCAGGCCGACGCCGAAGCCGTTCAGCTCGATCACGGTGGGCTCCCAGGGGCCGGCGGTGAGCCGGTCGGACTCGCGGTAGCCGAAGGAGTCGTAGAGGTGGATCTTGCGGTACGCCGCCTCCGCGCGGCCGCGCACCACCAGGGTGTTGTACGGGCGGTCGGGGTCGGGGGCGGACTCGAACATGCCGGCCACGACGGTGCCGTGGCTGCCGGCGAGGTCGGCGACCGCCTTGGCGAAGGGCCCGTCCAGGGGTTCGGCGTACGCCGAGATGTCCTCCCCGGGCGACCCGAAGTCCCGGGCGAACGCCTCGGGGAACACCGTCAGGTCGGCCTCCACGTCGACGGCCGCGAGCGCATCACGGTTCTCGGCGGGGTCCAGCGACGACGCGCGCTGCACCAGCGCCACACGGAGCTCCTCGGCCATACCTGCCAGCCTGCCACGCGAACCGGCTCTGGGACACTGCTGGCATGAGCCAACCCCCGCTCGCCCTCGGTGCGATCGTCCTCGCCGGGGGTACCGCCGCCCGGATGGGCGGGGCCGACAAGGCCTCGATCGAGCTGGACGGTCGGACCCTGCTGGCCTGGGCCCTCGACGCGGTCGTCGACGCCGGCGAGGTCGTCGTGCTCGGCGACTGGGTCCGGACCGAGCGGCCGGTGACCTTCACCCGCGAGGACCCGGCGCAGGGTGGCCCGGCCGCGGGCCTGCTGGCGGGCCTCGACGCCTTCGCCCGGCCGCCGGCCACGGTGGTGGTGCTGGCCGTCGACATGCCGCGGGTGTCCCTCGGCACGGTCGGCCGGCTGCGCGGTGCCGCCGAGGGTCACGACGGGGCGGTGCTGCTCGGTCCCGACGGCCGTCGCCAGCTGGCGCTGGTGCTCGACGCCGCCCGGCTGCACGCCGTACGACCGCCGTACGGCGAGGAGCACGGGCTGCCGCTGCACAAGCTGCTGGGGCCTCTCGACCTGGCCGAGGTGCCGGCCCGGGGCGACGAGGCCCGCGACGTGGACGGCTGGGCCGACCTGCGCGACCTGCGCACGAGTTGACCGGACCGGTGGCCGACGCGCCCCCGGGGACTTGCCAGAGCGCGCGCGTCGTATGAGTGTGGGACCTGTGAATCTCCACGACTGGATCGACGAGCTGTGCGACGTGCTCGACATCGAGACGGAGGTCGACGAGGCCCTGGTGCTGGACCTCGCCCGGGACGCCGCCCACAACGTCGAGCGGCCGGCCGCGCCGATCTCGACGTACCTGCTGGGCTACGCCGCCGGTGCGCAGGGAGCCAACCCCGTCAAGATCGAGCAGCTGGCCGCCGCGGCCGCCGCGTTGGCGCTCGCCTGGGACCGCCCGCCGGACGCCGTGGACCCCGACGTGGACGCCGTCGAGGTCGAGATCCCCGACGACCACCTCGTCGACCACACCGGCGACGCGTACGAGGCCTGACCGACCCGCCGACCCGTGCGTTCTTGCGTGCCGAGCCGTGCGTTCCTGCGTGCCGAAGTGCGGGTTCTTGCGTGCCGAGGAGTGACTTCCTGCGCTGGCTAGGGTGAGGCCATGCGTGCCGTCATCGTGACCGAGCCCGGGGGCCCTGAGGCCCTCACCGTCGTCGACCTGCCCGACCCCGAGCCCGGACCCGGTGAGGTGCTGGTCAAGGTCGCGGGCACCGCGATCAACCGCGCCGACACGATGCAGCGGCAGGGCTTCTACCCGCCGCCGCCCGGCGCGTCCGACGTACTCGGCCTCGAGTGCAGCGGCACCGTCGCGGCCCTCGGCGAGGGCGTCACCGGCTGGGCGGTCGGCGACGAGGTGTGCGCGCTGCTCGCCGGTGGCGGGTACGCCGAGCTGGTGGCGGTCCCGGTCGGCCAGCTGATGCCGGTCCCGGACGGCGTCGACCTGGTCACCGCGGGCTCGATCCCGGAGGTGGCCTGCACGGTGTGG
>JBEVFC010000024.1:0-6016 GCA_040512455.1 Nocardioides sp.
GTTCTCGACGGTCGCCGGAGCGTGGTCGGGGAACAGGTTGATGGTGATGTCGCCCTTGGTGGTCTTCAGAACTGCCTGCAGGTCGCCCATGGGGTGCCTTTCATCGGGTACAGGTGTGCTCCCCGATCCTCTCAGGCTGCCGTCGCGAATCAAACAGCGGCCGGATGGGCACGGGGACGGCATGGCTAGTATCGCCGTGAATCCCTCTACTGGAAGGACAGGCCTCATGTCGCTTCGGCGCAAGAAGACCCTGAAGGAGTCTGCCTCGGACTTCGCCGAGAGCATCCTGCCGGCGCTCGAGACCGCGGTGGACACCGCCCGGGACCTCGCAGCGGACGCGCGGGACAAGGCTGCCCCGGTCATCTCCGACGCCCGTGACAAGGCTGGCCCCGCAGTGGCCGCCGGTGCCGCGGTCGCGGCGGAGAAGGTCGCGGTCGGGTCGACCCTGGTCGCGGAGAAGGCAGCCGAGGGACGCGACGCACTCGCGGAGCGGACCAAGGACCACCGCACGGCCGCCAAGAAGGCAGCGAAGAAGGGCCGCAAGAAGGCCGCCGCGAAGGCGGAGTCGGCCAAGCAGGCCGCCGGCGAGCGCGCGGACTTCCAGCGCGAGCGTGCGGCCGTCAAGGTGGCGGCGTTCAAGGACGCCACCTCCGGCAACAAGGTGAGTGCGTTCAAGGACGCCGAGCCGAAGAAGAAGGGCGGCAAGTTCAAGAAGTTCGTGCTGCTCAGCGCCCTGGCCGGTGTCGGCGCCCTCGTGTTCAAGAAGCTCAAGGGCGACAACGAGGCGGCGCACTGGCAGAAGAGCTACACCCCGACCCCGGCACCCTCGACGACCTCGTCGAGCCCCGTCGGGTCGGGCGGCCTCTCGGCCGCTGCGGCGGACGCCGCGGGCACCAACGCCAAGGCACCCAGCCCGGACGAGCACGACGACCTCGGTGCTGCGTCGCCGGACGAGGCCCTGGCCGACTCCGTCGACCAGCCGCACGAGGACACCACTCCGGACCAGCCGCTCGAGGTCGTGGAGCTCGACACCGACAAGAAGTCCTGAGTCCTCCCGGACCGGACTGCGGCCCGCGTCAGCCTCGTGCTGGCGCGGGCCGTTCCACGTCCGCCTCGCGGCGTACCCGGGCGGTGGCCCGGTGCTCGGCCCAGAAGCTGAGCAGCGGGACGGTGCCGCAGACCAGGGTCACCACGGTGAACGAGACCTCCCAGCGCTCTCGCCGGGCCAGCAGGAACGCCGTCACCAGGAAGATCATGTACAGCCAGCCGTGGGCGACCCCGAGGTAGCTGGTGATCCACTCGCCGAGCTGCTGGGCGTCGGAGCCGTCGGCGGTGAGGTACTTGAGCGGCACGCCGATCAGGATGAGGACCACGAGGAGGACCCCGACGATGGTGGCCATGACGCGGTAGCGGGTGAGGGCTGACTTCACGCAGTCAAACTACCCGGCAGCCCGTCGCGCTCGAGCAGCACCTCGTCCCGGACCCAGCGCCACCAGATGAACGCGGCGAACAGGCCGAAGACCCACCACTCGATCGCGTAGAGCAGGTTGCGGACCGCGGTGAACCGGCCCGCCGGCGGCAGCTGGTCCAGGGTCGCGGTGGCCAGCCCGTCCGTTCCGTCGTTGACCGCCTGGTCCCCGCTCGGCCACGGGCCCTCGGCGACGTCGTCCGCGACCACGCCGTAGCCGCCGTACAGGTCCCGGTCGACTCTCTGGAGGGCGTCGGCCACTCGGAGCTCGGGGAGGACGTCGTCGTCCGGGTCGTCGTCCGGGCGACCGCTGCCCTCGGTCGGCTGCAGCCAGGCCACGAACTCGGCGTCACCGGTTGGCGGCGGTGGCGCGTCCTCGACGGTCGCCGACCAGCCGCGGACGACCAGCAGCGCCGGCCCGTCGGGGGAACCGACCGCGAGCGGGGTCACCACCCAGTAGCCGTCCCGGCCGTCGTGCGCGCGGCCGCTGACGTAGACCGTGCCGCGGTCCAGCCAGGTGCCCTCGACGACGACGGGCTGCCCGACCCTGTCGCCCGGGAACGGGTCGTCGGGGCCGAGCGCGTCGTCGAGCGGGATCGGGTCCACGCGGGTCAGGTCCACGGCCTCGGCGGTACGCCGGGTCTGCCAGGCGTCGAGCTGCCAGAGGCCGAGCCCGACGGCCACCGCGACCAGCACCAGCGCCAGCAGGTGGACCCCCCAGTAGCGCGGGTGGAGCGGGCGGGGCAGCGGCACGGCCCCAGCCTACGGACCCGTTCCGCGCCTCCCGACAGGGCGGGACCCTTGCCACGCTCCCGTGCGGCCCCTAGGTTCCCCAGCAACCAGACCGTGTGAAGCGGGTCACGGTCGCCACCGAGGAGTCACAGCCATGTCTGCGTCCCCGTCCCTGCCCCTGACCGTCACCGCCGCCTTCCAGGAGGTGTGCCGCGTCGACCCCGGCGCCGTCGCGATCCGGACTCCGGGCGACGCGGTCACCCTCACCTGGGCGGAGTACGCCGCCCGGGTGCGGAAGGTCGCCGAGGGCCTGCACGCGCTCGGCGTTCGGCGCGGGGACACCGTCGGCATCATGCTCACCAACCGGCCGGAGTTCGCGGTCGTCGACGCCGGCGCCATGCACCTGGGCGCGATCGCGTTCTCTATCTACAACACCTCCTCGCCCGAGCAGATCGAGTACCTCTTCGGGAACGCGGAGAACCGGGTGGTGATCACCGAGCCGGCCTTCCTCGACGCCGTACGGCGCGCCGACACCGCCACGGTCGAGCACGTGGTGGTCGTCGACGGAGACGGCGACGGGACGATCTCGCTGGCGGAGCTGGAGGAGATGACCAGCGAGGGGTTCGACTTCGACGCGGCCTGGCAGGCGGTCGAGCCCGACGACATCCTCACGCTGATCTACACCTCGGGCACCACCGGGCCGCCGAAGGGCGTCCAGCTCACTCACCGCAACATGCTGGCGATCTCGGGCTCGGCCCAGCAGGTCGTGGACGTGTCGTTCGGGGACCGGATCACCTCGTTCCTCCCGTCGGCGCACATCGCCGACCGGGCCTCGGCGCAGTACTTCCAGGCGATCAGCGGCATCCAGGTCACCCACATCGCCGACCCGCGGTCGATCGCGGCGGCGCTGCCGGACGCGCGGCCGACGATCTGGTTCGCGGTCCCGCGGGTCTGGGAGAAGATCAAGATGGCCATCGAGGCCAAGGTCGCCGCCGAGCCCGACGCCAGGAAGAAGCGGCTCGCGGAGTGGGCGCTGGCGCAGGGCGCGGCCAAGGCCCGCGCGGACCTGGCGGGCACCTCCCTGGGGCTCCCGGCCCGGCTGCAGCACGCGGTGGCCGACCGCCTGGTGCTGTCCAAGATCCGCACCACGCTCGGCCTCGACCAGCTGAAGTGGGCGTGGTCCGGGGCCGCAGCGATCGCGCCGGAGACGCTGGAGTTCTTCCTCGGGCTGGGCATCGACGTCTGCGAGATCTGGGGGATGTCGGAGATCAGCGGTGCCGGCACCATCAACCCGCCCGGGCGCGCGAAGGTGGGCAGCGTGGGCCCGGCGATGCCGGGCATCGAGGTCAGGCTCGCCGACGACGGTGAGCTGCTGGTGCGCGGCGCCACGGTGATGAGCGGCTACCGCAAGGACCCGGTGAAGACCGCGGAGACGATCGACGCCGACGGCTGGCTGCACACCGGGGACGTCGCCACCATCGACGGCGACGGCTACGTCACCATCGTCGACCGCAAGAAGGAGCTGATCATCAGCTCCGCCGGGAAGAACATGTCCCCCTCCAACATCGAGAACACCCTCAAGGTGACCACGCCGATCGCCTCGGCGATCACCGTCATCGGCGACGGCCGCGCCTACAACGTGGCGCTGGTGACGCTCGACCCGGACGCCGCGGCGGCGTACGCCGAGAAGGCCGGCGTGCCACCGGACCCGGAGGCCCTGTCCCACGACCCGGCCGTGCGCGCGCTGGTGCAGCAGGGCATCGACGCCGGCAACGCCAAGCTGTCCCGGGTCGAGCAGGTCAAGAAGTTCGAGATCGTGCCGACCTTCTGGCTGCCCGGCGGCGACGAGCTCACCCCCACCCTCAAGCTCCGGCGCCGCCCCATCTCCGAGAAGTACGCCGCCACCATCGATCGTCTCTACGCCTGACCCACCGCTCCCGGGATCATCCGTGACCTCGGGATAGTCCGTGACCTCGGCATAGTCCGTGACGAAACCGCCCCTGATCGGGCCGAAATGGGGCGGTTACGTCACGGAGTATCGCGGAGATCAGGTGAGGGGGTCGGAGTGAGTGCCCCCAGGCGGGGTTCGACGGTGGAGCCTAGGGGACTCGAACCCCTAACCCCCTGCTTGCAAAGCAGGTGCGCTACCAATTGCGCCAAGGCCCCCGGGTGGTGCGGGGCAGAAACGACCGCGGGCGGCTCGGAGGCCGCCCGGGGTGTGTGTCAGGAAGACTTGGAGACGTCGTCCGTGGCGGAGGCCCAGAGGGCCTGCTCCTTGCGCGACTCCGCCATCTTCTTGTTGGCGAACACGGCAGCGGCGGCGGCCAGGGCGACCAGGATCAGCTTCTTCATGGAGTTCCCCTTCGAAGTCGTGCACGGGATCGTTCGGTGGGCCTAGGAGGACTTGAACCTCCGACCTCTTCCTTATCAGGGAAGCGCTCTAACCGTCTGAGCTATAGGCCCGGGTGGTTGCCCACGAGGGGTCAACCGACGGGGAAGATTACCCCACCCGCGAGTGCGGCGACAAAACGAGGCCCGCGAGAGCGGGACCGGCTCAGCGCTCGTCCTCCGCCAGGGTGACCTCGATGCCCCCGAGCAGCGCCGCCGCCATGTTGTAGAGGAACGCTCCGAGGGTGGCCATCGCGGTCAGGAGTACGACGTCGATCACCGCCACCAGCATGGTGAAACCGAGCACCCGGGACGTGCCGAGGTAGTTCTCGACGTCGAAGTTGGTGGTGTCCTCGCCGCCGATCACGTCGCGGACCATCTGGTTCACCGAGTCCCAGACGCCGGCCGCACCGAGCACGCTCCACACGATGGTCACCGCGACCACGGTGACGATGCCGAAGGCGACGGAGAGCAGGAACGCGGTCTTCATCACCGACCAGGGATCGATGCGCGTCAGGCGCAACCGGGCCCGTCGGGGACGTCGGCCACCGGACGTCTTGGCGGCCTGGGTGGCCGCCTTCTTGGACTCCGGCTTGGCGCTCGCCCGCATCTCGTCGGTGGCGGTGGCGAAGGCGCCGCTGATGCGCCCACCGATCGTCGCCGGCTTCGAACTGTCGGACATCAGGCGTCACCTTCCGGGTCGGGGTCGCCCTCGATTGTTGCATCCTCGGGCGATTCGGCCGATTCGGGCGATTCCGCCGCAGCGGCATCCGCAGTCTCGGAGCTGCTGTCGCCGGCGACGACCGTCGCGTCCACGGTGCCCTCCTCGACCGCCTCGGCGACCGGCTCCTCGTCGACCTCCTTGGCCTCGACGGAGCGGGCCACCACCGCCACGGCGTCGCCGTTCTTGGGCGACACGAACTTCACGCCCATGGTCGAGCGTCCGGTGGGCCGGAAGTCGGCGTTGATCGGGCTGCGCACGACCTGGCCGTTGTTGGTGATCGAGAGCACCTCGTCGCCGTCCTCGACGATGAAGGCGCCGACCAGGCCTCCGCGGTCCTCGTTGGCCAGCGACATCGCCTTGATGCCGAGGCCGCCACGGGACTGCAGGCGGTATTCGGTGATCCGCGAACGCTTGGCGAAGCCGCCGTCGGTGATGGTGAAGACGTACTGCGGCTTCACCTCGGCGGGCAGCTGGGCCTCGACGTCCGCGTCGGAGGCGTCCCCGGAGACGGCGCCGTCGGCGGCGGCCTCCGCGGCCTCCTCGGCCGCCATCTGCGCGGCGCGGATGACCGACATCGACAGCAGCGAGTCGCCGTTGCGGAACTTCATGCCGGCGACACCGGACGTGGCCCGGCCCATGGGCCGCAGCTGGGTGTCGTCGGCGCGGAAGCGGATCGCCTGTCCCTTGCGGGAGACCAGCAGGAT
>JBEVFC010000304.1:0-5928 GCA_040512455.1 Nocardioides sp.
GGAGCTGGGCTTCGTCGAGAGCTCGCCCAAGCAGGACGGTCGCAACATGATCATGGTCCTGGGCCCGCACAAGAAGAAGTCCGAGGCCAAGCTCGAGGTGAAGGCCGAGAAGGAAGCCCGCGCGGCCGAGCGCGCTGCCGAGCAGGCGGAGGAGCATGCCGAGCGCACCGCCCACGCCCCGGCGCCGAAGAAGGAGCGCGGTCGCTCCGAGAACCTCGACCCCGAGATCGACGCGTAAACAGAGAGCAGAGAGCAGAGAGATGCCGAAGAACAAGACGCACTCCGGTGCCAAGAAGCGCTTCCGCGTGACCGGCACGGGCAAGCTCCGCCGCGAGAAGGCGGGCCTGCGCCACAACCTGGAGAAGAAGCCGTCCAACGTGACCCGTCGCCTGTCGGGCACCACGGAGGTCTCCAAGGCCGACACCAAGAAGGCCAAGAAGCTTCTGGGTCTCTGACCCGTTCACGCACCAACAGCAGACTTTTTGAACAAGGAGTAATCACGTGGCACGCGTCAAGCGGGCAGTCAACGCCCAGAAGAAGCGCCGGGTAGTCCTCGAGCGCGCCAGCGGCTACCGCGGGCAGCGCTCGCGGCTCTACCGCAAGGCGAAGGAGCAGGTCACCCACTCGCTGGTCTACAGCTACAACGACCGGCGCAAGAGGAAGGGCGACTTCCGCAAGCTGTGGATCCAGCGGATCAACGCCGCGGCTCGCGCCGAGGGCATGACCTACAACCGCTTCATCCAGGGCCTCAAGGCCGCGGGTGTCGAGGTGGACCGCAAGATCATGGCCGACCTGGCCGTCAACGACGCCCCGGCGTTCGTGGCCCTGGTCGAGATCGCCAAGGCCGCCCTCCCCGAGGACGTCAACGCGCCTCGCGAAGAGGCCAACGCCTGAGCACCAGCAGCACTGACGACGTGGCGAGCTCCCGCACATCCGACCTGACCCCGCTGACCAGCGGGAACACCCGGGTCAAGGACGCGCGGAAGCTCGCCCGTCGCGCATTTCGGGCCGAGCACCGCACCTTCCTGGCCGACGGCCCCAAGGCCGTCGAGGGCGCCCTCGCTGTCCCCGGTTGCGTCGTCGAGGTGTTCGCGACGGTGGCGGCCACCCAGCAGTACGCCGCCCTCCGTGACGCCGCGCCCGCCTGGACCGTCGTGGACGACCGGGCGCTGGCGTCGCTCTCCGAGTCCGTCCACCCGCAGGGCGTGGTGGCCCGCTGCCGGTTCATCGACCGTCCCCTCGACCACGTGCTCGACCCGGCGCCCCGCCTGGTCGCGCTCTGCGCCGACGTGCGGGACCCCGGCAACGCCGGCACCGTGATCCGCACCGCCGACGCCGCCGGCGCCGGTGCGGTGGTGATGGCCGGCCACTCGGTCGACCCCTACAACGCCAAGACCGTCCGGGCCACCGTCGGCAGCCTGTTCCACCTGCCGCTGGCGCTCGAGCCGGACCCGGCCGAGGCCGTCCGCCGGCTCCAGGCCGCCGGGCTCACCGTGCTGGCCGCGGACGGTGCCGGCGAGGTCGACCTCGACGACGCCGCCGACGACGGGCTGCTCACCGGTCCCACCGCCTGGCTGTTCGGCAACGAGGCCTGGGGCCTCCCGGCCGAGCTGGCCGACCTGGCCGACCACCGGGTGTCGATCCCGATCCACGGCGCGGCCGAGAGCCTCAACCTGTCGACCGCCGCCGCCCTCTGCCTCTACGCCAGTGCCCGCGCCCAGCGCCGTACCGGACCGGCCGGGGGATGACGATCCTCATCGACCCGCCGAACGCGGCGGGTCACGGCCGACTCTGGTCGCACCTGGCCAGCGACACCTCGTACGACGAGCTGCACGCGTTCGCCCTCGGCTTCGGGGTGCCCTCGCGGGGCTTCGACCGCGACCACTACGACGTGCCGTCGGAGTGGTACGACCGGGTGGTCGCCGCCGGGGCGGTGCCGGTCAGCTCCCGGGAGCTGATCAACCGGCTGCGCGCCGCCGGCCTGCGCCGTCGCAAGAGCGAGGCGCTCCGCCCGCGGAAGGCCGGCCGGTCGCTGGTGCGTCCGGCCACGCTGGTGGCGGGGGACACCGTCGCCACCGTGGCGCCGGCCGGCCCGGCCGCGCCCGACCGGATCGCAGCCGGTCTCGCCGAGCTGCGCTCCTGGGGGCTCGAGGTCCGAGAGCCCCGGTCGAACGGCGCCGCGCCGCACCCCTGGCTGGTGGACTCCGACGAGGCCCGCGCCGACGCGCTCGCCGACGCCTGGCAGGACCCCGACGTCGCCGCGGTCTGGTGCGTGCGCGGCGGGTACGGCGCCCAGCGGGTGGTCGACCTGCTCGACTGGGACGCGCTGGCGCTGGCCAGGCCCAAGCTGCTGGTCGGCTTCTCCGACGTGACCGCGCTGCACCAGGCCTTCGCCGCCCGGCTGGGCGTCTCCACCGTGCTCGGGCCGGTGCTGACCAGCATCGCCGAGGCGGATGCGGCCACCCGGGACGCGACCCGGGCGCTGCTGCTAGAGGGCCGGACCACCGAGGTCACCGGCACCACCGTCGTCGCGGGGGTCGCCGACGGCGCCCTGGTCGGCGGCAACCTGACCGTGCTGGCGACCTCCACCGGCACCTCCCTGACCCATGCCGCGACCGACTCGATCGTGGTGCTCGAGGACGTGCGCGAGGAGCCCTACCGGCTCGACCGGTCGATCACCCAGCTGCTCCGGTCCGGGTGGTTCGACGGCGTCCGCGGCATCGTCTGCGGGCACTTCTCCGACTGCGGCGACCCGGCGGTGGTCCGGGCCCTGCTCGTGGACCGCCTCGGCGCGCTGGGCGTCCCGGTGGTGCTGGACGCGCCCGTCGGCCACGAACGCAGCAACCTCCCGCTCCCGCTCGGCGTCCGCGCGCGGCTCGAGGCCGACGCGGCAGGCATCGGCCGGCTCAGCGTTCGCGGCTGACCGCGTCCAGCTCCGCCAGCTCGCGGGCCACGTTGGCCCGGGCGGCGGCCTCCCAGTGCTCCCGGGCGTACGCCGTGTGGAACAGCGTCGGCTTGGCCAGCAGGTCGCGCAGGATCGCGCCGCGGCCCGCGGCGAACTGGTCGTCGGGCACGTGCGCGTACTCCCGCCGCACCGCGGCGACGTACGCGCCGTACCGCTCCGGCCCGGCCGCCAGGATCCCCAGGTCCGCGTCGGACAGCAGCTCCCCGGCGTCGTCCCCGTCGGCCGGCCGGTGCTGCTCGGTCAGCCGGACCAGCCGGGCCACCTCGTCGACGGTCCGCGCCTCGACGCCGGCCTCCGGCAGTGCCCGCTCGGCCCACTGCGCGGAGCGTTCCTCGTCGCCAGGCCGGCCGTCGTACACACCGTCGTGGAACCACGCCGCCAGCACCACCGCCCGGCTCGCTGGGCCGAGCTCGTCGAGGCGCTCGAGCACCTCCCGCAGGTGGAGCGTGTCGTGGTAGCCGCGCGACGGGTCGGCGTACGCCTGCTCCAGCGCCGTGCGCAGCCCGTCGGCTCCGGTCAGCGGCCACCAGCGCGACAGGTCGGTCATGGCTGGACATTGAATCAGCAGCGTCAATCAGCGGGGCGGCGGCGCCCGGGGGATACATTGCGAACGTGAGCGAACTGGGGGTTCTCGACGTGCTGCCGGACGGCGTGGTCGTCGCCGACGGCAAGGGCGCCGTCGTGGAGCTGAACCGCACCGCCCGCTCGATGCTCGGCGGTGGCGACATCGGCGCCCGGCTCGAGGAGGTGCTGCTGCTCCAGGACCAGGACGGCAACGACTGGTGCACGCACAACATGCCGTACGCCGGGCTGTCGACCCGCACCGGCGTGCCCGAGCAGGCGTGGACGCTGCCCAACGGGCAGGAGGTGCTGGTCACCGCCCGGATCCACCGGCCCACGACCCGCGACGCCGTGGAGCTGGTCGCCGTCACGCTGCGCTCGGGTCGCGGCCGGGCCCGGCTCGACCGCGAACGCTCCGACCTGGTCGCCACCGTCGCGCACGAGATCCGGTCGCCGCTGACCGGCGTCAAGGGCTTCGTTCAGGCGCTGCTGAACCGGTGGGACAAGCTCACCGACGAGCAGAAGAAGCTGATGCTGGCCACCGTCAACGCCGACTCGGACCGGCTCAGCCGGCTGATCGCGGAGCTGCTCGACGTGGCCCGCATCGACACCGGGCGGCTCTCGCTCTACCCGCGACCCTCCGACATCGAGGTGCTGGTCGGCCGCGTGGTGGCCTCCGTCAGCGCCGGCACGTCGCGCTCCATCTCCCTGGTCACGCACGGCGAGCTGCCCGCCATCCACGTCGACCCGGACAAGTTCACCCAGGTGGTCACCAACCTGATCGAGAACGGTGTCCGCCACGGCGAGGGACGGGTGGTCGTCACCGCGTCCCCGCTCCCGGAGTCCGCGGACTTCCCGGGCGTGCTGATGACCGTCGACGACGAGGGCGAGGGCATCCCGGAGGCGATCCGTCGGCGGGTGTTCACCAAGTTCTGGAAGCACGGGGAGCGCGGCGGCTCCGGGCTGGGGATGTACCTCGTCAACGGCCTGGTCCGTGCCCACGGCGGCACCCTGAGGATCAGCGACTCACCGTCCGGCGGCGCCCGGATCGAGATCCACTGGCCGTCCGAGGACCGCCGGCAGGACTGACCGGCGGGTCGTCGGAGGTCACGTCCGGCTCGCCCGGCACGTGGTACAGCGTGCCCTCCTGGGCCTTGACCGTGGCGACCAGCACGAAGCTCATCGACACCAGCAGCGCCCAGGCGCCGAGCTTGGAGGCGTGCACCGCCTCCCACACGTCCACCTGGCCGGGATAGTTCCACGCGTCGAGGAACGTGGCGGCGTTCTCGGCGACCCAGAGGAAGAAGCCGATCAGCAGGAACGACAGGGCCAGCGGCATCCGGTAGCGCGCGTCGCCGACGGTGAAGTGGACCAGGCAGCGGCGCAGCACCCACAGACCGACCGCAGCCCAGAGCAGCCGCAGGTCGACGGTGTAGTGGTGGGTGAAGAAGTTGGCGTAGATGCCGATCGCCACCACCGTGGTGGCCACCGGACGGTAGTGCGAGACGCGCAGGTCGAAGCGGCGCCAGGCCTGGCAGATGTAGGACCCGACGGCGGCGTACATGAACCCGGAGAACAACGGGACGCCCGCCACCTTGGCCACCGCGTCCCCGGGGTACAGCCACGAACCCTGCTGCACCTTGAAGATCTCCAGCGTCAGGCCGAGGGCGTGGAAGCCGAAGATGACCAGCACCTCGCGCCAGGTCTCCAGGCCCAGTGCCCAGAACCCGAACGTCAGCAGCAGGCACCAGAGGAGCAGGAAGTCGTAGCGGGCCATCGGCATCGGGACGGCGTACGCGACGACCAGGCCGACGAAGACCCCGATCGCGAAGACGCACGACTGCACCTCGAGCCAGGCGAACCGCAGCAGCTGGCTCGTGAGGCGTCGGAACCGCGGCATCGTGACACCTTAGGCAGGTGGGGAGCGTCCGCGCAGACAACCCGGTCGCGGTCCGCGCGCCGTCCTTCCTAGACTTGCACCGCACCCATCCCGCTCCGAGAGGCATCCATGTCGGGCCCGAACACCGATTACGACCCCGTCGAGGTCACGCCGCTGAAGGCCGACGAGGTCGAGGCCATGCGCGACGCCGCGCTCGAGGCGATCGCCGGCGCCGGCGATCTCGACGCGCTCAAGCAGGTCCGGCTCGAGCACGCCGGCGACCGCTCGCCGCTTGCCCTGGCCAACCGCGAGATCGGCGCGCTGCCGCCCCAGGCCCGCAAGGAGGCCGGCCAGCGTGTCGGCCAGGCCCGCGGCGCCATCGCCAAGGCACTGGGGGAGCGGACCGCGGTCCTGGAGGCCGAGCACGAGGAGCGGATGCTGGTCGAGGAGACCGTCGACGTCACGCTGCCCACCACCCGCACCGCGCGGGGCTCGCGGCACCCGATCACGCTGCAGTCCGACC
>JBEVFC010000040.1:0-4538 GCA_040512455.1 Nocardioides sp.
CGGCGGACTCTGTGGTGACCACCTCTCCCGCGGCGAACGAGCGGGCGTACGCGGGGGCCTTCTCGGCGACCACGCCGACGATCTCGGTGCTCAGCCCCAGCAGGTCGCGGACCACGATGTTGGCGCAGATCCCACTGCCCATCCCGACCGGCACGTAGATCACGTCGAGGTCGCGCACCGCCTCGTGCAGCTCCGCGGCGTACGTCGCCACCCCCTCGACCAGCCACGGGTGGAACGAGGGGACGGGCAGCAGGCCACGCTCCTCGGCCAGCTGGTGGGCGTGGTCCCAGGCCGACTGGAAGTCGTCGCCGTGCACGACGAGCTCGGCCCCGAAGGCCTCCATCGCGTCGTTCTTGTCGGGGCTGTTCCCCTCGGGGACCACCACCGTGGCCGGGAGGCCTGCCTGGCGACCGGCGAAGCCCAGGCTCTGCCCGTGGTTGCCCCGCGTCGCGGCGATCAGGCCCGCGGGAGCCAGGCCGGAGACCCGCAGCCGCTCGACGAAGTTCAGACCGCCGCGGACCTTGAACGAGCCCGTGGGCGTGTGGTTCTCGTGCTTCACCCAGGTCTCGGTGCCGGTGAGCCGCTCGAGGAGCGGCCAGCGGTACGTCGGGGTCGGTGGCACGTGCCGGGCGACCACGCTCCGCGCGTAGCCGAGCGAGGACGGCGTCAGCGACGGCGGGCCGGTCTCCGGTACCCGGGGTGCGCCGCCCTGCTGGGCACCCGCCAGCGCGCCGGCTTGGAGCGGGGCCGGTTGCTGCGCCCGGGCCACAGCGGTGACCCGGCTCGGCCGGGCCGGCGTCGTGGACGCGCGGATCTGGGCGATCGTCAGCGGGATGTCGTCGCGGCTGGCCTCGCCGCTGAGCAGCTGGTCGGTGAACTCGCGCAGCCGGGTGAGCCGGGCGATGGCGATCGGGTTGCCGATCCGGACCCGCTCGCCGGTGAGGAGCTGGGTGAGCATCGGCACCGAGAGCCCGATGGTGTCGGACAGGCCGGTGACCCCGAGCCCGAGCAGTCCCTCGCACTTGCGGGCGAGCACGTCGACGGACTCGCCGTACAGCTCGACCTGCTGCCGACGGCGATCGGCGACTGCTGCATCCCGGCCCGCGTCCATGTCGCCCCCTTCTTCCTCCCAGACCCTAGCGACCGGTGTGCGTTCAGGGGTTTCCGCCCGCGCGCTTGTGGAAGGGTGAAGGCATGACGAGCATGCGCCGGGCGGCCCTACCGGTGGCCGCGACCCTGGCCGCCGCCTGCCTGCTGGCCCCAGCGATGGCAGTGGAGTCCCCCGCCGCGGACGAGGAGATCGCCTTCGGTTCCACCGAGGCGGACGCACCCGTGGTGGCGCCGGGCCGCTACCAGTTCACGATGCCGGAGGCGGACTCCGACAACTTCCTCTCCGTCGAGCGGAAGATCCCGCGGTCCACGATCTGGGTGGCGCAGACGCTCGTGAGCTCGGGCACCAAGAACGGCTACCTCTACTACGACGCCACCGGCGCCGACTCCAAGAACCGCTGCGGCGACGAAGGCGGCTCGTTCGAGGGCGACGACTACATCGGGCACCAGTTCATGACCGGCATCCTCGAGATCGGCAAGGGCCCCTGCCTCAAGGAGGACCGGGTCGACCTGAGCTACCGGCCCTTCGCCAGCGGCGAGGACTCCAAGGTCCCCAGCGGCGAGAAGGGCCAGCTGGTGGTCTGGGAGGAGCCGCCCGTCAAGGACGCCAGCCTGCTGCCGCCGCCGAGCAGCACCCAGGCCTGGGACGGCTCGGTGCTGCCGGCCAAGGGCGAGGCGAAGCTCGGCACGTCGTACGCCGACGCCCCGGACCTGACCGGCGGCCGCTACGAGGGCCACATCGACCCGGGCGTCCCGGCGCTGTTCGCGGTTCCGCTGGACTGGGGTCAGCACCTCGAGCTCTCGCTCCAGTACAAGGGCGCGGAGTACAAGGACTACGTGCCGATCGAGGCCGTGCTGGTCACCCCGCTGGGCGGCGACGCGAAGTGGGCGAAGACCGAGGACGGGCCGACGTTCTCCGACGTGAACCTGAAGTACCCCTCGATGGACGGCGGCGTGACCTCGCCCACGATCACCTGGCGCAACCGCGAGAAGCCGTCCAGCAATCCCGCGGCGTTCCCCGGGACCTACTACGTGATGCTCAAGATGGGCACCAAGGACGCTCCGAAGAAGGGCGCCGACCTCACTCTGGGTGTCAACGTCATCACGGACAAGGCCGCGGACTCGCCGTACGCCGAGGCCCCGGCGCCGCTGCCCGACATCAGTGGCAAGGAAGCGGCCCCGACCGGCGACGACCCCGCCAAGGGCGGCAGCGGCGCAGGCAAGGAGACGGCCAGCGACAGCTCGACCGACTCCACCCCCTGGGGCGCGGTCACCGCCCTGTTCGGCGGCTCGGCCGTGATGGCCGCCGCCGGGGCGCTCTCGCTGGGGCGCTACCGCAAGGTGCTGCGCTGACTGGGGTGTGCTGGATTCACTAGGTACCTTGTGAAACTCGCGCTTACCACGCGAAATAACGCGAGGTAAGCGCGAAAACCACTAGGTACCTAGTGGTTTCGGCAGGGCTCAGGCCACCATCAGCCAGACGGCAGCACCGGCCAGGCCGACCGCGACCGCGAAGCACGCGACGGCCACACCGAGCATCGTCCTGCTCGCCCTGGCCTTGCCGGTCGGCTGCGGGGTGTACCCGCCACCCGGGCTCATGAACGCGCTGGGGGCGTTGGAGCCCGAGCGCGGTCCGGACTGGCCGGACTGCCCTGACGGGGGGCCCTGCTGGTAGGTGCCGGTGTACGACGGGCCGCCCTGGCCGTAGCCACTCGGGGCGTAGCCGGCGGCCGAGGCACCCGAACCCGGGCCGGACTGCCCCGGGCCGGACTGCCCCGGGTACCCCGACGGCGGCGCCCACGGCGACAGGTGCACCGGCGGCGGGTTGCCCGAGGGACCCGAGCCGCCCGAGCCCTGGCCGGTCTGCGCCGGGTGGCTCCAGCCGGTGGTCGGCTGTGCACCGTAGGACGGCGGCGGTGGCAGGTCGCCGAGCTGGTTGAAGACCTCGGGCGGCTCCGGGTCCTGCTGCCAGGGTGCGCCGCCGGGGACGCCGATGCCGCGCAGCATGTCGAGCGCCACGGACGCGGACTCCGGGCGCTTCTCGGAGTCGACCTCGAGCAGGGACTCCAGCAGCGGCTTGAGCGCGCCGTCCGGGACACCCTTCTGGTGGCGCGGGCTGAGACCGGTGAGCATCTGCACGCCGACGACGCCGACGGCGTACAGGTCCTGGCGGGGTTCGGGCGCGGCACCGTGGGCCTGCTCGGGCGCCATGTAGCCGTCAGTGCCGATCGCGCCGGGGAAGCGGGTCAGCCGCACCTCGTCGATCAGCGCGGCGACACCGAAGTCGCCGAGCCGGACGTGCGGGCGGCGGGTGCCGGTGGGCTCGAGCAGCAGGTTGGCGGGCTTGACGTCCCGGTGGACGACGCCGGCGTTGTGCACGGCCTCGAGGGCCTGCAGGGTCTGGTCGAGGATCACCGCGACGTAGCTCTCCGGGAGCTTGCCGTGGTCGCCGAGCAGGGTCTGGATCGAACCGCCCTTGACCAGGTCCATGGTGAACACGACGAGGTTGTCCTCGGCGGCCCAGCCGCCGGGCGCGACCACATGGGGGTGGCGGATCCGCACGGACTGCTCACGGACGAAGCGCAGCAGCATCCCGGAGTCGTGCTGACCGAGCACCTTCGCGGCCACGAACACCTGGTTGCGGAGGTCCCAGGCCCGCCACACCGAGCCCATGCCACCGGCGCCGATCTGGTCGATCAGCTGATAGCGGCCCGCGAGCGGTGGGTTTCCCATTCCAGTCATGTCGGGGGCAACCCTACCCAGTGGCCCGGGCTTCAACCGCGCTTCTCCGAGTCGTCCCGCGGGCGGGATTTCCGGGTGCCGACGCGCCGCTGATAGCCTGCACTGTCTTCTCGCGCCAGCACCCCCGACGGGTGCCTCGGCCGAGGACGAACGCAAGCCCTCCTGCCACGGAGAGACCGTGGCCGCCGAGTCCACAGGAGGTGGAGAACGCTATGCGTGCCTATGAAGTGATGGTCATCCTCGACCCGAACCTCGAAGAGCGCACCATCGAGCCTTCGCTCGACAAGTACCTCAACGTCATCCGCAAGGACGGCGGCAACGTCGAGAACGTCGACGTCTGGGGACGTCGCCGCCTCGCCTACGAGGTCAAGAAGAACGCCGAAGGCATCTACGCCGTGATCACGCTCCAGGCGGAGCCGGCCACGGTGAAGGAGTTCGACCGTCAGATCAACCTGAACGAGTCGATCCTCCGGACCAAGGTCCTTCGCGCCGACGCCTGAGTCCGACGTACGCCGACTCCTCGTCGCCCGCTCCTGTGAGCGGGCCCTGGCGAATGTCGGCGGCTGCGGACACCATGTGTCGCAACACAACCAAGATCAGCTAGGGAGACCTCATGGCAGGCGAGACCGTCATCACGGTGGTCGGCAACCTCGTCGACGACCCGGAGCTGCGCTTCACCCCCTCGG
>JBEVFC010000044.1:0-6176 GCA_040512455.1 Nocardioides sp.
CGACACAATCGGCCCGCACTGAACCGCCCTGTGGAGAACGGCTCAGGGGCGCGGTGGTGGTGCCTGGTCCGGGTGGTCGACCCGTCGGTGCCGGCCGGCCGGAAGGCCGCCGGCCCCCCGCCCTCGAACACCCCCCCACCCTGCTCAAACTCGTCGGGCGCGAGGAGTTCACCCCGCCGAGCTCGTTCGGCGGCGGTGCCTGCGCCGCCACCGACGACTGCATCGTGATCGCGGTCCGCGAGGTCGAAGACGGTCCGACCAGGCTGAGCATGGCCGTGACGGCACCTTCCGGGCTCACCCGTCTGGGGGACTTCCGCCTCCTGAGCGAAGGGCTGGTCGGGGTGCGCGACCTCAGCTACCGCGAGCACGAGGCCGTCGGCGTCGATGCCGGCTGGGCGACGGTCACGGTCTGGGGCAACAGCGTCGACCAACCGTCCGAGGTCGTCATCCAGGTCGTCGGCGCCTAGCGGTCCCGTTGCAGCTCGACCGCCTCGGCGAGCGCGCGCCGTACCGCCTCCGGGTCGGCGCGAACCAGCTCGACCACCACCTTCCGGTGCGCCTCCATCGACGGGGGCACCGAGAACGTGTCGGGGTGGTCGTCCAGGAGCCGCTCGCGGGCGTCGAAGTCGGCCCGCACCAGCACACTGTCGCCGTCGAGCTGCCGCGCCACGAGCCGGTTGTCGACGTACCAGCCCGGCGCGGCGGAGGTGCCCTTCTCCCGGACGTCGTCGTAGACGGCCAGCAGGTCCCTCACGTCCTCGATCCGCATGCCCCAGCCTGACCCACGTTCCGCACCGAACGCTTGATCGTCCTTGCGGGTCGCAAGAACTCACGCCTCGACGCGCAAGAAGAGACACTTCGGCGGGTGGATAGGGTCGGGGCATGATTGTGGCGTTCAGCATCTCTCCCATGTCCGGCGACGAGACGGGGTCCGTGACGGACGCGGTGGC
Source organism: Nocardioides sp. (assembly GCA_040512455.1). Classification (GTDB taxonomy): domain Bacteria; phylum Actinomycetota; class Actinomycetes; order Propionibacteriales; family Nocardioidaceae; genus Nocardioides. The sequence goes on from JBEVFC010000044.1 coordinate 951, forward strand.
GGCAGCCGTCCGGGTGGTTCGCGAGTCCGGGCTCCCGCACGAAACGAACGCGATGTTCACGAACATCGAGGGGGAGTGGGACGAGGTGATGGCGGTCGTCAAGCGCGCTGTCGACGTCGTCGGCCAGGTCTCCCCGCGGGTCGGGCTGGTGCTGAAGGCCGACATCCGCCCCGGGTACGACGGGCAGCTCACCGCCAAGGTGCAGCGCATCGAGGACGCCCTCGGGAAGGACGCGTGAACGGTTCCCGCCTGGCGATCGCGGTCGGCGCCGCGGTCCTCGTGGTCGCGGGTGTGGTCCTGGTGCCGCTGCTGCTCGGGAACGACGACGACGGCTCCGGCACCCTGGGCAGCAGGGCGGGCGGCGGCGACAGCCTCCCGGCCCCGTCCCCGGCCGACGAGTCCACCGGACTCGAGCAGGTCAAGACGTTCGGGCTCGACGAGGTCGTGCACACCCCCGACGAGGTCGACTACCCGCAGAGCCCGCCGGTCGGCGGCAACCACGCCGACGAGTGGCTCCAGTGCGGCACCTACGACCAACCGGTGCGCGAGGAGAACATGGTGCACGCCCTGGAGCACGGCACCGTCTGGATCACCTACGACGACTCCGTCTCCGAGGGCGACGTCGAGGAGCTGGTCGCGGAGCTGCCACCCAAGGGCGTGCTCTCGCCGTACGACGACCAGAGGGCACCCGTCGTGGTCACCGTCTGGGACACCCAGCTCGCCCTGACCGGCGCGGACGACCCGCGCCTGGAGGGCTTCATCGCACAGTACGGCGACGGCGGCACCGCTCCGGAGCCGTTCGCCTCGTGCGAAGGCGGCGTCCAGGAGTTCGAGACCCTGGACAGCTGACGAAACCCGCTGGCTCGTCGCGTGCGCCTCTGTGAGGGTGGCGCCATGCTGATCCGCGATGCCCGCCCCACCGACGCTGACGACGTACGGCGCGTGGTGGCGGCCGCGTTCGGCGACGAGGGCCCGGAGGTGGCCGCCCTCTGGGACGACGTGGTGGCCGCCGGGCACGCCCGCGCCAGCCTCGTCGCGGTCGAGGACGACGAGCTCGTCGGCCACGTCGGCGTCAGCCACTCGTGGGTGGACGCCCGCCGGGAGCTGGTCGACGCCCTCGTCCTCAGCCCGCTCAGCGTGACGCCCGAGAGGCAGCATGCCGGCATCGGCACCGCCCTGGTGGCCGCGGCCGTCGCGGCGGCCCGTGCGCTCGGGGCGCCGGCGCTGTTCCTCGAGGGCAGCCCCGACTACTACGGAGCCCGTGGCTTCCTGCCCGGCCGCGAGCACGGCTTCCTGCCGGCCAGCGACCGGACACCGGGGCCGGCGTTCCAGGTGGTGCTGTTGGACGCCCACGAGGCCTGGATGACCGGGCGGCTCGTCTACCGCGACGTCTGGTGGCAGCACGACTCCGCCGGGCTGCGGGACCCGGTGCTCGCAGAGCTGGAGGAGAGGTTCCGCTGACGTATCGAACACCTGTTCGATAGACTGGTTGCATGCCCTTCGTCGCCCCACCCGGCTGGCCGCACCAGGTCCGGCCTCCCGATGCCCCCGGCTGGGAGCAGACCGCGGTCAGCTGGCTGCTCGACATCTCGCCTCCGGAGTACCGCACCTACCCGACCCTGCGCCGTCACGTCGTCGTGCTCGCCCGCTTCGCGGTGCTGCACGTCGAGGCCAGCCAGCTGGCCTGCAACCGCGGGCTGAGCCAGGCCCGCGCCGAGCTCCGCGACGTCGCCGAGCTGGACGTGGTCGAGGCGGCGGTCCAGGCCTGGCACGCGGAGTCCGCGCGGCTCCTCGGCGTACGTCGGGCGGCCGGGCTGGTCGAGGAGGCGCTGCGCGGGCGCCGGTTCGTGGCCCGGCTCTGACCGCAGACGTCGTCGTGCAGGGGATCGGCGCCCCAATGGTCTATGCGTGGTTGACCATGTCGTGCGCGCGGGTCTTCGATGAGCCGGGGGCCACCTTCAGAGAGGCCGGGGGGATCATCTAGAGGAGAGATGGGCATGTCCAAGTATTTGATCAAGGCGTCGTACTCGCCCGAGGGGATCAAGGGCGTCATGGCGAAGGGCGGCACCGCCCGCGTCGACGCCATCCAGAAGCTGACGGCCGGCATGGGCGGCACACTGGAGTCCTGCTACTTCGCCTTCGGGGGCGACGATCTCTATGCCATCATCGAGGCGCCGAGCCACGAAGCCATGGCCGCGGTCGCGGGCACGGTCACGGGTACCGGCGCCCTGAGTGCCTACGAGACCGTCGTCCTGCTGACCGCGGAGCAGATCGACGCGGCCGCGAACATGACGGTCGAGTACTCGCCTCCGGGAAGCTGAGCTCGCATCGCCGCCTGGCTCCGGATCGGGCGAGTTCCAGCGCGCCCCCCGGTAGCCTCGCGGGATGCAGCGCTTCTCCAGCATCATCCTCGTCGACCGTCGCGGCTGGGTGCTCCTCCAGGAGCGCGACCAGCACCCGCTCATCGACCCGGAGAAGTGGGGCTTCGTCGGTGGCCACGTCGATGACGGTGAGAGCTACGAGGATGCGGCGTACCGCGAGCTCGAGGAGGAGACCGGTCTGCGCCTCACCGGGGGCCTGACCCACTACGACACCTTCGCCGTGCGGCACGAGCACCGGAACACCGACGACGAGTTCGCCCTGTTCGTGATGGGCGTCGACCTGACCGACGACGACATCGTCGTCGGTGAGGGACGCCAGATCGTGTTCGTGGACCCGGAGAAGATCGGTGACCTGACGCTCACCGCGGCGGCCCGGATCGCGCTGCGCCCGTTCCTGGCGTCCGAGGCCTACCGGCAGCTGGCCGCGTGAGCGCGACGAACCTGCGGGTCGTCGCGGTCCCCGCGATGGGCGCGGAGGACGTGCTCGTCCTGACCGCCGGCCCGGACGCCGGCGCGGTCGTCACCGGGACCGAGGACGGCAGCATCTGGCGGATCCGCGACGACGGTCGCCGGATCGACAGGGTCGCGAGCACGGGCGGTCGCCCGCTCGGGATCGAGGAGCTGCCCGACGGCCTGCTGCTGGTCTGTGACGCCGTCCGGGGTCTGCTCCGGGTGGACCCGGCCGACGGCAGCATCGAGCCACTGCTGCTCGAGGTCGCGGGCACGCCGATGGTGTTCTGCAACAACGCCGCCGTGGCCGCCGACGGCACCATCTACCTCTCCGACTCCTCGACCCGTCACGGCATCGCGGACTGGAAGAAGGACCTCGTCGAGGACACCCGTACGGGCCGGCTGCTCCGCCTCGACCCCGACGGCACCGTCACCGTGCTCGAGGACGGACTGGCCTTCGCCAACGGGGTGGCGCTGGCCGCCGACGAGTCGTTCGTGGCGGTCGCCGAGACCGCCGCGCGCACCGTCGTACGCCACTGGCTCTCGGGGCCGAGGGCGGGCACCCGCGACCACCTGGTCGCCGACCTGCCCGGCTACCCCGACAACATCGCGCGGGGGAGTGACGGGCTGGTCTGGGTCACCGTCGCCAGTCCCACCGATCCGGTGGTCGAGCGGCTGCAGCGTGGCCCCGTCTGGCTGCGCCGCCAGGTGACCCGGATCCCCGAGCGCGTGCAGCCGAGACCGAAGCGGACCGTGCGCGTGCAGGCGTACGACGACGCGGGGACCCTCGTGCACGACGTGGGCCTCGACACCCCCGACTATCACCTGGTCACCGGCGTCCGGGAGCACCACGGCCGGGTCTGGCTCGGCAGCCTCCATGAACCCGCCGTTGCCGTTGTCGAACTCGAGGGCTGATCGCCTAGACTCGATCATTGCGCCGACGGCAGCCGCCGGTGCCCCCGCCGAACCCGCAGACGAACCGGAGGACCCCCACCGATGGGCTACCTGGAGTCGATCACGACCCCGCGTGACCTGCGTGACCTCACCGCCGAGCAGCTCGACGTGCTGGCCAGCGAGGTGCGGGACCGTCTGGTCTCCGTGTGCTCACGCACCGGCGGGCACCTCGGCCCGAACCTCGGCGTCGTCGAGCTCACGATCGCGATCCACCGGGTGTTCGAGTCCCCGCGCGACCGGGTGGTCCTCGACACCGGGCACCAGTCCTACGTGCACAAGCTGCTCACCGGCCGCGCGGCCGGCTTCGACGGGCTGCGCCAGGAGGGCGGGCTGTCGGGGTACCCGAGCCAGGCCGAGTCCGAGCACGACATCGTCGAGAACTCCCATGCCTCGACCGCGCTGTCGTACGCCGACGGGCTGGCCAAGGCCTACGCGATCCGCGGCGAGGACCGCCACGTGGTCGCGGTGATCGGCGACGGCGCCCTGACCGGCGGCATGGCCTGGGAGGCGCTCAACAACATCGCGATCGCGAAGTCCAGCAAGCTGGTCATCGTCGTCAACGACAACGGCCGCTCCTACACGCCCACCGTCGGCGGGCTGGCCACGGCGCTCACCACGCTGCGCACCAACCCGCGCTACGAGGCCCTGCTCGACATGGTCAAGCGGCGCCTCAACGCGGTCCCCGGCGTCGGCCCCGCGGCGTACGACGCCCTGCACGCGATCAAGAAGGGCATGAAGGACGCCCTCGCCCCCCAGGGCCTCTTCGAGGACCTGGGCCTGAAGTACGTCGGCCCGGTCGACGGGCACGACCGCGCGGCCATGGAGCAGGCGCTGGCCCAGGCCAAGCGCTTCGGTGGCCCGGTCATCGTGCACGCGCTGACCCGCAAGGGCTTCGGCTACGACGCCGCCGAGAGGCACGAGGCCGACCAGTTCCACTCGCCCGGCCCGTTCGACATCGAGACCGGCGAGGAGACGCCAAAGGGGCGGATCTGGACCGACGTCTTCGCGGACGAGATCGTGCACCTCGGCGAGCAGCGCAAGGACCTGGTGGCGATCACCGCGGCGATGATGCACCCGGTGGGACTCGACAAGTTCGTCGAGAGGTTCCCCGAGCGCACCTTCGACGTCGGCATCGCAGAGCAGCACGCGGCCACCTCCGCCGCCGGCCTGGCCATGGGTGGCCTGCACCCGGTGGTGGCGCTCTACGCCACGTTCCTCAACCGGGCCTTCGACCAGGTGCTGATGGACGTCTCACTTCACCGGTGCTGGGTCACGTTCGTGCTCGACCGCTCCGGGGTCACCGGCGACGACGGCGGCGATGCTCTATCCGGTGGGGCTGGACCGGTTCGCCGCGGCATACCCCGAACGGACCTTCGACGTCGGCATCGCCGAGCAGCACGCCGTCACCAGCGCGGCCGGCCTCGCGATGGGTGGGCTGCAC
>JBEVFC010000079.1:0-13318 GCA_040512455.1 Nocardioides sp.
CTACGGCTACACCCGCGAGTACCCCGTCGAGCGGATGATGCGCGACGCCAAGATCACCCAGATCTACGAGGGCACCAACCAGGTCCAGCGGATCGTGATGGCCCGCCAGCTGCTCAACGGCATCCAGTCCCAGCTCTGAACCGGCGTCGTCACCGGCTGGGCGTCCTGCTCGCCCCGGTGAGAGCCGCAACGGTTCACCCGGGGGAGGTGAGGCGGCTGTCTCTGGCCGTCGGGAGGGTGTGCCTGGTCACGGTCGGTCGCACCGGGACACGGAGGTGAGTCGATGCTCCCGGCTGGTTTCACCAGGACCTTCACCCATGCGCTCGCTGGTGCGGTGCTGCTGCTCGCCCTCGCGTCCTGTGGCGGCGACGGCGGCGGTGATGCCGGACCCACGATCTCGCCGACCCGTACTCCGACGGCGACGCTGCCCAGTCCCACCCGCTCCGGGGACCGGACCGAGGAGCCGTCGGAGGAGCCCAGCCCCACGCTGACCGAGGAGCCGACCGAGGAGCCGACCGAGGAGCCCACCGAGGAGCCCACCGACGTGCCCAGTCCCACGCGCTCCGCCGACCGGACCGAGACCCCGGGCGAGCCCGGGACCGAAGGCAGCTCCGCACCCACGGAGCCCGCCCCGCCGACTCCCACCGACACAGCATCGGACACGGACGACGCCGCGGAGGAGTCGGCCGACGACTCGGCCGAGGACGAGGGGGTCCCGACCTGGGTCTGGTGGGTGCTAGCGGCGCTGCTGCTCGGTGCTGCCGTGGCCGTCCCACTGGTGGTGCGGGCCCGGCGCCGGAGCGCGTGGCGGGAGGCGCTGGTCGAGGAAGAGGGAGAGCTCGCGTGGCTCGCCCGGGATCTCCTGCCCGAGCTGCGCCGCGGCGGCTCGGTGGAGCAGGTAGCCGGGGGCTGGGCGGTGGGCCGGCCACGCGTGACCGCCGCCGAGGACCGACTCACCGTCCTCGAGTCGACGGCGCCCGACGACGCCGATCGTGAGCGGGCCCGGACGCTCCGGGACGCAGCACGCCGGGCGCAGGCGACCATGGGGCAGCTCACGGCTGCCGGCCCGCACGACGAGTGGGCGCTGGACCTGGACGCGGTCATCGACGACCTCGCGCACGCGCTACAGCCCGCTAATGACACCGAGCCGGCCGGGCCGCAGTCCTAGCCGCCGGCCCGGCTCCGACTCCCCGCGACTCGGGCAGGATGGCCGCGTGCCCCCGATCGATGACGAGACCCGACCCCGCCGCACCCGCGGCCTGGCGCTGAGCTTCGCCCAGCAGCTGCCGGGCCAGCACCTCCGCGCGATCCACGACGTCTTCCGCGGTGACCTGCAGGTCCTGCGTCACCGTGTCGAGGAGGTACGGCGCGGCGAGGCGACCGTGGCAGACCTGCGCGCCGCGGTCCACCACCTGACCGGCCGGCGGAGCCTCGAGACGCTGGGCGGCTTCTGCGCGCAGTTCTGCAGCTTCGTCACGATGCACCACATGCTCGAGGACCAGGTGATGTTCCCGGCTGTTGCCGGGCTGCCCGACTACGCCTCCGTTGCGCAGCGACTGTCCGAGGAGCACGTCGTCATCCACGAGCACCTGCTGCGGATCGACGCGGTGCTGCTCCGCCTTGACGGCAGTGCCGAAGCCTTCGCCGAGCTCGACGAGGCAGTGGCCGCGCTCGCCGGGGACCTGCTCTCGCACTTCACCTACGAGGAGACCGAGCTGGCCGAGCCGCTCGGCCTGCTCGGGCTGCTCTAACCGGGTGTCTCCCACCGTCGGACCCTGGACGCGGGTGTGGTCGCAGTTCCGCCGCTGGTCGCGGTCGAACACTTCGCTGGGCTGTCCCGAGGTGCGTCGTGATGGGTCCGGATCAGCGTCGTTGGCTTGTAGCCTTTCTCAGATGAGCACCGGACTGGAGATCGCGGAAGTCCACGCTGCGTCTCCATGGATGCCCGACATGGTGGCCCTGTTCGAGTGCTACCGGCGACACTACGGGCAGCCGGGAGACGTGGTTGAAGTCCGAGACTGGCTGAAAACCCAGCTTGCCAGTGGTGGTCTTCGTGGATTCCTCGCACACCGCGACGGCGAGCCCGGAGGCATGGCGCTCGTCGCATCGACCCCCGCTTCCTTGCGGCTCGGGCACTTTTGGCAGCTCCGGGACCTGTACGTAGCGGATCGCCACCGTCGCCAAGGCGTCGGCCGTGCGCTCGTCGCCCGCGTTCGGGATGCGGCTGCGGCCGAGGGGGCGCTACGGGTCTCCTTGACCACGGAGGCTGACAACGTCGGAGCTTTGACCTTGTACAGGCATGTCGGGTTCGAGCCCGTCGACGGCTACACGTCGATGTCCTTGAAGACAGAAATCTCCGGTTGACCTGCGCGCCCACGTGGCGTCCACCCCGCCGTACCGTCTGTTCGCCGCGCTCTGGGGAGGCCTCGCCGTCGTCGACGTGGCCTGGTGCTGCTGACGCTGTTCGGGGCGCTGCCGGTCTACCGCCCGCCGGGTGGCCGAGGAGAGTCCGCGCGGTGAAGGCTCGATCGCCATGCCCGGCGTCGGCTACCGCTTCGTGGTGGGAGACCCGAGCTATGCGGGATCGGTCAGCGCGGGTGCCAGCAGGTCGGCCCCCCGGGTGGTGCCCTCGGGCCCGCTGCGGTCCAGGGACCTGGCGAAGGCCTCCGCCACGCCCACGAACACGTGGTCCTCGTCGGCCAGGTCGCGACGCGCGTCGACCTCGGTGCAGACCATGTCGTGGCGCAGGCTCTCCACGAGGGCGGTCACCGTGGTGCTGGGCATCTGGGTGATCAGGGCGACGATGCGGCCGACCAGCGCCTGCGGCGCCCACGGCACGATGACCTGCAGCCGGTTCAGGCCGGCGACGTCGGCGAACACCGCGAGCAGCTCGGGGTAGCTGAGCACCTCGTCGCCGCCGACGTCGTACTTCCGGTTGCGGGGCTCCCCCTCCAGGGCGCCGGCGAGCAGGTGCACGACGTCCTCGATCGCCACCGGCTGGAGCCGGCGGCGCATCCACCGGGGGATCGGGGTGAACGGGACCCGCTGGCTGAGCCGGCGCAGCAGCTCGAACGACGTGGAGCCGGCGCCGATCACCATCGCCGCGCGCAGCACGGTGGCCGGCACGGATCCGCCGAGGAACACCTGCTCGACCTCGAGGCGTGAGCGCAGGTGGTCGGAGAGGTCGCCGTCGGGGACGAGACCGGAGAGGTAGACCAGGCGCTCCACCCCCGCCGCCTCGCAGGCATCGGCGACCAGCTCGGCCGCCTTGCGGTCCTTGGTGAGGAAGGCGCCGGACTCCATCGAGTGGACCAGGTAGAACACCGCGTCCACCCCCACGACGCCGGTGCGGACCAGCACCTCCTCCTCGACGTCGAAGGGACGCGGGGTGACCCCGTCGGCCCACGCGTACTCGTCGACCGCACCCTCGCTGCGCACAGCGGCCAGCACCTCGTGGCCGCGGTCGAGCAGCTCGGGGATCAGTCGGGAGCCGACGTAGCCGGTGGCACCGGTGACGAGCACGCGCACAGGAACTCTTTTCGCAGAGGGTTCGCAACGGGAGGCAGGCCCGTACCCAGGCGGGCGGCGGCCACACGGTCGGGCTCCCCGGCCCGGGCTAGCCTCGCGCCATGGGCACCCTCATCGAGATCACCACCCCCGACGGACCCGCAGAGGCCTGGCTCACCGGCGAGGACGGGCGCCCCGGCGTGCTGTTCTACGTCGATGCCATCGGCCTGCGCCCGCGCACCGAGGAGATGGCCGACCGCATCGCGTCCTGGGGGTACGTCGTGCTGGCGCCGAACGTCTTCCACCGTGACGGCCGGGTCGCCGAGCTGGAGCCCACGGACGACCTCCGTGAGCCCGGGAACCGGGAGGAGTTCTTCAAGGGCGCGATGGGCCGGGTGCGTGCGCTGACCCCCGACCTGTCGAACCCCGACGCCCGGCTGTGGGTCGAGACGCTGCTGTCCCGCGCGGGCGGCGACACGGTCGGGGTCACCGGCTACTGCATGGGCGCGCGGCTCGCGGTGCGGACCGCGGCGCTGCTGCCCGACGTGGTCGTCGCGGCCGGCGGGTTCCACGGCGGGGGACTGGTCACCGACTCCGCCGACAGCCCGCACCGGGTCGCCGCGGAGAGCGCCCGGGCGGAGTTCGTCTTCGGTCACGCCGACCAGGACCGCTCCATGCCCCCGGAGGCGGTGGCGGCGCTGGGCGAGTCACTGACCGGAGCCGGGCTCACCGTCACGAACGAGATCTACGCGGGGGCGTCCCACGGGTACTCGATGGCCGACACCGGCGTCTACGACGAGGCTGCGACCGAGCGGCACTTCGCCGAGCTCCGGGCGCTGCTGGCCCGCACCCTCTGACACGACACTCCTGGGTTCGTCAGCCCTCGGTGACCTTCGGTGCCGAGAGCGGGACCAGGGCCCAGAGCGCCACGAAGAACACCAGCGCGGTACCGAACGCGACGAACGCGGCGACGGTGCTCACGACCACGTCGAAGACGAGGAACAGCACCCCTGCGCTGGTGAACGCGAGTAGCAGCAGGCCGATCCGCGCGGTGCGGTTCGCGGCGGTGACCAGCCACTCCTTCTCGCGCCTGCGGAACAGGATGCGGTGGAAGGCCACCGGCGCGATCAGGAAGCCCGTGGCCAGCACCGACCCGCACAGGACGCTCAGGTAGCTGTTGACCTGGAGCCGGTCCAGGTCGCCGAACCGGCTCGAGAACGGGACGGTCAGCAGGAAGCCGGTGAGGATCTGGACACCGGTCTGGGCGACCCGCAGCTCCTGGAGCAGCTCGTCCCAGTTGCGGTTGAGTTGCTCCTGGCGGTCTTCGTCGTCGGCCATGGTCCATACCTACCGGACCAGGGCCGGGTGCGTCGCCCGAATGCGGGACCCGACCGCTGTCAGCAGCCGGGCCGGCTCATGGATCCGAGGAGCTGGTGCAGCGCGGCGGCGCCGGTCGGCACCGCGAGCACGAGCTCGCCCTCGGCGCAGCGGGCCACGAGGTCCGGCATCGAGGAGCCGAGGCGTCCCTTCGGCAGGTAGCCGGTGGTGCCGGCGCGCAGCATCCGGAACACCGTCGGGGTCTCCACCTGGGCGGACACCGCCACCATCACGACGCGCCGGCCGAAGCGGTCGGTGAGCTGCTGGGCCGCGGCCGGGCCACCACCGGGCATGCGTACGTCGAGCAGCACCACGTCCGCGCCGGTCGACGCCACCAGCTCGGCCAGGCCGGCACCGCTGGCCACCTCTCCCACGACGGTGAAGCGGTCGTCGGCCTCGAGGACCTCGACGGCTGCCGAGCGGAAGGTCGGGTCGTCGTCGGCGACGACCACCCGGTAGGTCCGCATGGTGCTCCTCAGGCTGGATGGAACCACCATGGTCGTTGCTGTGCTGGCCCACGGGCAGCCCGCGCATGCACCAATCGTCTAGTACCTTGGCACTACACAACCGGGCGCGCGGACAGGCGCTCACAGGTCACCGGGACGGCGATGGCAGCGCACGCGCAGGGGAGTGACATCCCGGCGCAGCGTGCCCGCGTTCTCATCGTGGACGACCACGAGGTCCTGGCGTCGAGTCTCGCGCAGGTGCTCGAGCACGAGCCGGACCTCACCGTGGTCGGCTCCGCCGGCACCCTGGAGAAGGCCCGCGCCCTCCTCTCCACCAGCGCGCCCGACGTGGTGCTGCTCGACCACCGGCTCCCCGACGGCGACGGGGTCGAGGCCATCCCGGAGCTGCTGGCGCTGCGGCCGGAGGCGAGCATCGTGGTGCTCACCGCGACCACCGCCGACCACGTCCTGGTCGCCGCCATCGAGGGCGGCGCCTCGGGCTTCGTCTCCAAGACCCGCGGGCTCGACGAGGTCACCAATGCCGTCAGGGCCGCGGCGGCCGGGGAGTCGGTGATCTCCCCGGAGATGCTGGCCCGGCTCCTGCCCCGGCTGCACAAGCGCGAGGCCAAGCCCCACGACGCGCTGACCGAGCGCGAGCGGGAGGTGCTGCACCTGCTGGCCGAGGGACTCTCCAACGCGGCGATCGCCGAGCGGCTCTTCGTCAGCGTGCACACGGTGCGGAACCACGTCGCCAACCTGTCGGCGAAGCTGGGCGCGCACTCGAAGCTCGAGGCGCTGTCGATCGCCGTACGCGAGGGCCTGCTGCCGCGCACCTGAGCCCGTACCTAGACCAGTTGTCTAGTGCGGATGCCTCAGGCAGATCCACAGCATGCGTCTCAGGTGTGCGGGTCCTCGGCCGGACAAACTGGACTCCGCAGTCCTCCCCCCGGGACTGCCGCCACATCGCTCGACCCGGTGGGAGCAACTCGGCGTTCCCCCGGCGCCGACCCGCCGGGTCGAGCCCGTGCGTCTCCGCGGCTGTGCATCCTCACCAGCCGGTGCCGAAGCACAGGAACGGCGACGGCGCACCACCGTTCCCGCGGGCCGACACGGCCACCGACGCCGCGGCCAGCGCATCCGCCGGCGCCTCGCCCCGGCTGACCCGCTGGTGCCAGCCGGCCAGCACCTCGCAGGCCACGTCGTCGGCCACCAGAGCCGGAGAGGACACCACGGTCCGGGCACCGGCGTGCAGCCAGGCCGCGCTCATGCCGACCGCCTCCTCGCCGGAGCGCACCGCCACCCTCCCGAGCTCGCACGCCGAGAGCACCACCAGTGACGGTGTCGCGGAAAGCTGGTCGATGTCGTAGCCGAACCACGGACCGTCGACCAGCTCGACCGCGGAGAACAGCGGGTTGTCGCCGGGATGGCGGCCGTGCCCGGCCAGGTGCAGCACGTCGACCTCGGCCGCCAGGACGCTGACCCGGGATGCGGTCGCCTCCGCGCCGCGGAGTACCTGCGCGCCGGGCCACTCCTTCGACGCGCGGGTGACCTCCTCCTCGCCGCGCGGGACGTGCGGGCCGGCCACCAGGCCGACCCGGCCGCCGCCGGCGGGAGGGGTACGCCGCAGCGCCAGCCAGCGGGTCGCCGACGTCGGGATCGTGAGCGGCCGCCCGACGAGTCCCGCGAGGAGGGACCACGGGGTGCCGGCCAGGAAGCCGGACGGGGTGAGCACCAGCCGCCGGTCACCCAGCGCGGGCAGCACGGGTCCCAGCAGCAGCTCGCCCACCCGTGCCAGCCGCTCGTCCAGGGACCCGCGGATCGCGGCGGCGAACGGGCCGGCCAGGTCGGAGGCCGCCATGTCGAGGTCGGCCGCCACGGCGTCGAGAAGTCGGCGCGCCTCGTCCGCGGGGCCGAGCGGGTGCACCTCGGCGCGCTCGGGAGTCACCACGAGCGCCGCCAGCTGCCCGTCGACGACGAGGTGGGCGACCAGTGCCGCGTCGGTGGCGGTCAGCTCGTCGCGCAGCTCGGCCAGCCCGGCGGGCTCGCCCACCCGGCCGCCCCCCTCGCCGTACCAGCTGCGCTGCCGGATCGACGCCGCCAGCTCGTCGCGCCGCCGAGCCTCCGTGGACCGCGGCGCGGGCTGCCCGGCCTGGAGCATCCGGAGCTCGGTGAGGTCCGCGGCCAGCAGCGGGTCGAGCGGGGGACGGACCGGGGCCACCCGGCCGACCAGGGCCCGGGCCCGTTCGGACCACTCGAGGACCAGGTCGGGCCGGCCGTCGGCAAGCGCCGAGCGCAGCCCGAGCTGGGCCAGGTCGCGACCGTGGCCGACCAGGGTGCTCTGCAGGTCGAGGCTGCCGAAGGACGACTGCCAGGCGTGCAGGTCGGTCAGCCCCGCCCGGACGTGGCGCCGGGCCACCGACGGGCGGCCGCGGGCCTCGGCGAGCTCCGCCTGCACCTCCCGCCAGTGCAGGCGTACGGCGAGCGGGTCCCGGTCGCGGACCCGGATGCGGCGAACCCGCTCCGCGGCGTCGTCGAGCTCGCCGCGGGTGGTCGCCAGCCGGGCCGCCTGGAGCCGCAGCGGCAGCGCGTCCCGGTCGGCGTCGTGGGCGTGCAGGGCCTCGGCCAGCGCGTCGATGCGGCGCAGCAGCGCGGCGGACCGCACCCCCTGGGCCACCTCTGCGATCACGGCGAGACCGTCGGCGCGCAGGGCCGGCTGCTCGCTGTCCTGGGCGCGGAACCGGCGGGCCGCCCGACGTGCCACCACCCGGGCCCGGGCGGGTTCTCCGCGCAGCAGCGTCTGGGCCAGCGTGAGCTCGCACTCGGCCTGGAACCGCCGCAGCCGGCGGGTGCCGTACGCCGCTGCGGCAGCCTCGAGCGCCCGGGCGGCCTCGCGGGACATGCCCGCGGCCATCAGCACCTCGGCGCGGTCCTGCTCGACCGTGGCGCGGTACGCCGGCGACAGCGGGGCGAGCACGTCGCGGGCGTCGTCCATCCCGCGCAGCGCGGCGACCAGGTCACCGCGGAGGAGCTCGACGTACCCGAGGTTGAAGCGCGACTTGGCCTGCTCGACGGCGATCCCCGCCTCACCGAACCGGTCCGCCGCGTCGGTGAAGTCGGCCGCGGCCCGGGTCGTGTCCCCCTGCTGGAGGTAGACGTTGCCCCGGTTGAGCAGTACCCGCGCCTGCGGCTCGGGGTGCGCGTCGAGCCGGGAGACCGCCTCGGCGAACGCGTGCAGCGCGTCCTCGGCACGCCCCGTCCGCATGTGCAGCAGACCGAGCTGCGACCAGGTCCGGCCGTACGTCTCGGGGCTCAGGTCCTCGCGGTCGAGGACACCGAGCGCCAGCTCCAGCCCACGCGCGGGCGACTCGGTCTCGCTCTCGACGTACGCCGCCGTCAGGTCGACGCGGGCGCGGAGGTCCGGGTCGGCGGCGGCCGCGCGGGCCCGGTCCAGCAGGCGTCGCGCGGCCGGGAACCGACCGGCGTTGGTCGCGGTCAGCGCCCGCGCGTAGAGGTCCTCCGCCGAGAGCGATGCCGGGACCATGGCGCCATCATGTCGCGACGGCCTTCGCCGCGGCCAGTGCCTTCTGACGACGGTCCTCGGCCTCCGCGATCTCGGCGGCCACCGCCGCAGCCGCGCGGGCCCGGGCGGCCTTGCGACCGTCGTGCGTGCGGTCGATGCCGGCAGCGAGCCGCTTCGCGACCCGGCCGGCGAAGAGCGGGGCGGCGAACGAGGTCCCGCTCCACAGCGCGAACCCGGCGCTGAAGTTGTCGGGGTCCACCGACTCTCGGATCCGCTGGTAGGCCCTGGTGCGCGCCACCGGCTCCAGGCCGCCCTGGAAGCCGGGCGGCATCGTGCTCATCACCAGGGCCCCCTCGGCGTACGTCGTCACCCAGGGCCCGGCGTTGCTGAACAACGCGTCCGTGTAGCCGTTCGGGTTGAGTGCGCCCACCGAGGTCACGGGTACGGCGTCCGGGTTCGGCGGCACCGTCGGGGCGCCGAAGCTCCACGGTCCGAAGGCGGCCGGGAACATCTCGCGCGCGGTGGCGTCGTTGCCGGCCGAGCAGACCACGGCGACGCCGCACCGGCCGAGCTTCTCGAGGATGCGGTACATCGTCTTGTCGAACTGCTGGTCCTGCGGCGTCTCGTGGTAGTACCCCATCGACAGGTTGAGCACGTCGATCGGGTAGCCGCCCTTCTCGCCGTCGCGGTGCTTGCGGGCCACCTCGGCGATCCGCTCGAGGGTGGTCACCAGCGCGCTCTCGACGATCGGGCCCTCCGAGCCGACCACCCGCCAGACCAGGATGTCCGCGTCGGGGCAGGCCTGGTGGATCAGCCCGGAGATGAACGTGCCGTGCCCGGACAGGGCGTCGATGCCGCCGTCGAGGGCGCCGACCTGGTCGAACCACTTCTCGGGGTCGGTCGCGTCGTCGGTGTAGCCGATGTCGACGACCTCGCCGTCGAGGTCGATCCTCACGTTCCGCTTGACCACGCCGTCCAGCCACGGGTGCTCGCCGCAGCCGGTGTCCAGCACCGCCACCACCGGACGCCGCCACGTCTTGTCGTCGAGCTTGCGGCGCCGCGGCCGTGGGCCCACGTAGGCGATCGGCTGGCGGCCTCCCCACCCGAGGGTGGCGTAGCTGGCGACCGGGTTGGAGGTGTGGAACGGGTTGGAGGTGTGGAACGGGTTCGAGGTGTGGAAGGGGTCGGAGCCGATCTCGGTGCGGACCAGGACCACGTGGTCGAGCCCGACGCCGTCCATCGCCGCGACGGAGGTCTGGGACCGGGCGTTCTGGAGCACCACCCAGCCGTCCGGGGCGAGGGTCGCGGTCTCGTTGCGGATCCGGAAGTCGAGCCGCACCACGCCGAGCGGTCGCTCGTCCACCTCCTCGTCCGGTTCGGCCGGTTCGACCGGGGACACGTCGCGCGCCGGTGGGCGTGCCTTCCGGGCCTGCTCCCGGGCGGGTTCTCGGTCGGCGGCCTTGTCGCCCGGCTCATCCGTGACCCGGCCCTCGTCGTCCACCGGCCGGCCGTCACGGGTGACCGCCCAGCCCAGCGAGTGCGCGATCCGGGTCAGCACCGCGATCTGTTCGTCGGTGCGGTCGGACCAGGCGACCAGCAGCCGCGGCCCGACGTACACGGTGGACCTGGGCTCCACGCCGTCCACGGGCAGCGCGGTGGCCGGGTTGAGCACCCGCCCCTGCACCCGGTCGAGCACGTGCTTGGCCGGGATCATCGGCTCCCGGGTCGTGGACAGGGCGGACTGGCGGCTGCCGTTGCTGGCGGAGCCGTCGGGAGCGTCGGGCTGCATGGGCATCTCTCCGGGGCGGTGGCGGTGACCTGGCCCGGCTGGGTCAGGCCCGGGCTGGCTAGACGAGGAACGCGGGAGTGGCGAACGGGCGGGGTGCGTCCGGGTCGCCGGTGTCGTGCGGGGTGAACGACAGGCGGGCCTGGCCGGTGCCGGGAGCCGCGAACTCGAAGCGACCGTTGCCGTCGACCTGGCCCTCCTGCGTGAGCACGTCGCCGCCGGTGCCGGCGGGAGCGAGCACCACCGTCATCGCCACCGCGGGGACCACCCAGCCGTCGAGACGACGTACGCCGTCGACGGTGCTGACCCGGACCAGCAGGTGACAGGTGTCGCTGGAGTACTCGAGCGTCCAGGGGCCGTCGGTGGTGGCGTCCTTGGCTCCGCGGACCCCGTTGGGCACGCCGCTGGCCTCGATCAGGGTCATCAGCTCGTACTCGAGCTCGAGGTCGGCCGCGGCCAGGGCGGCCAGCACGCCGTCCGCGAGGTCGGGCGGCGGCGGGTCGGCCACCTCCCACAGATCGCGGATCGCCTCCATCAGCTGCGCGTCGGTCGGCGTCTCGGCGTTCATCGTGCACCCCCGTTCCGGGTCAGTTCGGCCCGCAGCTTGTCGAGGCAGCGGCCGCGGGTGGGGCCGATGCTGCCGACCGGCATCTGCAGGTCGACGGCGATGCGCGTGTAGTCGGGGCGTTGCTCCGCGGCAACGATGCGCAGCAGGCGCTGGCAGCGTTCGGGGAGCTTGGCGAGGCAGGACCAGAGCTGGCGCTGCTCGTCGTCGAGCACCACCGCGGCCTCGGGCGACTCCTGGTTGGGGAGCCGGAACTCCAGGGCCTCGTCCTCCACCGGGGTGCTGCGGGTGGACTGCTTGCGGGTCCGCCAGGCCTCGCGGCGGGCGGTCGTGCACAGCCAGCCGGACACCGCCTGCGGGTCCGAGATCCGCTCCGCGGAGCGGACCAGGGCCAGCCAGGTGGACTGGACCACGTCCTCGGCCGGCTCACGCTCGAGTCCGGTGGCGCGGACGACGTGCCAGAGGACCGGGCTCATCAGCCGTACCAGGTCGTCGAGGGCGCGCTGGTCCCCGTCCCGCCAGCGTCGGAACGCGCTCCCTGCTGCGTCCCAGACGGAAGCGGACGAAGGGTTCTCCGCCGTTTCGTGCATGCTCATCACGCCCACAAGGAGTAGGGGGACGTGCTCCTGATACCCGGTCTATCGAATTCCCGGCCCGGGCGCAGCAGTTCCGGACAAATCAGGCGCGGGCGTGTCTCAGCGCGCGGCCGCCTTGGTGAGGCCCGTGGGGGTGCACAGGTCTTTGCCGATGCCCTCGGTGTCGTCGTTGATGATGCGCTGGAACATCTTCTCCGACCGCTGCTCGTCCCAGTTGACGGCGAGGTCGCGGATCGGGACGCCGCAGGTGAGGCCGCTGTCGCCGTCGACCCGGGTCATCGCCCAGGCGAAGCGGCCGAGGTCGATCGGTCCGGTGTCCTCGTCGACCGAGAACGTCTTGGCGCCGGCCATGTTCACGCGGAAGTAGCGCACCGGGTTGATGATCGTCCACGGCGACGTCGCCTCGTGGCCGATGGCCGAGACCACCTCGCGCTGGTGCCGGGCCCGGGTGATGTCGCCGAACCGCGGGTCGGTCTTGCGGGAGCGGGCGTAGCCGAGGGCGGTGACACCGTCGGCCTCCTGGCAGCCCTTGGGGATGTCGAGGTTGGCCTGCTTGTCCTTCATCTTGCGGGTGGGGCAGATCTCGATCCCGCCGACCGCGTCGACGACGTCGACGAAACCGCCGAAGCCGATCTCGACGTAGTGGTCGATCTTGATGCCGGTGTTCTGCTCGATGGTGCGGATCAGCAGCTGGGGTCCGCCGAAGGCGTACGCCGCGTTGACCTTGTTGGTGCCCTTGCCCGGGATGTCCACGATCGAGTCGCGTGGGATCGACATCAGCAGGTCCGGGCCGGAGCCGATGTGCATGAGCATGATCGTGTCGGTGCGCTGGCCGCTGGCGCCGCCGGTGCCGAGCCGCTTGCGCTCCTCGGCGGACAGGTCCTTGCGGGAGTCGCTGCCGACCACGAGGTACGTCGTGCCGGGCTGGTCGTCGGGCCGGTCACCGCCGGGGAACGCGTCGACCTTGGAGACCTGCTGGAAGGCGAAGATCGGCACCGCGACCAGGAACAGCACCCAGAGCAGGAGGAGCGCCAGGACCCACCGGAACGGACGCCTCGGGCGCCGGGGCCACGTGCGGGGGCCGCGCGGGCTGCCGCCACCGCCGCTGCCGGTCTGCCTCGGGGGCGCGGCCGGCGGCGGGGGCTGGCGGTACGGCTGCTGGGCGGGCATCACCTGAGTGCTGTCGCTCCCGGGTCCGCTCGGCTCGTTGCCGGCGGGGCCGGACTGCGGCGGGCGTGCGGGACGGGGGTTGTTCGAGGCCGGGATGACCTCGGTGGCGTCGTCGTCGTGCGACGCCTTCGACCCGCCGTACAGCCAGTCGTACTCGGGCGTACCCGGCTCGGGTCCCTGGGAGCGGTCAGACATGGGGCAGACGCTACCGTGCAGTGCGTGACCGACCACCGCACGAGGCAGGCCTCGCTGACACCGTCCTACGCGCGGGTCAGCCTGGCGATGATCACCGCGAACCGCGAGGCCAACCTGCTCGGCAACGTGCACGGCGGGGAGATCATGAAGCTGGCC
>JBEVFC010000096.1:0-3486 GCA_040512455.1 Nocardioides sp.
GTAGCCCTCACGGAGCCGGACGGGAGTAAAGCGCTTGTTGCTCACGTCCTCAGGCGTCAGCGGCATGACCTCACCCATTCATCACTAGTCACGGAAGTACTTGCTCGTCCGAACAATAGCGCTACTACATCACGAGTAGTCAGCAACCCGATCGCTTCCCTCACGCCCCGAAGAAGATCCGGTCGTTGACGCGCAGCAGGAGGTACGCCGCGACCAGGACGATGAGGAAGCTCAGGTCCAGGGCGACACTACCGAGACGCAGCGGCGGAATCACCCGACGGAGCGCCTTGAGGGGCGGGTCGGTGACGGAGTAGACGATCTCGAGGAGCACCAGGAGGGGTCCTCGAGGCGACCAGGAGCGCGCGAAGACCTGCACCCAGTCGAAGACGAAACGAACCCACAGCAGGGCGATGAACAGCCACAGGATGCCGTGGGTGACCTGACCGACGTAGTTCACCAGCGGGTCAGCTCTGGTTGAAGAAGCCGCCCTCAGCGATCCGCTGCTTGTCCTCCGCGGCGACCGTCACGTTGGCCGGGGAGAGCAGGAACACCTTGGCGGTGACCCGCTCGATGGTGCCGCGGGTCGCGAAGACGAGGCCGGCCGCGAAGTCGACGAGACGCTTGGCGTCGTTGTCGTCCATCTCGGACAGGTTCATGATCACCGGGACGCCGTCACGGAAGTTCTCGCCGATGGTGCGCGCCTCGTTGTAGGTGCGCGGGTGCAGCGTGGTGATGCGGGACAACTCGGCGACCGTTCCTGTCGTGGGCGTGGGGACCACCTTCGGACGGCGGCGGTCGGTGATGCTGGCCACGGGAGCCGGGGCGGCCTCCTCGCGGGTGGGACGCGTAGGAGCCTCGTCGTACTCGTCGTAGGACTCGTCGTCGGGGTACCGGCCGGTGTCCTCGAGCAGGCCGAGGTACTCGCCGATCTTGCGCATCGCGCCGCTCATGAGCTGTTCCTCCGGAACTCCCGCGTCCCTCGAGCGAGACGCTGTGTCGTTGACATTACTTGATCCGCGGGCGCTCACCGAGCACCGCGCGGCCTATCCGTACGTGTGTCGCACCGCATCCGATCGCGGCCTCCAGGTCCGCGCTCATCCCGGCCGAGAGCCAGCTCGCGTCGGGGTGGTCGACGAGGAAGTCGCGCCGTACGTCCGCGAGCCGGGCGAACGCCGCCACCGGGTCCTCGTCCAGGGGCGCCACGGCCATCAGGCCGCGCAGCCGCAGCATCCCGCGCGAGGCGAGGTCGGCGGCCAGGTCGGACAGCTGGTCGACGGGTACGCCGGCCCGGCCGGCGCCGGCGTCCGGCGGGTCGAGGCTGACCTGGACCAGGCAGTCGAGGTCGTGGGACCGCTGGTGGGCTCCCCGGGACAGCCCGGCGAGCAGCTTGGCGCGGTCCACCGACTCGACCACGTCGGCGTACGCCGCGACGGCGGCGGCCTTGTTGGACTGCAGCCCGCCGATGTAGTGCCAGGTGAGGTCGAGGTCGGCACACTCCGCGGCCTTGGCCTCGGCCTCCTGGTGGCGGTTCTCCCCCAGGTGCCGGACGCCGAGGTCGGCGAGCAAGCGGACGTCGGTGGCCGGGAAGAACTTGGTGACCACGACCAGCGTCACCTCGTCGGGGTCGCGGCCGGCGTCCCGGCAGGCGGCGCCGATCCGGCGACGTACGGCGTCGAGGCCGGCCGCGATCTCCGCGGCGCGCTCCGTGGGCGCGGTCATGGGCGCTCCTGTCCGGCGCCGGTCGCGCGCAGGCGGACCAGCCCGGCCAGCCGTCCGGCGCTGGCGCCGTCGCGGCGGTAGGAGTAGAGGTCGTCGGACTCACGGGTGCAGCGGGACACGTCGACCACGGTGGCACCGAGCTCCTCGAGCTGGGCACGCACCCCCGCGCCCAGGTCGAGCGCCGGGGTGCCCCAGGTGGTGGTCGCGACGGCCGCGGGCACCAGGGCGCCCACCTCGTCACGCATCTCCGCGGGCACCTCGTAGCAGCCGCCGCACACGTGGGGGCCGATCCAGGCCGTGATGTCGGCGGCCCCGCGGTCGCGCATCGCGGCGACGGTCGCCGGGACCACCCCGGCGGCGAGACCGGGACGCCCGGAGTGGGCGGCGCCGATCACCCCCGCCGCGGGGTCCGCGAGCAGGACCGGCACGCAGTCGGCGGCCCGGACCATCAGGACGACGTCGGGACGGGTGGTGACCACGCCGTCGGCGTCGGGACGCTGCCGACCCTCAGGCGTGTCGACGACATCCACGACCGCGCCGTGCACCTGGTGCAGATCGGCCACGGCCGCCCCGGGAGCGAAGTCGGCCAGCACCTGGGCCAGGTTCGCCGCGGTCGCCTGGGGGTCGTCGCCGCCCTCGAGTGCCAGGTTGAGCGAGTCGAACGGAACGGCACTGACCCCGCCGTACCTGTCCGTGAAGGCCAGGTCGACGGGGCCGTGCGTGCTGCGGTGGGAGTACACCCGGTCGGCTACTTGAGGAAGTCGGGCACGTCCAGCTCGTCGTCGTCGAACTGCACCTGCCGCGGCTGGCGCGGCGGCTGGGCCGGCGACTCGGACTTCTGGGCGCCGACCGGGACCGGCTGGGGCTGACGGACCGGCTGCTCCTCGGCGGGCTGCTCGGTCTCCCGCGACTGCTGGAGCACCGACGGGCGCTGGTTGCCGAGCGACTGCGCGACGTTGCGGGTCTGCTCCTGCGTCTGCTGCGGAGGAGTCGAGCGCCGGAGCACGGTGCCCTCGTCACGACGCTTGGGCATCCCGCCGTCGAAGCCGGCCGCGATCACCGTGACCCGGACCTCGTCACCGAGGGCGTCGTCGATGGTGGCACCGAAGATGATGTTCGCCTCTTCGTGCGCCGACTGGGCCACCAGGGCGGCGGCCTCGTTGATCTCGAACAGGCCCAGGTCGGACCCGCCCGCGATCGAGAGCAGCACGCCGTGGGCGCCGTCGATGCTCGCCTCGAGCAGCGGGCTGGACACGGCCATCTCCGCGGCGGCGACCGAGCGGTCCTCGCCCCGGGCCGAGCCGATGCCCATGAGTGCCGAGCCGGCATTGGCCATCACGGACTTCACGTCGGCGAAGTCGAGGTTGATCAGGCCAGGGGTGGTGATCAGGTCGGTGATGCCGGAGACACCCTGGAGCAGCACCTGGTCGGCCTGCTTGAAGGCGTCGAGCACCGAGACGTTGCGGTCGCTGATCGACAGCAGTCGGTCGTTGGGGATGACGATGAGGGTGTCGACCTCCTCGCGCAGCTGGGCGATGCCCTCCTCGGCGGAGTTGGCGCGGCGACGGCCCTCGAACGCGAAGGGACGGGTCACGACGCCGATGGTCAGGGCGCCCAGCGAGCGGGCGATGCGCGCCACCACGGGCGCGCCGCCCGTGCCGGTGCCGCCACCCTCGCCGGCGGTCACGAACACCATGTCGGCGCCCTTGATGACCTCTTCGATCTCGTCGGCGTGGTCCTCGGCCGCGCGGGCACCCACCTCGGGGT
>JBEVFC010000098.1:0-20425 GCA_040512455.1 Nocardioides sp.
GCGGTGGCCGGCGACGGCTCGAGCGGAGCGCGCAGGTCGAGGGCACGGGCGGCGGTGAGCACCTCGATGGCGACCACCCGGGTCAGCCCGTCGACGGAGCGGCGCAGCTTGCGGGCGGCCGACCAGCCCATCGACACGTGGTCCTCCTGCATCGCGCTGGAGGGGATCGAGTCGACGGACGCCGGGTTCGCCAGGCGCTTCATCTCGGAGACGATCGCGGCCTGCGTGTACTGCGCGATCATGTGGCCGCTGTCGACGCCCGGGTCGTGGGCGAGGAACGGCGGCAGGCCGTGGTTGCGGGCCTTGTCGAGGAACCGGTCCGTGCGTCGCTCGCTGATCGAGGCCACGTCGGCGGCGACGATCGCGAGGAAGTCGAGCACGTAGGCCACCGGGGCGCCGTGGAAGTTGCCGTTGGACTCCACCCTGTTCTCCTCGGCGAGCACCACGGGGTTGTCGACGGCGCTGGCCAGCTCGCGGCCGGCGACCTGCGCGGCGTACTCCACGGTGTCGCGGGCCGCGCCCTGCACCTGCGGGGAGCAGCGCAGCGAGTAGGCGTCCTGGACCCGGTTGCAGTCGGGTCCGCGGTGCGAGGCGACGATCCCGGAGTCCTTCATCAGCGCGGTGAGGTTCGCCGCGGAGAGCGCCTGGCCGGGGTGCGGGCGGATGGCCTGGAGCTCGGGGGCGAAGACGCGGTCGGTGCCGAGCTGGCCCTCGACCGACATCGCCGCCGAGATGTCGGCGGTCTTCAGCAGCATGCGCAGGTCCTCGATCGCGAGCACCAGCATGCCGAGCATGCCGTCGGTGCCGTTGATCAGCGCCAGGCCCTCCTTGGCGGCCAGCTGCACCGGCTCGAGGCCGGCGGCGGCCAGCGCCTCGGCGGCGGGCATCAGCGTGCCGGTGGCGTCGCGGACCTCGCCCTCGCCCATCAACGCCAGCGCGCAGTGGGACAACGGCGCCAGGTCGCCGGAGCAGCCGAGCGAGCCGTACTCCCGGACCACGGGCGTGATGCCACGGCTGAGCAGGTCGGCCAGCAGCTGCGCGGTCGTGGCCCGGACCCCCGTGTGCCCGGTGGTCAGGGTGGAGAGCCGCAGCAGCATCAGGCCGCGGACCACCTCGCGCTCGACCTCGGGCCCGGAGCCGGCTGCGTGCGAGCGGACCAGCGAGCGCTGCAGCTGGGCGCGCATCTCGGTGGGGATGTGACGGGTGGCGAGGGCGCCGAAGCCCGTGGAGATGCCGTACGCCGGGGTGGGTGCGGCCGCGAGCTCGTCCACGACGGCGCGGGCCCGCTCGAGCGCGGCGCCGGCCTCGGAGTCGAGGGAGACCGCGGCGCCGTCGCGGGCGACGGCGACCAGGTCGGCGAAGGACACCGGGCCGGTGCCCAGGGAAACGGTGGGGGTCATGGCCCCATCCAACTCTCCGGCTCGGTCCCCCGACAGACCCGCCGCGGACCATCTGTCTCGGATCCGAGACCACCCGTCCGGTTCCCCTCCCCGGGACACCCTTGGGCGGGAACTCGGGCCAAATACGGGCAATTCGGACCATTCCGGCGGCCCGGTCGGGCTCGCTAGCGTGGAGGTCGGCATGAAGGAGGCGACCATGCCGGATCTGTTGCTCTCAGACGCCGATCAGACGGCGCTTCGGTCCCTCCTTGCCACCGAGCCCGACCCGGGATCGCCCTTCCCTACGCGTCCCGCCCTCGAGGCGGTCGGCCGACTGATCCCCTGTGATGCGGTGGGCGTGGTGCTCGCGGACTCCTCGGGCCACGTCCTCGACGAGGTCGTCGAGCCCGGGGACTACACCAACGAGCTGGACCCGGTGAGCGCGAGCACGTCGCTGTCGATGGACCTCCGTGCCGGCTCGGACCACGTGGTGCAGGTGTGGATGGACCGGCGGCACGGGACCTTCTGCTCCCGCGACCTCGCCATGCTGTCGCTGCTGACCCCCGCCCTCCAGCGCCTGCTGCGCAGCCGCCCGACCGCGCGGCTCCCGGGCACCCTGACCCTCCAGGAAGGTCGCGTGCTGAGCCTGGTGGGCGCGGGCTGGACCAACGCGGAGATCGCGGAGCGGATGTGTGTCGAGACCTGCACGGTGCGCAAGCACCTCGAGCACGTCTACCGCAAGCTCGGGGTCAGCAACCGGATGGCGGCGGCGATGGTCCTGCAGGGCCGTGCCGCAGGCGGGCCTCGCGGGTCGAGCGACGACGACCGGCGGCAAATGTTCGCCTGATGGCGAATGGCCTCGGTGCCCGCAGGGGGCTAGTCAGGAAGGTGACCCGATTTTCCTGTCCCGGAGGTCACCATGCGCCGTCGTCGACGTACCCGAACAACGCTGTCCCTGACGCTCCTCGCGGCCACCTGCGTGGCCCTCGCCCCCGCCGCCGGGACCTCCGACACCACTGGCGAGGGCACGCAGCTCCACCTGACCTCCACCGGCAGCGCCCACGTCGTCCTGGAGTGGGAGCAGTACTCGTTCGATGCGGTCTACCCCCTCCCCACGTCCTCGATCCCGGGCGGGGTTCCGGTGCTCGGCTTCACGTCGTTGACGATGTACGACGCGGTGCGCGCGTCCCTGCGCCACAACAACAGCTCGGAGGACGCGGCCGTGGCCACCGCCGCCCACGACATCCTCGTCAGCTACGCACCCCGGCTGCATGACACCGACCCGCCGACCGACACCACGACAACCGTCATCACCGTGCTCGACTCCCGTCTCGCCACCACGCTGGCGGGCGTGCCCGACGGGTCCGCCGAGGACACGGGCGTGCGGATCGGGAAGCGGGTGGCCGCGAGGTTCATCGCGAGCCGGGTGGGCGACCACTTCCGCGACCCGACGATCCACTACTCCAAGCCGAACCTGCCCGGGTACTGGCAGCCCCAGAACACCACGCCGCCGCGCACCGACATGCTGGAGCCCTGGCTCGGCTCGCTCGACACCGTGGTGCTCCACCGGCTGGTCCGCGTGAACGGCCCGGACGCCCTGACCAGCTACGACTACGCGCGTGACTACAACGAGGCGAAGCGGTACGGCGCCGCCACCTCCACGCGGCGGTCCGCGGAGGAGACCCAGACGTCCTACTTCTTCAACTCGAACTCCGCGACCACCGTCGGCCGGGCGCTGATCCTCTACCTGAAGGCGAACCCGATGGACCTGCGGGCGACCGCGCGGTTGTTCGGGGTGATGCACGCCGCGATGACCGACGCCGTGATCAAGTGCTGGAGGCTCAAGCGCGACGTCGGATTCTGGCGTCCGCGGGAGGCCGTCGCCGGAGCCGCCTCCGACGGCAACCCGGCCACCACGCCCGAGGCCGGCTGGACGTCCCTGCTCCAGCCCGAGCCGCCGTACTCCGACTACGTCAGCGGGCACGGCTGCCTCACCTCACCGGCGACCGAGACGATCCGGCTGACGTTCGGCGAGGAGACCCCGCTCCACCTGGTCTCGACCAACATGAACGCGACCGTCAAGGAACGCGACTACACCTCCCTCAGTGACATCGAGACCGACGCCCTCAACTCCCGGATCTGGGGCGGCCTGCACTTCCGGGACGCCATGGAGGACGCCTACGACATCGGCCGCGAGACGGCGCGGAGGGTGCTGCACCAGCTGCCGTAATCGACTACGTAACCCTCCGCTGCTATCGTCGTTAACGCTTGTACGACAGGCGGCGGGGGCCGTCTGTTCAGTAAACGGGGGAAACATCGGGGGATCCGCCTGCACCATGCCCTGTCCTAGGGCGGTGTGGGCTATTTCTGCGAAGCCCCAGGGGAAGGCTTCATGCACATGCACATTCGCAGCTTCATTCTCCGACTCCTCATGGCGGTCGGACTCATCGCGGCGGGCATCACCTTGGCCCCGGCCGCCAACGCCACCGGGGGCGGTGATCCGGAGCCGTGCGTCCCCAAGGACGCGTGGACCGAGACCATCGAGCACCCCGCAGAGACACACGTCGTGCAGCACCCCGCGGAGACGCACGTCGTCCACCACGAGGCCGTGACGCACCCCGAGTACCGCTATCAGCGCTCGGTCGAGCAGACCAAGACCCAGTGGCACTTCGTCAAGTACACCCACACCAAGACCAAGCCGAAGAACGGCGAGTGGTCGGCGTACGGCCCGTGGACCAAGTGGTCCCCGACCACCCACGAGTCGTGGGGGGACGCCAACGTCGAGGCGCTGGGCAGCCCCGCTTACCACGGCTCCGGCACCAACCCGGACAAGAGCGAGTGGTACCGGGAGTGGCAGGCCCGCAACACCGGGGAGACCCGCGAGGTCCCGAACGGCACCACCACCGAGACCACCGACTGGCTGGCCGGTCCTCCGGCTGGTGAGGGCTGGACGCAGATCGACGAGCGCATCGTCACCGACCACGCCGCCTACGACGAGACCGTGACCGACCGCGAGGCCTACGACGAGACCGTCGTCGACCACGAGGCGTGGACCGAGACCGTCGAGCACCCGGCCGTCACCTGCACCCCGGAGTTCACGGAGTACGAGGTCTGCGTCCTGTGGTCCGTGGACAACCCGGGTGTCAGCGACTGGCCCCAGACCCGGGTGGACACCGACAACTGCACGGTGCCTCCGGCCATCTGCGAAGGTGACCAGCGTTTCCAGCAGGACTACTACTGGATCCGCGACGCCGCGGACGAGCAGTACCTTGCCGGGCTGGAGCACCTGTACTCCCCAGCCGACGACGCGTCTCTCGAGCCGCACAACTGGTCGATGATCGACGTACCCGCGAAGTCCGAGGAGGACTGCACTCCGCCCCCGGTCTGCGAGCCGGACCACAACGGTGACGAGCCCGGCTGCGGCGAGCCGCCGGTGGACGTGTGCGAGAACGTCCCCGGTGACCAGGCCGAGCTGCCGCCCGGCTACGTCTACGACGGCGAGACCGACGAGTGCGTGCTGATCCCGGAGGAGCCGGTGCTGCCGCCCAAGACGCCGGAGAAGCCGGGCAAGCCTTCGGCCGGCCCGCCGACCACGCAGCTGACGCAGGCGCCGGCCCAGCCGGCCCAGCCGGCCCAGCCGGCCCAGCAGGTGCTGCCCGCCACCGGCGCCCCGGCGTCGCTGTGGCTGGTGCTTCTCGGCGCCGGTCTGGTGCTGGGTGGTGTGGTGCTGACCCGCCGCAAGAACGCCTGACCGAACCACCGCACCACAGCAGGGCCCGCCGGATCCCATCCGGCGGGCCCTGTGCGTCGTACGGACGAGTCCGGTCGGGGTCACACCCGGTCGGTGGCGACGACCACGCTGGAGCGCCGGCGCCGGGACAGCCGGTGACCCGCCTCGACCAGAGCGAACCCGACCCCGAGGATGCCCAGGGTGACCACGCCGTACTCCCAGGGGAAGTCCCCCGCTTCGAACGCGGGGTTGCTGCCGCCGCCGAACGAGTCGAGCAGCAGGTAGAGCGTCTGGAAGGAGAACGCCCACAGGTAGGCGACGGCGTACGTCGTCATGGCGGCCAGCCGGGACCGCATCAGGTATCCGGCGGGCAGGGCGAGCAGGACGGTGACGATGGCGATCATGACCGGCCTCAGTCCAGGACCGCGACGGGACGACGCGCCCCAGAGAACATCAGGACGATCGCGGCGACGCTGATCAGGGTCGACACCCCGACCGCCAGCTTCAGCCAGGCGGGGACGTCGACGAAGAACGCCGGCAGCGCGGTCAGCAGGTTGATCACGAGGGTTCCGGCCACGACCCGGAGGGCGCCGCGGCTGCCGCGCCAGGCGAGCACGACGCCGACGAGGCCGATGACGCCGAGGATCGTGCCGAGCACGAGGATGCCGTACGGCGGGCCGGTCTCCCCGTCGGGCGTCGGCGTGAACGCGCTGGGGACGTTGATGGCGCTGAGCACGCCCGCGATGACGAGGCCCACGCGCTGGCGGGTGGCGATGGTTTCCATGACGGCTCCCGGGGTGAGGTGGAAGGGACCGTCCCACCGTGGACCGGTCCCCCTTCCCGTCGGCACCAGCATCCTCCCCCGGAACCCTCCTGTCCCGTCCCGGCAGACCGGGTAGAACTTCCCGGGTCCGACGGGCGGGTTGACCCGCATCATGAGGAGATGACGTTGCGTGTGGTCCTCGCGGACGACCATCCGGTCGTGCGGAGCGGACTGCGCGTCCTGCTGGGCACCATCGACGGGATCGAGGTGGTCGGCGAGGCGGCCGACGGGGAGGCCGCCGTGCGGGAGGCGCAGCTGCTGCGACCGGACATCGTTCTCATGGACGTGCGCATGCCCGGGCTGGACGGTGTCGAGGCCACCCGCCGGATCCGGGAGCGGGTGCCCGGCGTGGCGGTCCTGGTGCTGACCATGTTCGAGGACGACGCGACCGTGTTCACGGCCATGCAGGCTGGCGCCCGCGGCTACCTGCTCAAGGGCGCCGAGCAGGACGAGATCGTCGGGGCGCTGCGTGCCGTGGCGTCCGGCCAGGTGATCTTCGGCCCGGGCGTCGCGTCGCGCGTGCTCGACCACTTCACCGCTCCGCCGGAGCCGGCGGTCGCCGACCCCTTCCCGCAGCTGACCGCCCGCGAGGGAGAGATCCTGGCGCTGCTGGCCGACGGCCGGCGTACCTCGGCGATCGCCGACGAGCTCAGCCTGTCCCCGAAGACGGTCAGCAACAACCTCACCAGCATCTTCGCCAAGCTCGAGGTCGCCGACCGTGCCGCCGCCATCATCCGGGCCCGCGAGCGCGGCCTGGGCAGCAGCCCGGGGAGCGGCGCGCCGTGACACCCGAGATCTCCAGCACGGTCCTGGTCGGCATCTCCGTCGCCGGCCTGATGTGGCTGGTCAGCGGCCTCGCCCTGCTCGCGACCCGCCGGACGCCGGTCGCCGCGGTGCTGCTGGGTGCCGCCGGCGCGGCGCTGTCCGTCGCAACCGTCCTCTCGGCGACGGGCCACGACGCACCGGCCTGGGTGCTGGTGGTGGCCGCCTGCGGCCTCCTGCTGCCGGTGGCCCTGACGTCGTACCCGCTGCTCCGCTGGCGGCATCCGGTCGACTTCGTGGCGCTGGTCGTCATCGCCGGCAGCGGGGCCCTGATGACCGCGCAGTCCACGGACGATGTCGTCGCGGGCGCCCTCGCGCTGGTCAGCGGCGTGGTCTTCTTCGCGCACACCTGGTGGCGGATCGAGCGCAGCGCGGACCGCGAGCGCCGCGCCCTGCTCTGGATGGCGCTGACGGTGGGCACCGTCGGGATGGTGACCGGAGCGCTCAGCTTCGCGACGGAGGCGGCAGCCGTGGCGCTGTTCTCGGTCGCGCTGTTCGGGCTGATCGGTCCGGCGACCTACGTCGGCGTCGCCCTGCCGGACATCGTCGACGTGCGCGGGCTGGTGGTGAGCACCGTGGTGTTCACGGTTGCGGTGGTGACGTACGTGGCGCTGTTCGTGTCCGTGGCGTCGCTGCTCGAGGTGGCGGGTGGGCGGCAGCCGTCGGTCGGGGCCCTCGCCGTCGTCGGTGCGCTGGTGGCGACGACGTTCGCGCCGTTGGAGGTGATGCTGCGCGGGGTGGTCGACGAGCTGCTGTTCGGCCGTCGCCCCGACCCCCTCGGCGCCGCCAACGTCGTCGCCGGACGCATCGGCGAGGACCCGCTGCTCGCCCTGCGGGCCATCCGGGAGGCACTCGTCCTGCCGTACGCCGCGCTCCGTGACGCCGGCGGCGACCTCACGGTGTCGGGCACCGCCACCACGCACACCCGCACCATCGCGCTGCCGGGGCTGACCACGTCGCTGGTGGTCGGCCTCCGGCCCGGCGACCTGCGCCTGTCCCGCGACGACGAGCACGTTCTCGCCCTGACCGCGCCCCTGCTCGCGCACGCGCTGCGTGCCCAGACCCTGGCCGCCGAGGTGCAGGAGTCCCGGGGGCAGACGGTGGCCGCCCTCGAGGAGGAGCGTCGCCGGCTGCGCCGCGACCTGCACGACGGGCTCGGCCCGCGGCTGTCGGGCATCGCGTTCACCTCCGACGCGGTCCGCAACCTGCTCCGCTCGGACCCGGCGGCGGCCGAGGAGCTCCTGCACCAGCTCCGCGCCGAGACGGTGACCGCGATCGGGGAGATCCGTCAGCTCGTCTACGCGATGCGACCGCCGGCGCTGGACGAGCTGGGCCTGGTGCCGGCGCTGCGGCAGCAGGCGGCCGGGCTGCGGTCCCGCACCGGCGCCCCGCTGGCGGTGACCCTCACCGCGCCGGCGGACCTGCCGCCGCTGTCCGCCGCGGTGGAGGTGGCGGCGTACCGGATCGTGGTGGAGGCGCTGACCAACGTGGCCCGGCACAGCCCGTCCGAGGCGGCGGCCGTCCGGATCGAGGCGCCGTCGGGGTGGCTGTCCCTGGTGGTCACCGACGGCTGTGTCGCGGCAGATGGCGCGGGCAGCGCGTGGCAGGGCGGCATCGGACTGACCTCGATGCGCGAACGCGCCGCCGAGGTCGGGGGTTCCGTGAGCGCCGGCCCCACCCCGGCCGGTGGACGCGTCGAGGCGTTGCTGCCGCTCGGCTGAGCTGCCGCCCTGGGGTCCGATGCATGACACGGGCCCAAAGGGACACGACCCTCGGGTGTGCCCGGAAATGCCGGGCCGCGGAAGAGGGAGAACACTCGTGACGTGGGTATGGATCGTGATCGCCGTCGTGGTGGTGCTGGCTGTGGTCGGCCTGCTGGTGATGGCCGCGAACAAGAAGAAGCAGGAGCAGCGGCGCACCCAGGCCGGAGAGCTCCGCACCGACGCCCACGCGCAGAGCGCGTCCGTGCTGGACGCCGACCGCCAGGCGCGTGACGCCGAGGCCGACGCCGCCCGGGCCCGTGCCGAGGCCGAGCGCGCCGAGCGACAGGCCGCCGAGGCGGCGCGCGCCCGCGACATGGAGCGCGCCACCCACGAGGACCAGATCCGCGAGGCGGACCGGATCGACCCCGATGTCGACCACCGCTCGGACGACTACGTCCCCGACGCAGAGCCGCAGCGCTTCGACACCCAGACCGGTGAGCCGCTGGAGCCGGACGCCCAGCGCGGCAGCACGGGCTTCGAGCAGACCCCCGACCAGCCTGCTGGCCACGCGCCCGGCCAGGCGCCCGGCCAGCACGCGGCCACCCGTGAGCCGCTGAGCGACCCGCTCACCGACGGCCAGCAGCCGCCGCAGGACACGCAGAACCGCTAGCGTCCCCTGGTGTGAGTCAGGTACCCGCAGCAACCCGCGCCCTGCGGGTGCTGCGGTACCTGGCCAGCCAGCCCGACCCGGTCCCGCTCGAGGCGATCATGCGCGCCTGCGCGCTGCCGCGGAGCACGGCGTACCACCTGATCAACGCGATGATCGACGAGGGCTTCGTCGCCCATCTCGCCGACGAGCACCGGTTCGGTCTCGGGGTGGCGGCCTTCGAGGTCGGCAGCGGCTACTCGCGGCAGGAGCCGCTGCAGCGGATCGCGCGGCGGCTGCTCGCCGAGCTGGTCGACCGCACCGAGCACAGCGCCCACCTGGCGGTGCTCCACGGTCGCGACGTGCTGTACGTCGTGGAGGAGCGCGCACCCGGCCGGCCGCCGCTGGTCACCGATGTCGGGGTCCGGCTGCCGGCGCACCTGACCGCGAGCGGCCGAGCGGTGCTGGCCGCCCTGCCCCCGCCCCAGGTGCGGGCGCTCTACCCCGACCGGTCCGCGTTCGTCGACCGCCACGGTCGCGGGCCGACCAGCCTCTCCTCGCTGCGGAACCTGCTCGCGGAGACCCGCCAGCGCGGGTACGCCACCGAGGACGGCGAGGTGACGCCCGGGTTCGCCAGCGTCGCCGCGGCGGTCCTGGACCACAACGGCTACCCCGTCGCCGGGATTGCGATCACCCACCCGTCCGACCTCGAGCCGCCCGGCCTTCCCGCTGCCGTACGGCGCACCGCCGACGCCCTGACCCACCGCCTCTCCGGCCGCTGACCACCGGCGAGTGACCGATGGGGAGCTGGATCGTTGAGCAGCCATGCCGAACCCGACCCGCAGCCGCCTCGTCCTCGCCGGCATCGTCTCGGTGGGGCTGGTCGCTGCCGCCGTCACGGTCCCGTCGTTCGCCCACGAGCGTGAGGGCTCGGCCCGCACGGCGTACGAGAGGTCGACCGCCGCCGACGCGATGGCCGCAAAGGGCCTGGCTCCGGACGGGCACAACCACCGGCACGACGACCCCAGGACCAAGAACGCGATCAGTCGTGCGGCGCTGACCGCCGGCACCCAGGACCCGACGACGGCCAAGCAGGCCGAGGCCAACCGCAGCTACGTCGAGAAGAGCCGGGCGATGGCCGACCCCCGGCTCACCACGGCGAGGGTGCGCGACGCCCGGGCCACGGTGCCGCAGAACCGCTACGTGATGGCCGGCGGCTGCTACCGCCTCCGCGGCGAGGCGATCCACTTCCAGGCCACCGAGCTCGGCACCTACGTCCTCTACAACCCGAGCAAGAAGTTCCTCACCGGCAACGGCGACCGCGTCTCGTGGGCCGACCAACCGTCCGCCGACGCCGAGTTCAGGGTCCGCAGGCACGCCGGCGGGTTCACCTTCACGCTGCCGGGCGGCCGGGCGCTCACCCGCACCCCCGCCGGCACCCGCCTCACGCCGCGGGCCACGGCGTACCCGCTGCGCCGCACCACCGGCTGCGCGGCGTACCCCGAGATCGGCGCCGGCGTCTCCGGTCGCCCGCACGCCGGCGTCACCGACATCCAGGAGGTGCGCGGGTACGTCGACGCGCACACCCACGGGATGGCCTACGAGTTCCTGGGCGGCGAGGTCCACTGCGGCGAGCCGTGGGACAGGTACGGCGTCGCGTTCGCGCTCGTCGACTGCCAGGACCACACCCTGACCAACGGCAAGGGTGCCGCGCTGGAGGCGGTGCTGTCCGGCCGCCCGACGCACGACCCGGTCGGCTGGCCGACCTTCAAGGACTGGCCGGCCCCGCAGTCGCTGACCCATGAAGGCACCTACTGGAAGTGGATGGAGCGGTCGTGGCGCGGTGGACAGCGGGTCTTCGTGAACCTGCTCGTCGAGAACGGCCAGCTGTGCAAGATCTACCCGCTCAAGCGGAACTCGTGCGACGAGATGACCTCGATCCGCCTGCAGGCCAAGCGGATGCGCCAGTTCGAGAACTACATCGACGCGCAGTACGGCGGCCCAGGCAAGGGCTGGTACCGGATCGTCACCAGCCCCTGGCAGGCCCGCAAGGTGATCAACGAGGGCAAGCTCGCGGTGATCATGGGCATCGAGACGAGCGTGCCCTTCGGCTGCACGTTCAAGAACCTGCCCGGCGGCGACGTGCCCGCGTGTGACGTCGCCTCGATCGACGCGCAGCTCGACGAGATGCACCAGCTGGGCGTGCGCCAGATGGAGCTGGTCAACAAGTTCGACAACGCGCTGACCGGCGTCGCCGGCGACGACGGCGAGACCGGGGTCGCGGTGAACTCCGCGAACCTGCTGGAGACCGGCTCCTACTGGGACATGCGCGCCTGCACGACCGGCGACGACGAGGTCCACGACCGCACCCAGGTGGCCCAGCCGGAGATCAGCGGGGAGCAGCAGGACGCGCTCTTCGGCGCGATCGCCAAGCTGTCCGACGTCGTCAACCTCCCCGCCCTGCCGGTCTACGGGCCGGCGCCGCACTGCAACCAGCTCGGCCTGTCCAGTCTCGGCGAGCACCTGGTCAACAAGCTGGCCGGCAAGCACATGCTGATCGACCCCGACCACATGAGCGTCAAGGCCCGGCAGAAGCTCCTCGACATCCTCGAGGCCCGCCAGTACCCCGGCGTGCTGTCCAGCCACTCCTGGTCCACGCCGGACGCCTACCCGCGGATCTACAGGCTCGGCGGCTTCGTCGCGCCGTACGCCGGCGACAGCCAGGGCTTCTACGACAAGTGGCAGCGGCACCTCGGCTGGGCCGACAAGCGCTTCTACTTCGGCTTCGGGTACGGCGCCGACATGAACGGCCTCGGCGCGCAGGGCGACCCGCGTGGCGCGGGCGTCTCGAACCCGGTGACCTACCCGTTCACGGGCTTGCACGGCGTGAAGGTCACGAAGCAGCGCAGCGGCACCCGGGTCTACGACATCAACGTCGAGGGCGTGCCGCACTACGGCATGTACCCCGACTGGATCCAGGACCTGCGCAAGCTCGGCGGCCGCCAGGACGGCAGCGCGATCGTCGACGACATGGACCGCGGCGCCGAGGCCTACCTGCAGATGTGGGAGCGGGCCGAGGGCGTTCACGCCGACGCGTGCCGCAACCCGGGGCTACGCGTGCGCGTTGCGAGGTTCGGCGCCCTGGTCCGTCCCGGCATGACCACGCGCGAGGTGCAGAGGGCCGTCGGGCAGCCCTACACGCGGCTCGGCTCGACGTACGGCACCTGTGCCAGGACGGCCGGCGACCCGCGGGTGATGATGAGGATCGCCTTCGGTCCGCGAGGCCGGGTGACGGACGTTCGCCGGGCGAACTGACCGTCCGCCGGACGATGTCCGGACTCTGCAGGTTCGTGCAATGCACGAACCTGCAGGCCGGCAGCCCTTGTCGCTGCCGTACCGGCCGGGTTTGAATCCGCACAGC
This sequence comes from Nocardioides sp., assembly GCA_040512455.1. Lineage (GTDB taxonomy): Bacteria > Actinomycetota > Actinomycetes > Propionibacteriales > Nocardioidaceae > Nocardioides. The sequence goes on from JBEVFC010000098.1 coordinate 12,525, forward strand.
CCGACGGCGACGAGACCCGCCGCCGTCACACCACCTCGGGAGTCACCATGAAGCGCACCCTTGCCTCGCTCGTCACCGCCGGCCTGCTCACCGCGGGCCTGCTGACCGCCACCGCGTCGGCGGGCACGGCCAGCTCCAGCCTGCCGCTCGAGAACGAGCCGATCGTCTGGGGTGGCGACACCGTCTGACCCCGGCGTCCGGGGCGCCTCCTTCCCGCCGGAGCCTGATCGCTGGAAGATGGATGCGTCATGCACCTCAGGCGCCGGTGGGTGGTCGTCACCGCGGCGTGGGCCACCCCCCTCGCCTGGATCACGATCACCCTCTTCTCGGGGCCGTCGGACGGGACGGTGGTCTCGGCGCCGACGGCCTGGGTCGGCACGGCCCGGTGGGACGAGAGCGTCACCGTGCTCCGGGTCTACGGTGACACCCGGCTGCGCACGGGCGACCTGGTCCGGTCTGTCGACGGGCGGTCACTCGCGGAGTGGACGGCAGCGGGCTCGGCACCCGACAGGTCCGTGGGCGACCGGGTGACCTACAACGTCCGGCGTCCCGCACCGGGGCTGGACCGCATCCTCGTGATCGAGGTGCCGCTCCGTCGGTACCCCGTGGCCTCCGCGGTGTCCCGGAACCTCGCGACGGTTCTCGGCGTGCTGGGACTGCTGGCCGCCGCCTCGTTCATCTACTGGCGCCGGCCACGGGATCCGGCCGCCCTGGCCCTTCTGGTGACGGCCTCGGCGGTGACGGCCGGGGTGACGGCGTACCCCCTCGGCACCGGCGCGATCGACCTGGCCGGCGGTCGCGGGGTCTGGCCCCAGCTCGGGGGCGAGGCCGCGTGGGTCGCCGGAGCGGCCGCCGCCCTCGCGGTGGCGCTGACCTTCCCGTTCGTCCGTCGCCCGCTCCGCGAGAGCCGCTGGGCATGGGCGGCCGTGCTCGCCGCGCCCCTGCTCGGCGTCGTGGTCTGGGAGCTGGTCGTCGCCCTGCCCCAGGAGGAGCCCCTGAGCCGGCTGCAGGCCGTCCTCACGCTGGGTCTGCCGGCTCTGCTGGTGACCGCGCCGCTGCTGCTTGCCGCGCTCGTGCACGGCTACGTCCGGGCCCCGAACCGGGAGGACCGGATCGCCCTGCGGCTGCTCCTGTGGGTGGTCGCCACGGCCGTTGTCGTCCGGCTGCTGCTCCACGAGCTCCCCGAGCAGGTCGGCGGCCGGCCGCTGCTCACCGGGGACGTCCTCGCCCTGGTGCTGCTGCCCCTGCTCCTGGCCGGGCTGGTTCTCGCGATGCTGCGGCTCCGGCTCAACGAGATCGACTCCGCCGTACGCCGCTCCCTGGTCCAGCTGGTCGTCGTGGCCCTGGTGGGCGCGGTGTTCCTGGCCGCGTCCGGCGTCGTGGGTCGGGCCTCCGACACCTCCTTCGGGTCGATGGTGGCCGGCGGCGTCGTGGCCCTGCTCCTCGTCCCGGTCGCCCTGGCGGTACGTCGGGCCGTCATCACCGTCGTCTACGGCGATCGGGACTTCCCCTACCGCGTGGTGTCCGACCTGCGTCGGCTGGACCCGGCGGCCCCGCCCGAGGAGGCGTTGCGCGAGACCCTGGAGGTCCTCGCCCGCAGCCTGCGGCTGTCCAGCGCCTCGATCGAGGTGGTCACGGGGGCTGACTCGGACCGGATCAGCACGTCGATCGGCGAGCCGCGGGGCCAGCAGACCGCCGTCGACCTCTCCGCCGGCGGGGTCGCCCTCGGAGTGCTCCGGCTCGAGGTGGACCCCTCGCGGGACCCCTTCGGCCCGCGCGACCGGCGCCTGCTCGAGGACGTGGGCAGCCAGGTCGGCGCCCTCGTCCAGGCCATCACGCTCAACCGCGAGCTCCAGCGCTCCCGTGAGCACCTCGTCGCGGCCCGCGAGGAGGAGCGCCGCCGGGTACGGCGCGACCTCCACGACGGGCTGGGACCGTCGCTGGCCAGCATGGCGATGAACCTCGACCTCGCGCACGAGCTGATCCGCACCGACCCCGACGGCGCCGCCGGCCTGGTCGGCCAGCTGGCTGACCAGGCCCAGCGGGACATCGGCGAGGTCCGCCGGCTGGTGGACGGACTGCGCCCGCCCGCGCTCGACCAGCTCGGCCTGGTCCCGGCCCTGCGCCAGCGCGCCGAGGATCACAACCTGGCTGCCGCGCGCGGTGGGCCGGACGCCATGACCTGGACGGTCCGCGCCGACGGCGATCTCGACGGGCTCCCCGCCGCCGTCGAGGTGGCGGCGTACCGGATCGTCGTCGAGGCCGTGAACAACGCCCAGCGGCACAGCCGTGCCGGTGACTGCACCGTCACGGTTCGCCGGGTCCCGGGGGCGCTCCTCGTGGACGTCGTCGACACCGGGATCGGGCTGCCCGAGCATCCCCGCGCCGGGATCGGCCTCGCCTCCATGCGCGACCGGGCCGAGGAGCTCGGCGGCAGCTGCACGGTCACGTCACCGGACGGTGGCGGGACCCAGGTCCGGGTCCGGCTGCCGCTGGTCCCGACGAACGAGAGCCCGAGGTAGACCATGGATCCCCTCCGCATCCTTGTCGTCGACGACCACGACGACTTCCGTCGAGGGCTGCAGGCCCTGCTGGACGCCACCGGGAACCTCGAGGTCGTCGGGGTCGCGACCAACGGGGAGGCGGCCGTGTCGATGTGCCTGGACCTGCAACCAGACGTCGTGGTCATGGACCTGCACATGCCCCGGCTCAACGGCATCGAGGCCACCGAACGGATCGTGCGGTCCTCGCCCCACATCGGCGTCCTGGTGGTGACGATGATGGAGGACGAGGAGTCGGTCTTCGCGGCGGTGCGGGCCGGGGCGCGCGGCTATCTGCTCAAGGGCGCCCGGCGACCCGAGATCGTCCGCTCCATCGAGGCGGTCGGGGCCGGGGAGGTGATCTTCGGACCGGGCATCGCGGAGCGCATGATGACCTACTTCAAGGGCGCCCGCAGCAAGCCCGCCCCCGACCTCTTCCCCCAGCTCACCGATCGTGAACGGATGGTGCTGGCCCGCATCGCCGCGGGGCTGGAGAACGCCGAGATCGCCCGCGAGCTCGGCGTCTCCACCAAGACGGTGCGCAACCACGCGAGCAACATCTTCGCGAAACTGCAGGTCGCGCACCGCGCCCAGGCGATCGTGCTGGCCCGGGAGGCCGGCCTGGAGTGACCGGGTCGTCCCGGTCCGCCGTCAGCCGCACCCCCGGTCGAGCCGGGCGTCGTTGCGAACGTCCTGCCCCACTCGGCGGGCCAGCCGGGGGTCGACGTGCAGGACCTGCGCGCCGTTCTCCACGGCCGGCGTGCCGATGATGGCGCACGTGGTCACCTGCGAGACTCGGAAGGTGGTGACCGCCTGGGCGAGTCGGTAGAGGTCGACCGGGGACAGGTCGGTGTCGAACCCTCGCAGCGCTGCCAGGCTTCCCCGCTCGATGAACCCCTCGGCGTCCTCGCCTGTTCGCAGCCTCCTCAGAATGCCCTTCATCAGCGACTGCTGGTTGGTGATGCGGTCGAAGTCGCTGCGCGGCAACGCCACCCGGGCCCGGGCGAACGCGAGCGCCTCCTCGCCGTCCATCCGGTTGAGCCCCCGGCTCACGGGGACGGGACCGTCGGGCGGCTGGAAGGTGAAGAGCGAGACGACCGGGACCGGCCCGATGCTGTCGACCATCGACACGAACCCGTCGAACCCGGTGGTGAAGACGTAGTCGGGCACGATGCCGACCAGCTCCTCGACCAGGTCCGCGACCAGCTCCGGCCCGCCCTCGTGCAGGGCGGCGTTGATCCGGTCGGGCCCGTGGCCAGGGATGTCGACCCAGGTGTCGCGTGGGATGGCCACCGCGGTGGCCCGGCCGGTGTCGAAGTCCAGCCCGACCAGCTCGATCGCGTCGGCGCGGCCGTCCATCACGTCCTCACCCTCACGGGCGTCCGAGCCGAGCACGAGGAACCACACGATGCCGTCGTCGAAGTCGACGGCCTTGGCGTCGGCGACTGCCACCAGGCTGAACGAGGCCGGATGCACGGCGGAGTCGGGCACGGCCACGAGTGCGAGGACCACCAGCAGGGACTGCGCCACCCGCCGGGCGAGCCGACGGACCGGACGACGGACCGGCCGCGGCGCCGTACGGCGCGTCATGATCGAGCCTCCGCCGCGGGGACGTCGTCGCGTGCCACGTCGTAACCGAACACCGACCAGGCGTCGGGCCCGGGGGTCATCAGGATGCGCCCGCGCAGGCTGAACGGCTGCGGCTGCTCGGCGTCAGGCTGCTGCGCCTCGAAGTCGAAGGCCACCTTGGCGGTCGCCCCCACCACGTCGCCGCGCTCGACCAGGCAGGAGATGCGGGCACTCAGGCGGGTGGCGACGACCCCCTCGGCGTCCTTGAACCGGGAACCTGTCAGCAGGTCGATGTCCTCGGCCGCGGACGCGGCCGCGCCACTGGTGAAGGCGTCGAACGACCGGACGAAGTCGTCCCGCGGGTAGTCGCCGAGGAACGCGCGCACGACGTACGCCGACAGGGTGTCGCCGATCCCGGACTCGATCTCGGCTCGCGCGTCCTCACCGAGCCGGCCGGCACAGGAGACCACCCGCACCTCGAGGGCCACCGAGCCGCCGTCGTCGCCGTCGCCCCCCTCGGGACCGTCCCCGGTGCAGCCCGCGAGCAGCGCCGTCGCGAGGACGAGCGGCAGCCAGCGCGGCAGACGCGCCGCCCGCCTCGCGGCCCGCTCACCACCTGCCCGGTCGCCGGTCATGGACACCATGATGGCGGACCCACCGTCCCCTGCACCCCGTCAACTTGCCGAGACGGAGTTGGCGAGCGGGAGGTCGAACCGGCGGAGGTTGTCGCGCGCCGGGTGTCGGGCACCGACGGGACCCGTTGCGAAGGCGCGCAGGAGGTTGCCGGTCACGATCCGGACGAACCTGCTCGTCGTCCGTCCGAGCGGCCGATCGCAGCGGTCGACCAGCGCGCACCCCCACCGCAGCGTCCCCGCGGTGAAGACCCCGGCGCCCGACTTCGCCGAGTAGTACACGGACTGCGTCGAGGTGACGACGCCCCGGCAGTCGAACGTCCCGTGGCTCAGGATCTGCAGCGGCCGCGGGGTGAACCGGTCCGGGTAGACCCGGTCCGACTCGGGACCCACCAGGCCGGGGATCAGCGAGCCGTCACGGACACCGGTGCCGCGGAAGCCCCACCAGCCGGGCGAGACGACGCGGTAGTCGGTGTCGACCGGGTAGCACTCGTACAGCATCCCCACGAGCCCGTTCTCGGGCGTCGCCGAGGGCGGGTCCCGGAACCGCGAGGTGGCGGCGTGCGGCGTCGAGGTCCTCAGCGGGTCGATGTGGGCGTCGTGGCGGTAGCCCACGAGCCTCCGCCCGTGCTGGTCGAGGCGCACCCGCCAGTACATCGTGTTGGCGCCGAGGAACCCGAGGTTGGTGCCCGCCGCGCGTGCCTCGAGGACGCCGGCGCGCATGCCCGGCGTCCAGTACTCGTCATGCCCGACCGACAAGTAGCCACGGGCGCCGGCGAGCAGGCCGGGCCTCGCGTCGAGGTCGACGTTCGTGTAGTACGACAGCGGCACGCCGGTCTTCTCGGCAAGGACCACGACCGGCAGCAGGGCCGAACGGAAGTCGTTGGCGCCCGGAGCGAGGTGGTACGGACGGTTGAAGCTGACCGCCCAGGCACGCCGGTCACCGGCGGGGCCGTCGTAGAGGCTGTACCCGCCCCACCGGTTGTAGGCCTGCCAGGTGGTGACCGGCGCGACCAGGGCGACCCTCCCGCGTGACGACGGCGACGACACGACGTACGGCACCTGGGTCTCCGCGCCCGACCGGGCGTGCAGCTTCAGGACGTAGACGCCCGGCGCCCAGCCCTCCGTGTCGATCATGACGTCACGTCTCCACGGCGCCACCAGGGTGCGCGTCGCGTACGGCGCGAACCGCGCGGCCCCCTGGAGCCTCCCCGTGATGCTCCCCGAGTGCCACACCCGGTGGCCGGTTCCTCCCCGGTACCAGCCGATGCGGTACGCCTGCACCCGGTAGTCCGCCGCCCGGGTCGAGACCTTCAGGCCGATCGGCGTGCCGGGAGCCCCGCTGGAACGCGTGGTGAACGCCTCGATGCCACCCGGCCGGGCGGCACGGTCCAGGCGCCAGCCCTCCGAGCCTCGCGGGCGTCGGTGCCGGCGGGGACCGTCGGGGTCGTGATCGCCGTCCTCGTCGACCACGCCCGTCCCGGTCCGTTGCGGGGCGTGTGGATCCACCGCCCCGGAACGGACCGCTCCCCCGGCGCACCCGCCGCCCAGCAGGGACAGGAGTGCCGTCGCCAGGACCCATCGCTTCATTTCTGCCTCCGCCGGTCGACGGCGACGGATCCCGTCGCCCGTCCTCCGACGGTCCACCGACGGGCCGCCCGGCACATGAGGCGCGGATCCCGGGCGGCCCGGGAGGTCCGGGCCACTTCCGGGCACCTCGGGACCGCGCCCGGGACCAGACGCGGACGGAAAAGTTACCTGTTAGTAGGATTTATGCCACAGGTCCGGGGACTGACGCGGCGACGTACGCCGCAATAGGCTCGGGCAGCGTCCGGGACACCGGACGTCTCGACAGCCCGACGAGGAGCACTCCCTCCATGCAGATCTTCGCCATCGTCGTCTCCCTGGCCATCGCCGCGGTCGGCATCACCCTGTTCGTCCGGGCGATCCGCACCATCCTCGGCGTGATCCAGATCGGCCAGCCGGCAGCCCGCACCGACCACCCGGGCTCCCGCACGGTGACGATGCTCAAGGAGACGCTCGGGCACACCCGGATGCTCCAGTGGACGTTCGTCGGCGCCGCGCACTGGTTCGTGTTCGTCGGCTTCGGGCTGCTCTTCTTCACCCTGCTCACCGCATTCGGCCAGCTCTTCGACGCGCACTTCGCGCTGCCGCTGATCGGACACTTCTTCCTGTGGGAGTGGGTCTCCGAGTTCTTCACCGTGGTGATGCTGGTCGCGATCGTGGCCTTCATCGTCTACCGCGCCTCGCGCCCCAAGGAGCGGGTCCGGGGCGCCAAGGGCCGGTTCTTCGGCTCGACCATGTGGCAGGGCTACTTCGTGGAGATGGTCATCCTCGGCGTCGGCCTCTGCATCGTCACGCTGCGCGGCCTCGAGTACGCCCTGCTGGCCAAGGGCGGCGAGCACTCCGACCACGCCAACGCCTTCCACTTCCCGTTCTCCGCATGGCTCGGTGAGGCCTTCTCCGGCATGTCGACCGGCAGCATCGAGACCACGATCTACGTCGTCGCCATGCTCAAGATCGTCATCTCCTTCGCCTGGATGATCACGATCTCGCTGAACCCCACGATGGGCGTCGCCTGGCACCGCTTCACGGCGTTCTTCAACATCTGGTTCAAGCGCGAGTCCTCCGGCGGTACGGCGCTGGGCGGGGTCAAGCCGCTGACCTCCGAGGGCAAGGCGGTCACCCTCGACGACATCGACGACCTCGACGAGGACTCGCCCCTCGGCGTCGGCAGGGTCGAGGACTTCTCCTGGAAGGGCATCCTCGACTTCACCTCCTGCACCGAGTGCGGTCGCTGCCAGAGCCAGTGCCCGGCCTGGAACACCGAGAAGCCGCTCTCCCCCAAGCTGCTGATCACCGCGCTGCGCGACCACGCGTACGCGAAGGCGCCGTACCTCCAGGCGGGTTCGGAGGAGGAGCGAGCCGACCTCCCGGCCGCCGTCCTCGCCGAGGCGGAGCGGCCGCTGGTCGGCGACACCGGGGACGACTGGTTCTACATGCCGGAGAACGGCTCCGCGGTCATCGACCCGGACGTGCTCTGGTCGTGCACGTCGTGCGGCGCCTGCGTGCAGCAGTGCCCCGTCGACATCGAGCACGTCGACCACATCATCGACATGCGCCGGCACCAGCTGCTGGT
>JBEVFC010000101.1:0-3160 GCA_040512455.1 Nocardioides sp.
TGGCACGTCAGATCTCCGAGGTGCTCATCGTTGATAGTTGCCGATACATCGAGGGACCGGTGCGCGACGCGCGCATCGCGGTCCTGGACCACGACGGCGTGCTGACCCGCAACGGCCGTGCTGTCGATGTCGAGCGTTCGGGACTGCCCGCCGATGAGTACGTCGCAGTTCCCGTGCAGCGAGGGCCGCAGATCGTCGGCCACTTTTTAGTCACCGCGACCTCGCACCTGGCCTACCCGTCCCGGGAGCAGCGGCGCGTCGCCGTCCTCCTCGCAGACCAAGTGGCTGCGGCCCGATGACCGCGGGTCTCGCCGTCGTCCTCGTGGCCCTTGGTCTGGTTGGAATGCTCCGCGCCGTAGCGATCGTCGCCACCGGGGGAGAGGGCAGGTTTCCCCTCGACCCCCTCGTCAGCATCGTGCTCGGATTCGCACTGATCCTGCTCGGTCAAGCGGTGCTCGGCACCTAGCACAACGTCCATCGGCTCAGGTGCGCGGACACGTCAGGTGAGCTCGCTGAACCGCTCCACCTTTGCTTGTGGGCCCGACACGATGATGAGGTCGCCTTCCTCCACCACGGTGTCTGGGGTCGCGTGGGTGAAGTCCTGTCCGGCGCGTTTCACTCCCACGATGGTGATGCCGTACTTCGACCGTGGGCGCGACTCGCCCAAAGGGAGGCCGTACAGGTTCCCCGGTGGACGTGTCTTGACGATCGCGTAGCCGTCGTCGAACTCGATGTAGTCGAGCATGCGTCCGCGGACGAGGTGCGCGACGCGCTTGCCCATGTCATGTTCGGGGCGCACCACGTGGTGGACACCGATCTGGGAGAGGATCCGGGCGTGCGAATCGCTGATCGCCTTGGCCCAGATGTCGCGGACCTCGAGCTTCAGCAGGACCGAGGCCGACAGGATGCTCGCTTCCAGGTCGTTGCCGATCCCGATCACCGCTCGAGTGAACTCGTGCAGCGACAGCTGCCGCATCGCCTCCTCGTCGGTGGTGTCGGCCTCGACGACGTGCGTCAGCCGTCCCGCCAAGGACTGGACGACCTTGTGGTCGTTGTCGATGCCGAGCACCTCGACGCCCTCGTCGGAGAGCTCGAGGGCGAGAGACTTCCCGAACCGGCCCAGGCCGATGACGGCGACCGGGTCGCTGTTGAGGCGCATCCGCTTAGCCAATGAGGGGCCGTCCTTCCGGAAGGGTGTAGCGCAACTGCTTCTCACGCAGGGCCAACGCTGACACCAGTGTGATCGGGCCGAGGCGGCCGACGAACATCAGCACGACCAGGACCAGCTGGCCGGCGGACGGCAGATCGGCGGTGATCCCGGTCGAGAGCCCGACCGTGGCGAACGCCGAGACACTCTCGAACAGCACGTCACGGGTGGGCAGATCGGTGATCTGGAGCAGTAGCAGCGTCGCTGCCATCACCAGTCCGACCGATAACAATGCGACCGTGAGCGCCTGACGCTGCACCCGCTCCCCGATCCGCCGGTCGGCCGCGTTGACGTGCCGCTCTCCCCGCACCTCGGCATAGATCACGAAGAACAGAATGATGAAGGTGGTGACCTTGATGCCGCCCGCGGTGCCGGCGGAGCCGCCGCCGATGAACATGAGCACATCGGTGCCCAGCAGGGTGCCGTCGCGCATCTCACCGTAGTCAACGCTGTTGAAGCCGGCAGTACGTGGCATCACCGCCTGGAAGAAGCCGGCGAGGACCCGGCCCGGCGCGTCCAGCGGTCCCAGGGTCCCGGGGTTGTTCCACTCGCTGAGGGTCACGAAGAGGGTGCCAAGCACCAGCAGGGCCGCGGTGGTGCCCACCGTGAGCTTGGTGTGGAGGCTCCACAACCGCGGTCGCCCGAGCTGTCTGCGCAGCTCGAAGAGGACCGGGAAGCCGAGGCCGCCGAAGATGACCGCCACGGCGATCGGGATGCAGATCCATGGGTCGTTCACGAACCCCATGAGGTTGTCGCTGTACAGGGCGAAGCCGGCGTTGTTGAATGCGGACACCGCGTGGAACACACCGTGGTAGACGGCTCGGGGCCACGGCTCGTCGTATCCGATGAGGAACCGTGCCGTCAGCAGGACCGCGGTGACGGACTCGAACAGCAGGCTCACCTTGGCCACGCCGACCAGCACCGCGCGGACGTCGCCGATGCCCAGGCTCTTGGTCTCCGCGGCGGCCGTGAGTCGAGTGCGCAGCCCCATCCTGCGCGAGAGCAGCAACCCCACCAGCGACGCGAGCGTCATGATCCCGAAGCCACCGATTTGGATCAGTAGCAGGATGACTGCCTGGCCGAACCCGCTCCAGTACGTCGGTGTGTCGACCGTGATCAACCCTGTGACACACACCGCGCTGGTGGCGGTGAAGAGTGCGGTGACGAGCGGCGCGCCGTCCGGGCCGACCCGCGAAACCGGCAGCATCAGCAGAAGCGTGCCGACGACCACGGCCGTGCCGAAGGCCACGACGATCACCTGAGCCGGGTGTCGAAACAACGGCCTCCCCGGCGCACGTATCTTCACCATCAAGCCGCCGTCCTGGTCAGGTCAGAGCCACGGTAACGCAGCGTCGGGCGCGCCCACCCCAGAGCCCGAAGTGCATCCGGCGGTCCCTAGAAGTCACCATGGCCGCTGGGGCCTCGTTGCGGGTCACGGCTACGCCGGCCGGAAGAGCGAACAGAACTAGGACGGGCACGGCGGCTCGGGGAAATGCGAACCGTATCCAGCTACGGTCCACACTGGGCCCTCTCACTCGATACTGGACAGTCGGTTCTTCCGGTGAGTGCATCGGCTGGTGTGCCTGAACGACGAAAAGCCTCGGTCGCTTTCAAAGCCCCTCGTGCTGCTCGAACCAGCGAGTTCGAGCAGTACGTGAGAAGTGACTTCAGGTCGTAGATCAGCTCGAACTCAGGTCGGAACGCGGATCAGACCCTCCCCACCGAGCAGGTCGTCGAGCGCGGTCGCTGCTCTCGACTGGGCATCGTGAAGTAGGTGGGCGTAGGTGTTCAACGTGACCTGCGCGCTGGCGTGGCCCAGCCGCTCCTGGACGACCTTGACCGACTGCCCGGCCTCGAACAGCAGCGAGGCATGGGTGTGACGGAGCTCGTGGACGGTGAGGACGGGGAGGTCGCGCGCGGGATGCGCCTGCCGGTAGTGCCTCTGCACTCGCT
>JBEVFC010000109.1:0-5266 GCA_040512455.1 Nocardioides sp.
CCGGACTTCGAGGACGCCGAGCGGTTGCCGTGCTTGACCACGGTGGCGCCGGCCCCGGCAGCCACGATCGCGGCCATCGAGGAGATGTTGACCGACATGGACCGGTCTCCCCCGGTGCCGACGATGTCGAGCAGCCGGCCGGGCACGCTCAACGACGCGCCCGCGGCGTACATCGCCTCGATCAGGCCGGTGAGCTCGTCGACGGTCTCGCCCTTGGCGCGCAGGGCGACCGCGAAGCCGGCGATCTGGGACGGGGTGGCCTCACCGGCGAGCACCTGGCCCATGGCCCACGTCGCCTGCTCGGCGGCCAGGTCCTGCCCGGCGACCAGCGCGCTCAGGACGTCGGGCCAGGTGTGGCTCATGCGGTGCTCACGCAGGCACGCGGGAGCGGAGCAGCCCGATCACCGACTCGGCGAGCTGCACCGGGTCGATCGGATGGGTGACGACGGACTCCGCGCGCGACCAGGTAGCCAGCCAGGCATCCTGGGGCCGCCCGACGAGGACCAGCACCGGCGGGCACTGGTAGATCTCGTCCTTGAGCTGCTTCGCGATCCCCATGCCACCCGCCGGCACGGCCTCACCGTCGAGGATCGCCAGCGCGATGCCACCGGCATCCATCTGCTGGATCACGACCGGCTCGGTGGCCACCTCGACGTACGTGAGCTCGGGCAGGTCCGGGTGCGGGCGACGACCCAGGGCGAGGATCACCTGCTGGCGCGTGTTCGCGTCATCGCTGTAGACGAGGACCTTGAGCGGCGTGGTGTCGGTCACGGGGTGATGTTATCGGAGCGCTTCTCGAGCAGGTCGAGGCGCCGGTCCTCGCGTGCCGCCTCCTTCATCGAGGCCCGCACCCACTGGGCGAACAGCACCCCGAAGAACACCAGCCCGACCAGGTCCCCCGACGCCCACAGGATCCCTCCGGCCAGGTTCTGGTCGGAGAAGGCGTCCGGCAGCCACGACCCCATCGGCCCCTCCCGCAGCGCCCGGTAGTGGTCCCCGCCGATCAGCGACTCCTGGCTCATGATCGTGACGCCGAGGAACGCGTGGAACGGCAGCGTCATGAAGACCAGCGCCATCCGGAACGGGTAGGAGACCCGCCCCGGAACCGGATCGATGCCCATCAGCGGCCAGAAGAACAGCGCGCCGACCGTCACGAGGTGGACGTGCATCAGCTCGTGGACGAACGGTGACTCGAGCGACGCGTCGTACCAGCCGGAGAAGTAGAGCGCCCAGGGCGAGATGACGTACAGCAGGAACGCCAGCGGCGCGAACGACAGCACCGCGGCGAACCGGGAGTGCAGCACCGCCAGCAGCCACCCGCGCGGGCGCCGGGGCAGGGTCCGCAGCGCCAGCGTCACCGGCGCCCCGAGCGCCAGGGCGAGCGGCACCCACATCGCCAGCAGCATGTGCTGGACCATGTGCACGCTGATCAGCGTCGTGTCGTACGTCGACAGGCCGGACGAGGTCGCGACGAAGAAGACCCCCATCCCGGCCACCACGAACGCGAGCGTCCGCCCCACCGGCCAGTGCACCCCGCGACGGTGCAGCGTGACCACCCCGAGGACGTACAGGCCGGTCACCCAGACGGTCAGCACGAACAGGAACGGGTCCATCGTCCAGTCCGTGAACACCCGGCCCCAGGTGAATCTCGGGAGGGCTCCGACGGCGTCGGAGGCGGCAAGCTCAGGGGGGAAGTACACGGTGTGAACTTTATGACCCCGACTCTCCCGGGGGTCGGGGTGCCCTCTGGACCGGCTACCGACATAATGGGGCCCGTGGCGACTGCAACAGCGATTCCGGCGTCCCGTCTGCACGGGCATCACGACCGTCCCAGCATGGTGAGCGTGGGCACCATCATCTGGCTTTCGAGCGAGCTGATGTTCTTCGCCGCACTCTTCGCCTGCTACTTCACGATCCGGGCCCAGAGCCCCGATCTGTGGGCTGCGGAGACCCAGCTGCTCAACATCAAGTTCGCCACCGTCAACACCACGATCCTGGTCCTGTCGTCGGTGACCTGCCAGCTCGGTGTGTTCGCCGCGGAGCGCGGCCAGGTCGGTCGCACCGGCTCGGTGTTCCAGGTCAAGGGCTGGGGCCTGCGTGAGTGGTTCGTGCTCACCTACGTCATGGGCGCGATCTTCATCGGCGGCCAGGCGCTCGAGTACGCCGAGCTCGTGCACGAGGGCCTGACCATCCCGGCCCACGCCTACGGCTCGGTCTTCTACCTCACCACCGGTTTCCACGGTATCCACGTGACCGGTGGTCTCATCGCCTTCCTGTTCGTCCTGGGTCGCACGTTCCTGGCCCGGCGGTTCACCCACGAGCAAGCGGTCAGCGCCATCGTCGTGTCCTACTACTGGCACTTCGTCGACGTGGTGTGGATCGGCCTGTTCGCGACCATCTATCTGATCCAGTAACACACGAGATCGAGGACTGAATTCGTGCGTCTCCTGAACCGCTCCGTGAACGGTGTGGCCGGTCGTCTCTCCCGGCGCCGCCGCGGCCCCCTCGCAGGCCTGATGGTCCTGCTGCTGGGCCTCATCCTCACCGGCACCGTCTACGCCGCCTTCACGCCGGCCACCGCCCAGAAGGCCGGCAAGAGCGACGACCAGCTGATCGAGCAGGGCCGTGAGCTCTTCCTGGTCGGCTGTGCGTTCTGCCACGGCCAGAACGGCGAGGGCATCAACAGCTCCAAGGGCCAGTACGGCCCCTCCCTCGTGGGCGTGGGCGGCGCCGCCGTCGACTTCCAGGTCGGCACCGGTCGCATGCCCATGGCGCAGCCCGGCCAGCAGGCCGGGGTCAAGAAGGAGACCTACACCCAGGACGAGATCGACGCGCTCGCGGCGTACGTCGCGTCGCTCGGCCCCGGCCCGGCCATCCCCACGCCGGACGACTACACGCTCGAGGGTCTGTCCGAGGACGAGAAGCGCGCCGCGATCTCCAGGGGCGGCCAGCTCTTCCTCACCAACTGCACCGCGTGCCACAACTTCGACGGCTCGGGCGGTGCGCTCCCCCGCGGTCGCTACGCCCCCAGCCTGAAGGGCGTCAGCGAGAAGCACATCTACGAGGCCATGCTCACCGGCCCGCAGCAGATGCCCGTCTTCGGCGACAGCGTGATGACCCCCGATGACAAGGCCGCGATCATCGCCTACCTCAAGACCAACGAGGAGACACCGGAGTACGGCGGCTTCGGGATGGGCGGCCTCGGTCCGGTGAGCGAGGGCCTGTTCGCCTGGCTCGTCGGCATCGGCGTGCTCGTCGGCTTCTGCTACTGGATCGCCTCGCACGGCGCGCGCTCCAACAAGACCCTGTCCACGACCGAGTCCACCGAGGGGACGGAAGCGTGAGCGACCACCACGACAACGTGCCGGAGGTCCCGGAGGAGCAGCGCAAGGCGATGGCGTCCGAGGAGCCGATCGCCAACCCCGGGCTGCCCGCGCACCTGCCGCGCCCCACCGACGTCGACGAGAGGGCCGCCCGCCGCGCCGAGCGCCAGGTCGCCACGTTCTTCGTGCTGTCCATGGTCTGCACGGTGCTGTTCGTCGTCGCGTACTTCGCGCTCGACATCAAGGACGGCAACCAGGAGACCATCGGCGGCCTGGGCGCCTCCAACGTGGCGCTGGGCGTCTCGCTGGGCCTCGCGCTGCTGTTCATCGGCATCGGCATCATCCAGTGGGCCCGCAAGCTGATGGCGGACGTCGAGATCATCGAGTACCGCCACCCCGCGGTCTCCCCACCGGCCGACCGCGAGGAGACGCTCGCGGCGCTCAGCATGGGTCTCGACGAGTCCGGCATCGGCCGTCGCCCGCTGATCCGCAACACCCTCTTCGGTGCGCTCGGCCTGATGGGCCTCCCGCTGATCGTCGGCCTGCGCGACCTCGGTCCGCTGCCGGGCAAGAAGCTCGAGAGCACCTTCTGGAAGGCCGGCACCCGCGTCGTCAACGACGTCACCGGTCTGCCGATCAAGCCGTCGGACGTGGCTATTGGCCAGCTGGTCAACGCCCAGCCGGAGGGTCTCGTCCCGGTCGCCGAGGAGCGCCCGGGCGTGATCTACCTGGAGGGCGTCGAGCTCAACGTCGAGAAGGCGAAGTCCTCGCTGATCGTGGTGCGCATGGAGCCGGACGACATCACGTTCAGCAAGGACAGTCCCGAGAACTGGCAGATCGACGGGATCCTGGCCTACTCCAAGATCTGCACCCACGTCGGCTGCCCCATCTCCCTCTACGAGCAGCAGACCCACCACGTCCTCTGCCCGTGCCACCAGTCCACGTTCGACCTGGCCGACGGCGCTGCCGTGATCTTCGGCCCGGCCGCCCGACCGCTTCCGCAGCTGCCGATCACTGTGGACGACGAGGGCTACCTGGTGGCGCAGAGCGACTTCACCGAACCCGTCGGCCCGAGCTACTGGGAGCGTGACTCACAATGAGTTCCGACAACGTCTCATCGTCCGTCGCCAGCACGAACGGCAGCGCCCCTGCCGAGGCGAAGAAGCCAAGCCGTGTCGGCGTGATCGCGAACTGGGCCGACGAGCGCCTCGGGCTCGCGACCGCGGCGAAGAAGAACCTGCGCAAGGTCTTCCCCGACCACTGGTCGTTCATGCTCGGCGAGATCGCGCTCTGGAGCTTCGTGGTGCTCCTCCTCACCGGCGTGTTCCTGACGCTCTGGTTCCGCCCGTCCATGGGCGAGGTCGAGTACATGGGCACCTACGACCAGCTGCGCGGAGTCCCGATGTCGGAGGCGTTCGCCTCGACGCTGGACATCTCGTTCGAGGTGCGCGGCGGCCTGCTCATGAGGCAGATGCACCACTGGTCCGCGATGCTCTTCGTCGCCTCGATGATGGTCCACCTGCTGCGGGTGTTCTTCACGGGTGCGTTCCGCAAGCCCCGCGAGCTCAACTGGGTGATCGGCTGCCTGCTGCTGCTGCTCGGCACGCTCGAGGGCTTCACCGGCTACTCCCTCCCCGACGACCTGCTCTCGGGCACCGGCATCCGGGCCGCGGACGGCTTCATGAAGGCCTCCCCCGTGATCGGCACCTACATGTCGTTCTTCCTGTTCGGTGGCGAGTTCCCCGGGGACTCGATCATCCCGCGCTTCTACACCATCCACGTGCTGCTGATCCCCGGCATCCTGCTCGGCCTGATCGCCGCGCACATGCTGCTGCTCGTCTACCACAAGCACACCCAGTGGCCCGGGCCCGGCCGCACCGAGGAGAACGTCGTCGGCTACCCGATGCTCCCCGTGTACGCCGCCAAGGCCGGTGGCTTCTTCT
>JBEVFC010000123.1:0-3603 GCA_040512455.1 Nocardioides sp.
CCCAGGGCCAGCAGCAGGTGGGGGCGGTCCGCGCGCATCCAGGCATCGGTCAGGTCCCGGTCGACCTCGGTTCGGGCCACGTGCAGCACGGGGCCCGTGCCGTTGGCCTCCCCGACGCCGGCGGCGTTGAGTAGCTCGCGACACCGACGGGCGCTGCGCGGCGCCCGGTCGTGGCTCACCGTGACCGGGACCCGGCCCCGGGCCCGGAGCAGAGGGCCGGCCGCCATCCCGGCGTCGGCGAAGAGCGCGGCCACCGACTCGCGGGTACGCCGGTCGGGCGCGGCGCCGAGGGCGGCGAGCAGGTCGTCGCCGTCGACGACCAGGCCGCGGTCGAGCAGGTCGACGCAGAGCCGGGCCACCCGGGTGGGCAGCAGATCGGGGTGCGGGGGAGGGGTGCCCTCGCGGAGCCCGTCCAGCAGGGACCGGACCTCGGCGGTGTCGGGGACCACCAGCGCGAGCCTCGGGTCGAGACCGACCTGCAGGTCGCCGTCGCTGCGGCGGCAGACCCGGACCCCGGGCCGCAGCAGCGGCCGGGCGGGGTAGGCAGGGTGCCGGCGGGTCATGGCGCTGACTGTGACACAGGGCGTGGTCGGCCGGGGGGAGTCATCCACAGGCCCGCAAGAACGCACGGCTGAGCCCGCAAGAACGCACGGCTCGGCGGAAATGCCGCGACGGTCCGGTCCCGAAGGACCGAACCGTCGCGAGGATTCGCTCGTGGGGCTTTGTGCTCAGGCCTTGCCGAGGATCCGGTTGAGGTTGGTGGAACACACGGGGCAGACGGCCTTGGCCATCCGGGTGCCCTTGTCGTTCACCTTGACCTCGCCCGATGCCTCGCGCTTCTCCTTGCACTTCACGCAGTAGAACTCGCCGCTCCAGGTTTCCGCCATGACGGCCTCCTTGCCTGTTCATATGTTTCGGTCGTCGCGACGGGGGTTTCAGGGAAGCCCGCCGGGAGCGAGTGGGTCCACCACTCGACCGCCTCGACCCTACGGCACGCCTGAGCGTGGGTGTGGGAGGTGCCCCCTCACGCTCAGGCGTGGCGTGAGCGGGCATCCTGGGGCCGACGGGACGGGGGAGTCCCGTCGCTAGGGTGCCGCCATGGCTTCCGAACCCGATCTGACCCACCTCCGGCTCGAGCGCCCGGCCCCCGGCGTCGTCCGTCTGGTGCTCGACAACCCCGACCAGCGCAACGCCATGTCGGAGGAGATGACCGCTTCCTGGGTGCGTGCGATCGACGCCCTGGCCGACGACCGCGACGTGCGCGTCGTGGTGGTGACCGGCGAGGGGAGCGCCTTCTGCTCCGGCGGCGACACCTCCTGGATCGCCAGCGAGCCGGAGGCCGGCGTCGACCACCTGCGGCACCGGATGATGCCGTTCTACCGCGCCTGGCTGTCGATCCGGCGTCTCGAGGTCCCCACCATCGCCGCCGTGAACGGCCCGGCGATCGGTGCCGGTCTCTGCCTCGCGCTGGCCTGCGACCTGCGGTACGCCGCCGCCGGCGCCAGGCTCGGGGTGCCGTTCGTGAAGCTGGGCATGCACGCCGGGATGGGCGGCACGTACCTGCTGCCCGACGTCGTCGGCGAGGCCGCGGCCCGCGACCTGCTGCTCACCGGCCGGGTGGTCGACGCCGACGAGGCGCTGCGCCTGGGCCTGGTGTCGCGGGTGATCGAGCCCGACGCGTTCGACGCCGTCGTGCTCGAGGCCGCCGCCGGCATCGCGGGCAACGCGCCGATCGCCACCCGCTACACGAAGGTCGCGCTGGCCTCGGGGTTCGCCGACCTCGAGTCCTGCCTGCAGTGGGAGGCGCTGGCCCAGCCGGCGACGTTGACCACCGCGGACCTGCAGGAGGGCATCCGCGCGTCCCGCGAGCGCCGTACGCCGGAGTTCACGGGGCACTGAGGGCGGCGGGTCGCAAGACCTGACACCTCGGCGCGCAAGAAGTGACACCTCGGCGGGGAAATGCAGAAGAGGCCCCCTGCCAGCACTCCCACGCTTGCCTTCCCCTTGCGAGCGTGGAGGTGCCCCGCCGAAGCGGAGGACCGGGGGCCTCATCTGCGCCCAACCTAGGAGGCGATCCGGCGGGCGTCAATGCGCGCGGCTCCGTGCCTGTGGACGAACCTGTGGACAAGCCTGTGCACTCGGGGCGATTACTGTGGAGGGACCCGGGACGGGCCTGTGGACAACCGACTCTCCGGCTGGTCGATGGGGCCTCTGAGCAGGCACGATGCGGGTGAGCAGGGTGTGGAGGAAAGAAAACCGGAGGAGAATGCGTGGCGGAACCAGCACAGCAGTACGCCGACGGGCCGGTCGCCGCGCTGCGGCGCATCGCGTTCCTGCTCGAGCGGGCCCGTGAAGACACCTTCAAGGTCAAGGCGTTCCGCAGCGCCGCCGCCACCGTGCTGCCGATGCCGGCCGACGAGCTGGCCGGGCACGTCGAGGGCGGCACCCTGACCGACCTGCCGGGCATCGGCAAGAGCTCCGCCCAGGTCATCGAGGACGCCTGGCGCGGCCGGCTGCCGGACCGGCTGGCCCGGCTCGAGGCCGAGCAGGCCGGGCCGCTCGCGGCCGGGGGCCGGGAGATCCGGGCCGCGCTCCGCGGCGACCTGCACTCCCACTCCGACTGGTCGGACGGCGGCTCGCCGATCGAGGAGATGGCGTTCACCGCGATGGAGCTCGGCCACGACTACCTCGTGCTCACCGACCACTCACCCCGGCTCAAGGTCGCGCGCGGACTGAGCGCGGAGCGGCTGGCCCGCCAGCTCGGCGTGGTCGAGGCGGTCAACGAGCACCTCGGCGGCAGCTTCCGGCTGCTCAAGGGCATCGAGGTCGACATCCTCGACGACGGCTCGCTCGACCAGACCGACGAGATGCTCGCGCGCCTCGACCTCCGGGTGGCCAGCGTGCACTCCAAGCTGGCCATGGAGGCGCCCGCGATGACCAGGCGGATGGTGGCCGCGGTCCGGCAGCCGCGCACCAACGTGCTCGGGCACTGCACCGGCCGGCTGGTCACCGGCAACCGCGGCACCCGCAACCAGAGCCAGTTCGACGCGCAGGCGGTCTTCGAGGCGTGCGCCGAGAACGACGTCGCCGTCGAGATCAACTCCCGTCCCGAGCGCCGCGACCCGCCGACCCGGCTCCTGGAGCTGGCCCGGGACATCGGCTGCCTGTTCTCGATCGACAGCGACGCGCACGCGCCCGGGCAGCTCGACTTCCTGGCGTACGGCGCCGAGCGGGCCGAGGCGGCCGGGATCGAGCCCGAACGGATCGTCAACACCTGGCCGGTTGACCGCCTGCTGGGCTGGGCGAACGGCTAGGTTGCCGCCATGAGCACGCCCGAGGTCGAGGTACGCCGCTCCAAGCGGCGCCGCCGGACGGTCTCGGCGTACCGCGACGGCGACAAGGTCGTGGTGCTGATCCCCGCCACCATGTCGCGCAAGCAGGAGGCGGAGTGGGTCACCACGATGGTGGCCAGGCTCGAGCGCTCGGAGAAGCGCAAGCGGCCCTCGGACGAGCAGCTGGCCAAGCGGGCCCGCGAGCTCTCCGACGCCTACCTCGGCGGCCTGGCGAGGCCCGACAGCGTCCGCTGGGTCTCCAACCAGAACG
>JBEVFC010000128.1:0-6327 GCA_040512455.1 Nocardioides sp.
AGGACCACGGCACCCCAGACGAGGGTGGCGTCGCTGCCCATGCCGGACACGTCGAAGGGGTCCAGGTCACGCGGGAGCGGGACCGTCATCAGGCCGACGACGACGAGGACACCGAGGGAGCCGGCCAGCGATCCCGGCTCCGGGTTGTCGGGCCCGGCGAGGAGGACCGCCACCGCAGGCGCGAGCAGCAGCAGTCCGAGACCGGCGGTGGTCACCGCACCCCACGAGACGGGGACGCCGGGGGGCCGGCCGCCGACCACGAGGGCGGCGTACGCGGCCCAGCAGGCACCGCCTCCTGCGGCCACGAGGAGGCGGGCGGCCAGGCGCCGACCTGAGGGGTACGGCGCCGCGTCGGTCACCGCGGCCGCCGGCCGGTCCAGGGCGAGCGCCGCCGCGGCTCCCGTCAGGGCCGCGGACAGCCAGGTCAGCAGTGAGCCGGGTCCGCCGCTCCACACGGTCAGGTCGAGCAGTGCCAGCGCCACGGCGCCCGCTCCGGCTCCCGCAACCGGGCCCCACCGGACGGCCCCGAGCTCCGCGTGGACGGCCGAGCGGTCCGTTCCCGGGTGCGGGCGGGCGCTCACTGCAACGGCCATGTCGGGTCCACGACGTAGTAGCTCTCCGGTCCGGTCGTCACGGCGAGGAGCAGCAGGACCACGGTCACGACGGCGGTCCCGATCACCCAGCGCGCCATCCGGCGCCGGGCCTCCCCCTCGGTGCCGTGGGCGACGGCGCCCAGGACGGCGAGCGCGCAGAGACCGGACAGGTACCCGAGCCGGAGGAACAGGTTGCCGCCCTCGTGCCAGTGCCCGGGGTCGGCGTAGCCGGTGACGAGCGCGAACGGCGAGGAGTGGTGCAGCAGCGAGAGCGGGAGCGTCTTGCCGGGAATCATCGAGAGTGCCGCCCACATGACCAGCAGCACGCTGGTCACGGCTGCGGCCGTCGGCCAGCGCCACCACCGCCCCACCAGGACCCCGAGCAGGGGTCCGCCCACGCAGGCGAGCACGCCGGCAGCCAGGTTGGCCGCGAGCTCGGCGTCGGAGTACTCGTTCCAGCCGAGCGCGTAGATCGGCGGGTCGGTCATCCAGACGTAGAAGACGTACGCCGACCCGGCGAGCCCGACCGCTGCCGGCAGCAGGCAGGCCAGGCAGAGCGCCAGGGTGCGGCGTACCTCTGGGACCGGCGCGACCTCGAGCGCGTCCGCCAGTCGCCCGCTGCTGGAGGTGATCCGGTTCATCGCGAGCAGGCCGAGGAGCCCGATCATGAACGCCGGCGCCACGGGGCTGTCCAGGCTGGTGTTCGGCCGCTCCTGGGTCAGGTCGTACCCCGCGTCGCCGTAGGCGGCGTCGGACACGTACGTCGCCAGCACGAACACCCACAGCAGCGTGCCCACGATGAACAACGGGTGGCGCGCGAGGCGCACCGTCTCGTAGCGGGCAAGCGTCGCCAGGGCCGCCCGCTCGGAGGTCGGTGCCGTCACGGTCCCCGCGCTCATGACCGCACCTCGTCGAGGTCGTGCCGGGGCACGCCGCGAAGTAGCAGGTAGGCGTCCTCGAGGGTGGGCTCGGTCAGCTCGGCGCCGGGAGGCGGGTGGTGCCCGATGTGGCGGTACCGGCCGGTGCCGGTCCGCCAGGCCGAGAGGGCGCGGTCGTCCTCGCTGTCCGCGAGCCACACCCGGCCGCGGGCCGAGGCGACGAGCTCGGTGACCGGCCCGTCGTGCAGCACCCGGCCGGCGTCGAGCACGACGACGCGCTCGCACAGCGCGGCGACGTCCTCGGTCTGGTGGGTGGCCAGCAGCACGGTCGCGCGGTGCCCCGCACCGGAGAGGACGCCACGCAGCGAGACGCGCTGCTCGGGGTCGAGTCCGGTGGTGGGCTCGTCGAGGACGAGCAGGTCCGGTTCCCCGATGAGGGCCTGGGCCAGTGCGACCCGGCGGCGCTGGCCTCCCGACAGCGCACGCATGCGCTTGCCTGCGAGGTCGGACATGCCCACGAGGTCGAGCACGCGCCGCGCCTCTGCGTGCCGGGCGGAGCGGTCCGACCACTCCTTGAGCGCCGCCAGGTAGTCGACGTACCGGAACGCGGTGAAGCCGCGCGGGTAGCCGCTCTCCTGCGGCAGGTAGCCCAGGCG
This sequence comes from Nocardioides sp., assembly GCA_040512455.1. Taxonomy (GTDB): domain Bacteria; phylum Actinomycetota; class Actinomycetes; order Propionibacteriales; family Nocardioidaceae; genus Nocardioides. The sequence continues at coordinate 2,128 of JBEVFC010000128.1, forward strand.
TCGTCGGATGTCAGTGCGCTGCTCGGGCTGGAACGGGTCCAGTCCCAGGACACGGCAGGTGCCGTCCGTGGGCCGCAGCACCGTTGCCAGGATGCGCAGCAGGGTGGTCTTCCCGGCGCCGTTCGGGCCGAGCAGCCCGGTGATGCCGACGCCGAGGGTCAGGTCCATGCCGTCGAGGGCCGGGCTGCGGCCGTACTTCTTGGTGACGCCCCTCAGGGCGACCGTGGAGCTGTTCATCGGATCCTCCCGAGGGTGGCCAGGCGGTCCAGGCGCACCCAGAAGACGATCGTGGCGACCACCGCCACGACGAGGTAGAGCGACAGCATCGGGGTGCTGAGAACGAGCAGGACGTCGCGGAAGCCGGGTCCGGCCGCCACCGCGGTGACGACCACCCACAGGGCGGTGATCCCCAGAGCGGCCTCGGAGACCGGGAACCACGTCGACAGGGCGACGGTGAGGGCCGTGCAGGCCAGCGCCGGCAGCAGCCAGGCGGCGGCCGTCCACGTCGGCCAGGGCAGCAGCGGCGCCACCAGGAGCAGCACCGGAAGGGCGACCACCAGCACCGTGACCGCCCGGATGATCACCAGGCGGAGCGGCTCGCTGGGGGTGGCCAGCGTGGTCTCCCAGAGCGGGTCGGCCTCCTGGCCGTACGCGAAGGCGACCGCGCCGACCGGCACGAGGGGCGCCACCGCCAGGAAGACGAACGTGCCCCAGGTCGAGCTGGCCTGGACGGCGACCACCGCGAGGAGCAGGCAGAGCAGGACGCCCAGCAACCAGGCCCCCCGCACTCGGGGTGCGGACCCGGCGATCATGGCGTCCCGCTCGGACAGCCCCAGCCGCATCGCCAGGCGCTCGGCGCGCGACTCCGGACCCACCAGCACGTCGTCGACGACCCGGTCCCAGACCGCCGCGTGCCGACCGCGGTCGGCGTCGGCCCGCAGGATGGCGCGGCACTCGTCGCAGCGGACCAGGTGCGCCTCGAGCGACGCGGTGACGGGCAGGGGGGTCCTGCCCGCCGTGTAGTCCCGCAGTGCGGCCGCATCGGCGTGCCACTGGCTCATGGGATTCCTCCTGCCACGTTCGCCCGCAGCTGCACCTTCGCGCGGCGCAGCCGGCTCTTGACGGTGTTGACGGGTACGCCGAGGAGCTGGGCGGCCTCCCGGGTGGTGAGCCCGTCGAGGATGGTCGCCTGCACGACCGACCGCAGCTCCGGGCTCAGCCTGTCCAGCGCGGTGGCGAGCCCGCCGTACTCCACCCCGAGCAGGACCCTCTCCTCGGCGCTCGGCTCCGGCTCGCGGGATCCGGCCAGGGACAGCGCCTGGAGCCGGGCGGCGAGAGTCGGCCGGGTGCGCAGCCGCGAGACCAGCCGCCGTACGGCGATCCCCCAGAGCCACGCGGCCACGTCGCCCTCGCCGCGCCAGGTCGCCGCCTCCCGCCAGACGGCGGTGAAGCAGTCCTGCACCGCGTCGTCGACCGCGTCCGGGTCGCTGCACCGCCGCGAGAGACGTGCGGTGAGCCACGGCGCGTGGCGGTCGTAGAGCTCACGGAGCGCCGCCAGCTCACCCGACGCCAGAGCCGTGACCAGCTCGGCATCGGTGTGGGCCGTGACGTCCTGCATATCTCGACTGTCGCATCGACGGGACGTTTTGGGTCCCTCGAATTTCTGCGCCACCCGGCGCCGTGCGGGTTGCCCCTCAGACCCGGGCGAGCACGGCCTCCAACGGGTCCGGCCCGCGGTCGGGTTCCAGTGCGTCGACCAGCAGCGCGGCGTAGCGGGCCTTGCGCCCCGACCGGGACCCGAGGAAGCGCCGGAGCACCGCCGCGCGCGGCCAGTCGCGCTGGGCGGGCATGCCCGCCAGCAGTCGCAGCGAGTTCGTCTCGCCGGCGTCCTCGATGACGGCTTCGACGGCCTCGACTCCGAGCGCCCGGATGAGCTCGTCCTCCAGATCCGCCGAGCACCGGTAGAAGCCGAGCGCCTCCGGCCCGTCGGGCGCGAGGGCGGTGTCCAGACCCGCGGCCGCCAGCCCGCGCCGGAGCTTGCCCTCCTCGGGAGCGTCGTAGAGCCCCGCCAGACGTACGCCGAGCCCGCGCGGCCCGTAGCGCGACGCGAACGCCCGCGTGTTGGTGATCCCGCCCATCGCGACGACCTCGATCCCCTCGCCGGCCAGGTCCCGGCCGCGGCGTTCCGCCAGGGTCTGCAGCGCGACAAGGTCGCTGTTCCCCTCGACCAGGGCGGCTGTGCGCAGAGTGATCACGTCACCATGGGGTGCGCGGGATCCCGGCGCGTCGACTGTGTTTCGGGCGGCAGCACGATCCAGCCGGCTCCCCACACGGTGAACGCCACGATCATCGCGGAGATGGGTCCGGCCAGGAAGATCGGCAGACCGTCGTAGTCGATCTGGCCGCCGTTCAGCCCCAGCGGAACCGAGCCGAGGCCGAACCCCATCATGGCGGAGATCCAGAGGACCAGCGGATAGGACAGGCCGGTGACGACGGCCGCCACCGCGACCCTGAGCGGGCTGCTCCCAGCACCGGCGACGATGCAGCCCGTCAGCACGGCCGCGGCGACACACAGGGCACCGATCTCCACCCAGTCGAAGGACAGGGCCGGCGTCGCGAAGAGCAGTGCGAGGCCCGCGACGGTCACCACCACCACCGCTGCGCGGAATGGGGTCAAGCGCCTCATGCCGAGCAGCACGCAGGACATCCCGGCGACGAGCATGAGTGCCTGCAGAACCCGCACGGACGCCACGTAGCCGTCCGGCAGTGCGTCGAGGACGCCAGCGTCGAACTCGACGTACACCTCCATCGGGACGGACGAGCACAGCAGGACGACCCCCAACGAGGTGGTCAGCTGACGGGTGACCTCCTCGTCCGGCCCGCTCCCGCGCCGCGCCATCAGCACCACCCCCAGCAGCACCACGAGCAGCGCGAACGCCGTGACGGCTGGTGCGACCGACGCGAAGTCCAGCGTGGCCGTCACGACCTCGGCCGCGACGGCGGCACCGAGCACGACGGCCACGCCCATCCCGAACGACCGCACGACGGGCGCGACCAGGAGACCCACACCGACGGACGCAAGGAGCAGCGGCGCCAGTCGCAGGTCGATCACGAAGAGCTCGAGCTCGACGTACCAGTACGCGACCTCGTCCGCCGTCGCATCGACCGGCCCCTCGAGCGCGGCCACCCATGCCCAGGTCGCGCACCCCGCAACCAACAGCATCGCCCCGATCCGGCGTACCCATCCGGCCATCGCCCGCCCCCTCTCGCGCCCCTGCCTCGAGTGTCCGTGCCCCGCTGTACGACGGACAATGGCCCGCCCGGGTGGTAGGCCACCGGCTAGCCTCGCCTGGAGAGTCCGAGCATGGGCCGTTCACCGAACGTCAGAGGGAAGCCATGTACTTCGACAGCAAGCCCTGCACCGTCTGCGGTTCCGAGGTCCGTCTGACGGCGCGTCGGGAGTCCGGTGCGGCGGATCCCGGAGGACCGGTGGGCGAGCCGGACGGGATCGTGGGTGACGCCGACTCCACCGTCGACGTGCGCGTCTGCACGAATGCGGAGTGCCCCACCAACCGGACCGACGCGTCCTCGAGCGCGCCCACGCCGTAGCTCGCCTGGAAGAAGTCACCGTCATGGCAACCTTCACCCGATCCGACGGTCTGCGGCACCCCTGGAGCCCCTCCTGCCGGGAGACGGTCCTTGTGTGCCTGCACGTGATCCTCGAGGAGGAAGGCCGCGCTGTTGGTGGTTGAGGAGGGCCGTCGGGCCCGTCTCGAAACCACCCTCGGGCGCCTGTGGAGGAGCCCGGAATGTCGGGTTCGACTGTGGGTGGTGGCTGCTGGAATGGTCCCATGATCGAGGCGATGCGACACCGCACACCGGTCCAGGCGGGCCGCCTCGAGGCGGGTTTGGTGCTGGACCTGGCCCGCGATGCCGAGCGGCTGGGCCGGCTGGCGGACCGGGCCAAGCTGCGCGCCGCCAACCAGTGGGTCGACCTGCACCCCGCCACCGACGAGTCGGGGGTCGAGGTCTGGGGCAACGCCGGCGCCCTGGACTGCGACGACCCCCTCGGCGGCCCCGGCACCCCGACGCTGGCCGCCTTCGCGGCGGAGCCGTTCGGTGCCGCGCTGGGCATCTCCACCGCCTCGGCGATGAACCTGATCGCCGCCGCGACCGAGCTCAAGCACCGACTACTGGGCC
>JBEVFC010000137.1:0-7113 GCA_040512455.1 Nocardioides sp.
ACCAGGGCATCGAAACGTTGGGTGCGCAATTGGTTCGGGCAGGCGTCAAACCGCCGAGAATGGCGCGCGGCCCGGCACCGCTATGAGACCCAGCATCCCCGCCAAACTAGGGCGCGGGCACGCCTGCGGCTCATTCTTCTTCCGACCGCCCGGATCAGTCGGGCAGCACCAACTTCTTGGTCTCGAAGTGCTGGTAATCCTTAAGCGAGTTGAAGTCACCACCCCAGAAAAACTTCTGCTCCCGGAAAGCCTTCTCCACCACGTCGTTCTTCGTGATCATTCCCGGACGCACGTTGGTGCGGTCCAGGTAGTCGACCCCCGCGGGCGGCAGGACGGTGCTGCCCCGGACATACGGATTCTCCACGGGGTTGATGTCGATGGCTTGGCCGTAGGAGTGGATCGAGAACCGATCGGTTGTGCCCGTGATAGGCCGGCAATTGAACGCCGAGGTGTTGTCCGCTGCCATAGAAGCGTCGTCGGATCCGCCGTAGTTCTCGATCAGCTCCATGCGCCGGATCGGGAACCCATTCTCGAATAGCACCCGAAACGCCTCCACCACCTGAGGAGCGACCAGCCGATGCACCATCAGTCGGCCCCCGGAGTAGACGGCACCGTCGAACCCGATGAAGTTCATATCGATGATGCGCAGATCGTCGATTGGCACCGGGCAGCCGGGCTTCCACGACACCCCGATCATCCGCGCCCGCGTCTCCTCGTCGACTGCCCGAATGGTCGCCTGGAACGCCGCAGAAGGGGCAGGCGTTGCAGTCGCGCCGCGCCAGGTCGCAGGAGAAGCGGCGAGCGGGACCGCCGGCGCCACAGCAAGGGCGACAGCCAGCGCGACGGAGGACAGGAAACCCGAGATCTTCATAGCTCTCCCTGTGTCAACTCTCAACGAGCAGGTGGTGCGATCGACCCTAGCCCTACCACCGTCCCGCGTCACCTAGCCGTCGAGCAGTCACCTCGTCGAGCATCAACTCCCAGGCCAGGCCGGGTGCGGGCGCCAAGCGGTGAACTGACGTTCCGTTCACGCCCACCGCTTGACGGAGTGAACAGTCCGCTCGCGGACCCGCCGCAACTGGTTGCGGCAGTTCTGGTTGTTGACCCTCGAGCCGCCGGATCGGCGTGGCGGGTGCGTCCTTCCGCCGCTTGAGGGGTTGCTTAGGCAGCCTTGCTCGGCGGCGAATCATCCATTAACCATCACTATCAACGCGTCTAGGTTTCGCACGACCGGTGCGTCTGACCCAGAACCCGGTCGCCCACACTGCGACTGCGGTGACCACGCCCCATCCCACGGCAGACCGGCCCGCTAGTTCTCCGAGGCTTCCGAGACGCTCTGGAAACCTCGTCGAAACGAGCCCAAACCAGACCGCGGACGAGGCCGGAGGGACAATTGCAAACCACCAGCCACTCACTCCATTGGCCAATGCCAGCACAGCCACTGCCGCCGCCGCAGGAACCGCCAGGGCGAACCCAGCCTGCATCGGCAGGTGCATCAACCCGTTGGTGTTGTCGTCCGGTGCACCGCGGCGTGCCATATCTATCAGATCACCCATCTCGACCACTGCGGCGACCAGCCCCACGAGCACGAGCACATCCACTGGCCACAACGCGCCCCTCAGCAGTAGGCGCAGCGACCATCGCGGCGTGGGTCGCCACATACCGGGAAAGCCGGCCGACGCGGTGATCAACAGAGCTACGAACACCTGGCCCCACGCAGCCGCCGCGACCCCGGCGACAAGCACCGCCGCTCCAATTGCGAGGACCTGAGGCCCCACCCATCCAAACGGCTGCACGCTCCACGCAATCAACGGCACGGGTAGAAGACACAGATAGAGCAGTCCCCAGCTCGTCGATAGGACGACGAACGTCAGGAGGTCCGGAGAGACATCCGTGATCACCGACTGCATGAAGTCGATAAGCCCAAAGAATGGGAGCACCCAAAACAGCGCGACCGCAACGGCGCCGACGCGCTGCACCACCGTCCGGTCGGGGACGTGTGAGGTGGCCGCCATAGCGCAGCACATCAGCGCCTCACAACCCGTGCCGTTGGACGGGTCGCGGGTCGTACCGGTAGCGACAAGCTGGTCAGTGGGACGTGGACGTCCGTCAGGAGCTCCACGCCGGGCAACACCAACCTGCGTACCTTGCTCCTGCCCATCACCCTGCTCACCTCATCCGTGGACTCTGTGTCTGACGTCCCGGACGGGCCACACCCGCGTCGGTGCCGAGAGCTCTAAACTCGGTCGCCGCCCAGGATCGGCTTGCCCAGGCGTTCGCTTCTCCTATCACGGTTGATCCGGTCCCGGGATCTGTCAACGAGCCCTCTAGACCGGATCTACTCCGTAGGGGCGGAAGCTGATGCAGCGACCGCCGGATCGATCCGGCGCCGTTGTCGACGAGGTGAGAAGGACGCGCGGGGCGGGCCGGTGTGGGTGGTCTGCGCCGGGCTTCACCTCGGCGCGCGGTTCTCGCACACTAGGACTCTTGACACGGACGGGAGGTGGCCGCGTGTACGCCGTGCCGGACCGCGTCTGCATCGTCGGAGCGGGCCCCGCCGGCTTGTCCGTCGCCCGTGCGTTGAAGCGGCTGCGTATCCCCTACGACCAGTACGAACGGCACACGGACGTCGGGGGCATCTGGGATCTGGAGAACCCAGGGACGCCGATGTACGAGTCAGCGCACTTCATCTCGTCGCGGAAGGTCTCGGGGTTCTTCGACCACCCGATGCCAGCCAGCTTCCCCGACTATCCAGGCCACCGGCAGATACTCGCCTATACCCGAGAATTCGCCGACGCCCACGGGCTGCGGGAGCAGATCCGGTTCGGCACCGCGGTGACCGATTGCGAGCACGAGGATGATCGCTGGGCGGTGGCATTGTCGGACGGGTCGCGGCATTCCTACCGAGCCTTGGTCTGCGCCACGGGCACGACGTGGACACCGCGGATGCCGACCGTTCCGGGTCAGTTCGCTGGCGAGGTACGTCACTCGGTGACCTACCGTGACCCGATGGAGTTCCGCGGTCGGCGGGTACTGGTCGTCGGGTTGGGGAATTCTGGGGCGGACATCGTCTGTGACGCGGCGTTGGTCGCGAGCGCTTCGTTCCTGAGCGTGCGCAGGGGCTATCACGTGATCCCGAAGCACATCTTCGGCATCCCGGCCGACGAGTTCAGCGAGTCCGGTCCATCGCTTCCCCTTCGGGTTGAGCGGCCGATCTTCACGGCGCTACTACGGGTGCTGCAGGGCGACCTGACGAGGCTCGGGCTGCCGAAGCCTGATCACAAGCTCTTCGAGTCCCACCCCTTGCTGAACAGCCAGTTGCTGCACCACCTCCAACACGGCGACGTGACGGTGAAGGCGGACGTCGCCGCATTCGACGGCGACCGGGTCCGGTTCACCGACGACACCACGGAGCAGGTGGATCTCGTGCTGTTCGCCACGGGCTACGACTGGGCGATTCCCTACGTCCCCACGGACTACTTTCGGTGGCGTGACGGCCGCCCTGAGCTGTACCTCACAGCGTTCAGCAGGGAGCACCACAACCTCATTGGGCTCAGCTTCCTAGAGGTGAACTCCAGCGCGTACACCCTCTTCGACCAAGTGAGCAACCTGGTCGCGCAGTATCTCCTTGACCAGGTGCACGACCCGGACGGATCGGCGGCCTTCGAGCGGATGATCGCCACGGAGCACCCGGACCTCAGCGGCGGCATCCACTTCATCGACTCGGCCCGACACCGGTCCTACGTCGATGGCCGGACGTTCCGCACCGAACTGGACCGGGTCGCCGACCACGTCGGGTGGCAGCGACTGCAGCCCGGAATGTTCTCCGAGATCCGGCAGAACAGGAGCGTCGAAGGATGAGGCTGCGACCCCTTCTACGGACGCTGCGCGCCGGCGACACCCGGGGGCGTCTGTTCGCTCTGTTGTCGTCGCACGTAGCTCTCGACGTCGCCGTCAAGGGCGCAGCGATTCGCAGCGGTCTGCTTGATGAGCTGAAGCGGCCACAAGGTGTCGAGGAGCTTGCTGCGAGCCGGGGGTGGCCCGACGCGCCGCTCGTGGAAGCGGCACTGCATTCGTTCGCCGCCCACGGGTTGGTCGAAACCCACCGCGGGAAATGGCGTGTGGCCAGCAAAGGGCGCCGCCTGTTGGACGACGAGATCACCCCGGCGGCGTACGAAGCGTTCGCGACCTACCACACCGGCATCTACCGGGATCTCGAAGAGGTTCTGGCGGCTGGTGGTGCTCGCAAGGACGTCGAGACAGGCGGGGAGCTGATTGCGCGACTCTCGCGGTTCATGGACGAGTTTGTCTTCGCTGAGCTGGACCGGCTGGTCGCTGAGCGGGCGCCGAACCGTGTGTTGGATGTGGGGTGCGCAACCGGGACACACCTGCGCCACGTCTTGGCCGTGGCGCCTCGTGCGTCCGCGGTTGGTGTGGAGGCCGACCCAGCGGCTGCCGCGCTGGCGCGTGCGTCCTTCAAGGGCGTTGCGTTCGGCGAACGTGCGCAGATCGTCCACGCCGACGCCGAGCGGTTCTTGCTGGAGCATGCCGCTGACACGTTCGACTTCATCCTCCTCGCGAACGCCATCTACTACGTCCCCCTTGGAGACCGTGTCGCGTTCCTCCGTGGCTTGGCCGGTCGCCTGGACGCAGGCGGCCGGCTTCTCGTGGTCACCACCGCGCCGGCTGATGACGCGTTCGGCAGGCACTTTGACTTCCTGTTGCGGGCGCAGGATGGGGCACTCGAACTGCCGGACATCGAAGCCCTGCGCGATCAGATGAGAGAAGCTGGGCTCGTCCCGCGGCCACCGAGGCATATAGCAGCGGGCCAGCCACTGATCGCCGTCGTTGCAGACCGCTGGTGACCTCAACCAGCCTCGCTCAACGACAACCCCACCACGAACCGCAACCAGCCAGTGGGGGCCCGGCGCGACCGGTACGCCAGAGTCGGGATCGGTGGTCCCACACGCGTTGATGGGCACAACGTCTTGCAGGTCCCTCAGCGATCCACTCCGAACCCCGGATGTCATGGTTCAACTTGCCCCGGCGGACGGGTCAACGTGGCATTCGAGCGTCCAGATCGGCCGCGACAAGTGCGTCTTACCGCCGCCTGAGCCTCAGTCTTGATCATCCACTCGCGCCGATGAGCGGTTGGGACGCCGGTTGTTCCTCGACGTGCTGGCACGACGACCGATCCGGCATCAATATCCCGATTCCACTGGGACTCAAGCCCTAAACACACGCATGCTGCTTGGCGCACACTCGAGTCATGAACAGCAACCGGCGACCGGGCCGCCATAGGGCTGCGCTGGCACTCGTGGTCATCGCGGCCCTCATCTCCTGGCCGGCGTCCGAGACGACGGGCCCCTCTCAGGGACCAGACGCCGCAGCTGCGGTCGGGGCTGGTGCGGACACGGGGCTTTCCATTGAGACTGTGGCGCGGTCTTCGATGTCGACCGACCCGCAGTCGTGTCGGACCCAACCGTCGAGCGCGTGGACCATCGACCACCGCAAGACCGTGGACGTGCCCAAGTGGGGCACCATCGGCGACCTCGTCGTCGACCGGAACGGGACCGCGACCCTCGCCCACGGCGACTGGGTAGGCGACCGCGGGAACGTCCGCACCTCGAGCGTGCCCTCAGCGCCGGGCGACCCGCAGACGCTGCCCGGTGCACCACCCGACGCGCCTCTCCCGAACGGGGCGAAGACCTCCGCAATGTTCTCCATGGGCAACCACTTGGGTGTCGACAACTCAGGTGCCCTCACCGCCGTCTTTCAGCAGGACGTCATCCCGCGTGGCGGGGACAACACCGAGGTCTACGACCTTGCGCTGTCCGAACGCCCCGTCGGCGGCACCTGGTCGCCGACACCGCACGTGGCAGGGGGCGGTTGGATCGGCGGCGCCGAAGTGCACGTCAACGCCTCCGGTGCCGCGGTCGCGGTCTGGGACACCTACGACGCCCTGGTGCGCGTGTCCTACCGGCCAACTGCCGGCGCCGCCTGGACTCCCTCACAACCCGTCGCACCGGACGCGACGTTCGTCTGGGACGCCGGCATCGACGACACAGGACGGGTCGTGGTGGCGTACATGACCCGCGACGAGGACCTTCGCGTCGTCGCTGGCACACCGATCACCGGCTGGAGCCGGCCCCGGCCGCTCCCTGGTCTTCGCCCCGAGCTGGCCGTCGGCTCCGGCGGCCATGTCCTGGTCACCGTCGCACGCGGCGAGCAAGGGCTGCAGCACTGGACCTACACGATCTCGCCGACTGGCCAACGGGGCAACGGCATCCGGCAACCGAACACCGGCTCCTACCCCGACCCCGTCATTGCCGTCGACGGCACTGGACGCGGCACATACATGTGGTGGGAGGACAACCGCCTGATGACCCGGTCGAGCGGCCGCGACGGGCAATGGCGCAAGCCCTGTGTCCTCGCCGACCACGTCCGAGAGCCGCGCTACTACGACGACGTCACCCGCCACCTGGGCGTCAACTCGCGCGGCGACGCGCTCGTCATCTACCGGACCAGGCATCGCGCCATTCACCTGTGGGCGTCCTATAAGCCAGTCGGGCAGCCATGGACCGAACCCGTCAAGGTAACCGCCGGCGCGACCCGCCGCTACGGCGAGTTCCGCGCTGCCATCGGGCAAAGCGGCCATGGCGCGGTCGCGTGGATCACCCACAACGACAAGCAGCTCACCATCCTGCGGATGTCCCCGTCTCACTGACACTCGCTGCCCCCGGTCTCCGGGACCGGCTTCCGACGCTCAGCGGCTAGTAGGACGACCTGACACCACCTACGTATCGCCTGTGATTGAGTTTCGTCTCTGGTCGAGGTGACGGAAGTCGGAAGGGAACTGCCGAAGTCCCGGATCATGCGTCTTTCCGCCGCCTGTCGGCGCCGACCTGCAACGCCAGGCTGTCGAGATCCGAGCGAACGTAGCCTCACGGTTCGCGTCGGTTGACCCGCCCACGCCAGTGCGCGCACGCTGCTTCGTCTAGCGCGGGAGGGGCCCCTTGAAGGATGTGCGGTGCCGTGTGGGCCGACACTCATGGGCCGACAGGGCAAACGACGATGGCGAGAGGTACCGCGAATGCCGACGTTGTCGCGCCA
>JBEVFC010000145.1:0-9686 GCA_040512455.1 Nocardioides sp.
CGGCCGAAACGACAGCTCCGAGGAACACACGGAGGGTCAGCATCCAGCTCCTGCCACAGGGGGATCGGGATGCCGCCGGCACTACGGCTGGCCATCCGGATCGATCACGATTCCGCGGTTGACCTGTGGCACTCGCGAGGAGCATCACATGACCAACGTCATCCACGAGCTGGCCAACGCTGCGAAGCGCGACGACGTCCCCGCCTTCCGGGCCGGCGACACCATCAAGGTCCACGTCAAGGTCGTCGAGGGCAACCGCTCGCGCGTCCAGATCTTCCAGGGCGTCGTCCTGCGCGTGCAGGGCTCCGGCATCGGCCGCACCTTCACCGTCCGCAAGGTCTCCTTCGGCGTCGGCGTCGAGCGCACCTTCCCGATCAACTCCCCGATCTTCGAGAGCATCGAGATCGTGACCCGCGGTGACGTGCGTCGCGCGAAGCTCTACTACCTGCGCAACCTGCGCGGCAAGGCTGCGAAGATCAAGGAGCGCCGCGAGGCGTGAGCCGGACCTCGACCAGGTTCTGGTTAGGCTCTCCCGCGTGACTTCCGACGACCGCGCCGCCACCCCCGCCGACGGCCCCACTCCGGGCACCGCGGCAGACGGGGAGCCGGCGCGGTCCTCGCTTTCCACCCGCCTCTCCGACTCCGCCGCCCGCCGGCGGGACCGCCGCGAGGCGCGGGACAAGAAGCGCAAGCAGCTGCCGATCTGGCAGGAGACGATCCTGCTGCTGGCGATCGCGCTGATCCTGGCGATCGTCATCAAGGCGTTCTTCGTCCAGGCCTTCTACATCCCGTCGCAGTCGATGGAGCCGGGTCTGGTCAAGAACGACCGGATCCTGGTGCAGAAGGTGTCCTACTGGGGCGGCGGCAGCCCGGAGCGCGGCGACGTCATCGTCTTCAAGGACCCGGGCAACTGGCTCGGACCCGAGGACACCCAGGGCCCGACCTCGCTGGTCGCCCGCGGGCTGTCCAAGGTCGGGCTCTACCCGACCGGCGGGCACCTGGTGAAGCGCGTCATCGGCGTCGCCGGCGACCAGGTCATCTGCTGTGACAAGAAGGGGCGACTCTCGGTCAACGGCTACGCGCTCGACGAGTCCGACTACGTCAAGCAGGACGGCACCCGCTGTGCCGCGCCGATGATCGACTGCAAGCTCGACGTCGGACCGATTCCCGACGGCTACCTCCTGGTGATGGGCGACAACCGCGGCAACAGCGCGGACTCGACCGCGCACATGTGTGCGGACCCGGTCGCCGAGCAGTGTCCGCCGACGCGTGGGCTGGTGCGGGTCGACGACGTGGTCGGCAAGGTGTTCGCGCTGGTGTGGCCCCGCGAGCACTTCCAGCGGATCACCCGGCCCGCCGTCTTCGAGGACGTCCCGGACCCGAAGTAATGGTCCGATGAGCACGCTGCCCCGAGGTTCGACCGTACGCCGCGACGCCGGGCTCTACGGTTACGAGCGCGCGCTGCGCCGGGCCGGCCTGGCCCCGATCGCCGGTGTCGACGAGGCCGGCCGGGGTGCCTGCGCCGGCCCCCTGGTGGCCGCCGCGGCGATCCTTCCCGACGGCAAGGCCGGCATCGTGCCCGGTCTCGCCGACTCCAAGCTGCTCACCGAGAAGGCCCGCGAGCGCTGCTACGACCACGTGCTCAAGCGGGCGCTCGCCTGGTCGGTGGTGGTCATCGAGGCCGAGGAGTGCGACCGGCTCGGGATGCACGTCGCCAACGTCGAAGCCCTCCGCCGTGCGCTGGCCCGCCTCGACGTCCGGCCGGCGTACGTCCTCACCGACGGGTTCCCCGTCGACGGGCTCGACGTGCCCGGCCTCGCGGTCTGGAAGGGCGACCGGGTGGCGGCCTGCATCTCCGCCGCGTCCGTGCTGGCCAAGGTGACCCGGGACCGGATCATGACCGGTCTCGACGCCGACTACCCGGCGTACGACTTCAAGACGCACAAGGGCTACATCACCGACGTGCACAGCGAGCGGCTGACCGCGCTCGGGCCGTGCCCGCAGCACCGCATGCGGTTCGTGAACGTACGGCGGGCCGCCGGGCTCGAGCCGGACGAGCCGGGGCACAATGAGGCCGTCGTCCCCGCGCCGGTCCCACCGACCGATGCCGCGCACGTTCCACCGGAGGAGTCGCGATGAGTGCCGAGGATCTCGAGAAGTACGAGACCGAGATGGAGCTCAACCTCTACCGCGAGTACCGCGACGTGGTGGCGATCTTCAAGTACGTCGTGGAGACGGACCGGCGCTTCTACCTGTGCAACCAGGTGGACGTGAAGGCGCGCACCGAGTCCGGTGACGTGTTCTTCGAGGTCTCGATGTCGGACGCGTGGGTGTGGGACATGTACCGCCCGGCCCGATTCGCCAAGAACGTGAAGGTGCTGACCTTCAAGGACGTCAACGTCGAGGAGCTCGCGCCGCCCGACATCGACCCGCTGAAGCCCTGATCGACCCGGTTTCCGTCCACAGGCGAGGATCCTGACCGCGTCGTCCACAGGCGGTCGTGCCGAGCCGATGGACCGTCCTCCTGCTGCCCGAGGCTGGGCGCAGGAGGTCAGGACATGCGACACACGCAGGCGCTCGGCGCCCACGGCGAGGCCATCGCGGCCCGCCATCTCGTCCAGCGGGGGATGGTCGTGCTCGACCGCAACTGGCGCTGCCCCGACGGGGAGATCGACCTGGTGCTGCGCGACGGGCCGGTGCTGGTCGTCTGCGAGGTCAAGACGCGACGGTCCACCGCCTACGGCACGCCCCTGGAGGCGGTGACCGCAACCAAGGCCGCCCGACTGCGGCGGCTGGCCGCGCAGTGGGTCGCGGCCCACGACCTGCGGGTGCCCGACGTGCGGATCGACCTGGTCGGCATCATCTGCCCGCACGACGCGCCGCCGGTCATCGACCACGTCGCCGGGGTGGGCTGATGCCGGTCGCCACCGCCCGCAGCATCGCGTTGACCGGTGCCGTCGGGCACCTCGTCGACGTCCAGGTCGACGTCACCCAGGGCATCGTCGCGACCGCACTCGTGGGCCGGCCGGACGCGTCCGTCTCGGAGGGGCGCGACCGGTGCCGCTCCGCCGTGGCGAACGCCGGCTTCACCTGGCCGGCCACCCGGCGGGTGACGGTGCTGCTCTCGCCCTCGGACATCCCCAAGCGCGGCTCCCACTTCGACCTGGCCATGGCCGTCGGCGTGCTGGCCGCCAGTGGGCAGGTGCCGGAGGCGTCGCTGGACCGCACGGTCATGGTCGGGGAGCTCACCCTGGACGGGCGGCTGCGGCCGGTCCCGGGCGTGCTGCCGATGGCGCTGGCGGCGGCGGCCCGCGGGATCGACCGGATCTTCGTGCCCGAGCCGCAGGCACGCGAGGCGGCGCTGGTGCCCGGGATGTCGGTCTTCGGCTTCCGGTCGCTCGCGCAGGTGGCCGCCGAGCTGCGGGGGACCGAGGTCCCCGACGCGCCGCCGGTCGCCGCGCTGACCAGCGGGGCGCTGCTCACCTGGCGTGGCGAGGACCGGCTGACCGACCTGGACCTGGTCGACCTGGTCGGGATGGCCGACGCGAAGTACGCCCTCGAGGTGGCGGCTTCGGGTGGCCACCACCTGCTGCTCGACGGTCCACCCGGCTCGGGGAAGACCTCCCTGGCCGAGCGCCTGCCCGGCATCCTGCCCGACCTGACCGTCGAGGAGGCGCTGGAGCTGACCGCGGTGCACTCGCTGGCGGGGGTGCTCGATGCCGGCGACGGGCTGATCACCCGGCCGCCGTTCCTGGCCCCGCACCACACGTCGTCGCGGACCAGCCTGCTCGGTGGCGGCACCGGCAAGGTGCGCCCCGGTGAGCTCAGTCGGGCCCACTGTGGCGTGCTCCTGTTGGACGAGTTCCCGTTGTTCGCCACCGACATCCTCGACGCGCTGCGCCAGCCGCTCGAAGCGGGCGAGGTGACGATCGCCCGCGGCGAGGAGACCGCGACGTACCCCGCCCGCGGGATGTTCGTGCTCGCCTGCAACCCGTGCCCGTGCGGCAACTTCACCTCCGACCCGTCCTCGGACCGGTGCACCTGCCTCGAGGTGCAGCGACGCGACTACCGCCGCAAGCTCGGCGGGCCGGTGATGGACCGGATCGACATCACCCGACGGGTGCGACCGGTGCCGGAGCACGAGGCCAACGACCCGCTGCGCCGGTCCGAGCCGTCGGCCGTGGTGCTGGCCCGGGTGACCGCGGCGCGTCGGGTGCAGCAGCAGCGGTACGCCGGCCTGCCGTGGCGGCTCAACAGCCAGACCCCCGGTCCGCTGCTGCGGGAGGAATGGCCGCTGAGCCCACCCGCAGCAGCGCTGCTCGACCGGGAGATGTACGCCGGACGCCTCACCCGCCGGGGTGCCACCCGGGTGCACCGGCTGGCCTGGACGGTGGCCGACCTGCGTGGCGCCGACCGACCCGGGATGGACGAGCTGGGTGTGGCGCTGCGGCTGCGCTCCGGGGAGCCGCTGGAGCTGGCCGCGCTCGAGCGCCGGTGCGTCTCGTGACCCCACCGTCAGGGTCGCCGACCACGACCAGGTCACGGACCGGGCCGGCCAGCGATGCCGAACGGCTGGCGCGGCTGGCGCTCGGACGCCTCGGCGAGCCCGGTGACCCGCGCCTGGCCTCGCTGGTCGCCGAGCTCGGCGCGCAGCGCGTGCACCGTCACCTGGCCGAGGAGCGGGACCTGGGCGGTGTGCTCACCGATGTCGCGTCCCGGCTCGCCGCGCTCGACCCGGCCCGGGACCTGGAGCGTGCCGGGCGGCTGGGCATCCGCTTCGTGGTGCCGGGCGACGCCGAGTGGCCGAAGGCTCTCGACGACCTCGACCACTGCGGGCAGGTGCAGGACCGGGGTGGCAGCCCGCTGGGCCTCTGGGTGCGGGGGCCGCTGCGACTCGACGAGCTCGCGTCGCCGGTGGCGGTGGTCGGGTCGCGCTCCGCCACGACGTACGGCGCGGAGGTGGCCGGCGAGATCTCCGCGCACCTGGCCGGTGCCGGCGCCACCGTGGTGTCCGGTGCCGCCTTCGGCATCGACCAGGCCGCCCACCGGGGTGCGCTGGCCGGCCGTGGCTCGACGGTGGCGGTGCTGGCCTGCGGGGTCGACCGCGCCTACCCGGTGGCGCACAAGCCGTTGCTCGACCACCTGGCGCAGCACGGTGCCGTCGTCTCCGAGCTGGCACCGGGGTGCTCGCCGACCCGGCTGCGCTTCCTCAGCCGCAACCGGCTGATCGCCGGGCTCTCCCTCGGCACGGTGATCGTGGAGGCCGCGGTGCGCAGCGGGGCACTCAACACCGCGCACTGGACCGAGAGGCTGAGTCGACCGCTGATGGGCGTCCCGGGTCCGGTCACCAGCGCGCAGTCGCAGGGTGTCCACCAGCTGCTGCGCAGCGGCGCCAGCGTCGTCACCCGGGGTGCCGAGGTGGCCGAGCTGGTGGGCGTGGCGGGGGAGCACCTCGTCACGGAGGAGCGCGGTGCGGTCCGCACCCGGGACGCGCTGCGGCCTCGGGAGGCCCAGGTGCTCGACGCGGTGCCGGTGCACCAGCCCGCAGGCGCCGACTCGATCTCCCGGACGGCGGGCATCGGCCTGGTGGAGGTGCAGCGGGTGCTGGTCCGGCTGCACGAGGGCGGGCTCGTGGAGCGGGTCGGCTCCGGCTGGTGCCTCACCGACGCCGCCCGCTGACCGCCGACCCGTGCGTTGTGGTGCGTCGGGCCGTGTGTTGTTGCGGCGAGGCGCACGGGTCGGCGCGTCCGGCCGCAGCTCGACGGGAAGGGGACGCGGGCGACCTACGCTGCTGGCATGACCACGGAGCCGGCAGCCCCCGCCACCGGGGAGGAGCACGAGGACGTGCTGCCGGAACCGATGGCGCGGGTGCTCGCGGACTACGAGCGTCACCTGGTCTCTGAGCGTGACCTGACACCGCACTCGGTCCGTGCCTACCTCGGCGACGTCGCCTCGCTGCTCGAGCACGGCCACCGGCTCGGGCTCACCGACCCCGCCGAGCTCGACCTGCGGTCGCTGCGCAGCTGGCTGGCGAGGCAGCAGACCAGCGGGCGCTCGCGCACCACGATCGCCCGTCGGGCCACCGCGGCCCGGGTGTTCACCGGCTGGCTGGTCCGCAGCGGTCGTGCGCCCACCGACGCGGGCGTCCTGCTCGGCTCACCCAAGGCCGGCCGGCCGCTGCCCGAGGTGCTCCGCGAGGACGAGGCCCGCAGCCTGGTCGAGGCCGCCGCGGCGCTCGCCGACGACGGCAGCCCCATCGGTGTCCGCGACGTCGCGATCCTGGAGCTGCTCTATGCGACCGGCATCCGGGTGGGCGAGCTGTGCGGCCTCGACGTCGACGACGTCGACTTCGACCGCAACGTGGTCCGGGTCTTCGGCAAGGGCCGCAAGGAGCGCACCGTCCCGTTCGGTCACCCTGCCGCGCGGGCGGTCACCCGCTGGATCGAGCGGAGCCGCCCGGCCGTCGTGGCCGAGGGGGCCGGGGGAGCGCTGTTCCTCGGAGCCCGCGGCAAGCGCGTCGACCAGCGCGTGGTGCGGGCGGTCGTGCACGCCCGGATCGCCGACGTACCCGGGGCTCCCGACATCGGGCCGCACGGGCTGCGGCACACCGCGGCGACCCACCTGCTCGAGGGCGGCGCGGACCTGCGCACCGTCCAGGAGCTGCTCGGGCACGCCTCGATGGCGACCACCCAGATCTACACCCACGTCAGCAGCGAGCGGCTGCGCGCGGCGTACCTGCAGGCACACCCGCGGGCCTGACGGGCCGTCGGCTCAGTACGGGCCGGCCTTCACCGGCATCGTCGCCGACTGCATGAAGTGGTCCGAGGCCACCGAGGACATCGACCGGTAGACGTAGTTCTTGAACGCGTACGACCCGGCCAGCGCGGCGTCGGCGTCGGTGTTGCCCGCCGCGGTCGGGTGCAGGGCCATCACGTAGTCCCGGCGGTACGGCTGCTGGGACACCGGGAAACGGAACCCGTTGGTGGTTGGGTACGCCCCGTTCGTCCGGTTGGCCTCGGCGGTCGAGAACCCGTCGTAGAAGCCCGCGTCGACGAAGATCCGGTGCACGTTGTTGTAGGGCAGCTGGTTGCTCGTGGAGTTGAAGTCACCGCCGAGGTAGACCGTGCGCCCGGTGGCCGCCAGGTTCCTGGCGTTGCTGACCATCGTGGTGGCCTGCTTCTGGCGGGCCTGGAAGAAGCGGGTGGAGCCCGGCTTGTCGCCGCCGCTCGTGAAGTGCACCGACATCGCGTAGAACTCCACGCCGGTCGTCCTGCTGCGCAGCAGCACCCACGGCACCCAGCGGTTGTTGCTCATGCTCTTCGTCGGCAGCCGGAAGTAGCCGGCACCCCGCTTGGCGTAGCGGCTGGCGTCGTAGATGATCCGGTTGCCCTGGGCACCGGCGGTGCGGCCCTTGGAGGTGTACGTCGACCGGCGGGCGAGCGCGAAGCGGTCGGGCAGCCGTCGGGCGAGGTCCTGGTACTGCCAGCGCTTGCCGGCCACGCGCAACTTCGGGGAGCCCGAGGCCTCCTGGAGCAGGAACACTCCGGCGCCGCTGTTGACCATCTGCTTGACGACCCGGCCGCGGCGCTTGGTCCACGAGGTCCGCGCCCGCTGGCTCGAGTCGGCCCCCCAGGTGCGGACGTTGAACGTCGCCACCTTGACGCGGTCGCCGCCCGACGGGGGCGTCACCGGGGTCGGCAGCAGCCACTCCCACCTGGTCCGGGTGGTGCTGCCGGGGCGGCGGGCGATGATCCGGACATAGGTGTAGGCACCCGACTCGGGTGTCGCCCCCGGCGCGTGGGGCACCGTGATGCTCAGCGGCGTGCCGGCCGGAGCCGACCCCTCGTCGTACTCCTGGGTGGGCGCGCCGTCCACGCGGGAGGCGGACACCGCGACCGTGTAGCGATAGGTGCTGGACGCGGTCCAGGACACCTTCAGGTGGCCCGCGTCGACGTTGGACAGCCTGAGGTCCAGGAACCCCTCGGCGCGGGCGGCGCCGGTCGACAGGCTGGTCAGGCAGGTGGCCATCAGCACAGTGGCCAGGAGGGCGAGGAGGCGAGCACGCATCGAGCACCTGTTCCGAGTCATCGGGCGTGGACGTTCCACCCCACACTGGAGATCATAGGTTCCCGTTACGTGACTACGGGTCCGTTCCCTCGACCCAGCACGGCGCCACCCGCGGCGTACGACGCGAGGGTGGCAGCCGGCAGCCGGGCGGGCGGACGCCCCGGCGGCAATCCCTCGGGAGGCAGCAGTCGCACCGGCCTCGAGCCGACCAGGGCCAACGGGTCGAGATAGACCTCCCCGCGCAGCCAGCCCCAGTGCAGACAGGCCGCGGGAAAGCAGTGCGAGCCGCCCACCTCGAGCCTGCCGATGGGTGAACCGGCCGCCACCGCGTCGCCCACCCTGACGGTCGCGCGGACCGGCTCGTAGGTCGTGCGGGTGCCGCCGTGCCCGACCACCACCACGCCGCGGCCGGCGATCCGTCCGGCGAACCGGACCGTGCCGGGGAGCGCGGAGCGGACGATGGCCACCGGATGACCGACCAGGTCGACGCCCCGGTGCCCGGCGCCCCAGCGCGAGTCGGGCGGGTCGAACCGCGCTGCCACCGCCGGCCGTGGGGCCAGCGGCCACTCGCCGTGAGGCGTCTCGTCGAGGGACGCCCCGGAGGCGTGTCCGGACGCGGGGGAGAGCAGCAGGCAGGACAGCAGGAGGAGCAGCGTCGGGGGGATGCGGTGTCCGGTCATACCGGGGAGAATCACGCTGCCGGGCCCGGGCTGGTGACCGCTCGACGAACGCCTGTGGATGGCCGCCAGGACCCGGGCACCTGTGGACGGAAACCGGGTCCGGCCGGATTCGCTCCGGACGGGCGGATGAACTAGGCTGTGGGACGCAATCCTCAGGGATTGACTTCGCACGTCGCAGACCGCGACGGACCGCCCTTGGGCAGTCCGGTCTCCCGTGGGCGACGACCCTCAGTTCCGATCCAGGGCAGCAAACAGGATCGGGTCGGGTCGCGCGCGACGTCAGGGCAGTCGGCACCCGTCGGCTGCGGCAACTGAAAACAACACGGCCGGTCCACCGGTCCGCCTCTCCGCCACGCGGGGCCAAGGCGGGCACGTTTCGGTGGGTCGACCAGATACCAGGAAGAAGAAACATGGCAGTCGTCACCATGCGCCAGCTCCTCGAGAGCGGCGTCCACTTCGGTCACCAGACCCGTTGCTGGAACCCGAAGATGAAGCGCTTCATCATGACCGAGCGCAACGGCATCTACATCATCGACCTGCAGCAGTCGCTGGCCTACATCGACCGCTCGTACGCCTTCATCAAGGAGGTTGTCGCCAAGGGCGGCACGGTGATGGTCGTCGGCACCAAGAAGCAGGCCCAGGAGGCCATCGCCGAGCAGGCGACCCGCGTCGGCATGCCCTACGTGAACCAGCGCTGGCTCGGCGGCATGCTCACCAACTTCCAGACCGTGCACCAGCGGATCAACCGCCTCAAGGAGCTCGACGAGATCGACTTCGAAGATGTCGCCGGCAGCAGCCGCACCAAGAAGGAGCTGCTGCAGATGCGCCGCGAGCGGGACAAGCTGAACAAGTCCCTCGGCGGTATCCGCGAGATGAGCCGCACCCCGGCCGCCGTCTGGATCGTCGACACGAACAAGGAGCACCTCGCCGTCGAGGAGG
>JBEVFC010000146.1:0-11641 GCA_040512455.1 Nocardioides sp.
CCGGAGCCGCTCGACCTCCTCGTTGATGGAGGAGTCCTTCTCGATGTAGGTGTCCGTCTGCGGGACGTAGGCCTCGGGCTGGTAGTAGTCGTAGTAGCTGACGAAGTACTCGACGGCGTTGTTGGGGAACAGCTGCCGGAGCTCGTTGGCGAACTGTGCCGCCAGCGTCTTGTTGGGCTGCATCACCAGCAGGGGTCGCTGCACCTGCTCGGCCACCCACGCCACGGTGGCGGTCTTGCCGGTGCCGGTGGCGCCGAGGAGGACGACGTCCTGGGTGCCACCCTGGAGCCGCTTGGTGATCTCCTCGATGGCGGCCGGCTGGTCGCCTGCGGGCTGGTAGTCGGACTCCACCCGGAACGGCGCCACCCGGCGCTCGAGATCGGTCACTGGTCGCATGCCCTCAGCCTACGGGCGACCACCGACAGTCCCCCGGCCGCGGATGCCCGGCTCTGGGTAGATTGGCGCCGTGCCCCGCGACCGCAGCTCCTCCGGCAGGCTCCTCAGCACGCTCCGGCGGACCCTGCTGACGGTCTTCGGCGCGCAGCTGCTGCTGGCCATCGGCCTCACCCTCGTCGACTCCTACCGGCGTCGCGGCAAGAAGCCGAAACCGTTCCCCACCACCGGGCCGAGCGAGGTCGAGGTCGGCGGCGGCACGGTGACGACGTACACCTTCGGGCAGGACCTGTACGACGACATGCTGGCCGCCATCGACGGCGCGCAGCGGCAGATCCTCTTCGAGACCTACATCTGGAAGGCCGACGAGGTCGGTGAGCGCTTCAAGAGCGCGCTGACCGGGGCGGCCGAGCGCGGCGTCGACGTCTACGTCATCTACGACGCGTTCGCCAACATCGTGGTCAGCCCCCGGTTCAAGCACTTCGCGCCGAGCCTCAAGGTGCTGCGCTACCCCGTCTACACCGCCGGGCTGCGGTTCTACGACCTGCGCCGCTACGGCCGCAACCACCGCAAGATCCTGGTCGTGGACGACGAGGTCGGCTTCCTCGGCGGCTACAACATCGGGACGCCCTACGCCACCGAGTGGCGCGACACGCACTGCCGGATCACCGGGCCCGGGGTCTGGGACCTCAAGCGCGCCTTCGCGGACTTCTGGAACCTGAACCGCCGCAAGCGGTTCCGGGCCAGCGAGCGGCCGCTGCTCCTCGAGACCGCCTCCCAGTGGGAGCCGAGCATCCGGCTGCACCGCAACGTGCCGCGGCTGTGGATGTTCCCGATCCGGTCGATGTACCTCGAGGCGATCAACCGCGCGAGCGGGAACATCTGGCTCACCCACGCCTACTTCATCCCGGACCAGGACTTCGTCGACGCCCTGGTGGCCGCGGGGCTGCGCGGCGTGGACGTGCGGCTGCTGCTGCCGGCCAAGTCCAACCACATCGTCGCCGACTGGCTGTCCCGCGGGTACTTCGGCCAGCTGCTCGAGGCCGGGGTGCGGATCTTCCGCTTCCGCGACGCGATGGTGCACGCCAAGACCGCGACCATCGACGGTCAGTGGTCGACGATCGGCACCGCCAACATCGACCGGCTGAGCATGACCGGCAACTACGAGATCAACGTCGAGGTCATCGACGACGACATGGCCGCCGCGATGGAACGGGTCTTCGAGACCGACCTGTCGAACTGCGTCGAGCTCACGCAGGGCGAGTGGGAGTCGCGGGACATCTACCGCCGGTTCACCGAGGCGGTGCTGGCGCCGCTGCGTCCGCTGCTGTAGCTACGTCGCCGGCAGGTGCGTCGGCAACGACATCCGCGGGCCCCGCCGGGGCCGGCGCAGCCCCATCATCCCGACCAGCGCCTGCACGCGCTGCCGGTGCGGGCGCCAGGGACGGAGCAGCTCGGCCAGCCCGGCGTCGTCGACCGGGGCGCCGGTCAGGGCCCAGCCGACGTCCTGGGCGATGTGGTAGTCGCCGAAGCTCACCGCGTCGGGGTCTCCCATCGCCCGGACCCGCGCCTCGGCGCTGGTCCACACCCCGATGCCGGGCACGGACCGCAGCCGGCGGTCGGCGTCGGCGTGGTCGGCGGCGACCAGACGCTCCAGCGAGGGCGCCAGCCGGGCGGCCTGGACGACGGTCCGGGACCGGGCCGGGTCGATGTGCATCCGCAGCCACTCCCAGGACGGGATGCCCCGCAGGGTGGCGGCGTCGGGCTGCACCCACAGGCGCATCCCCTCGCCCGGCCCGGGCGCCCGCTCGCCGAAACGGTGGACCAGCGCCCGGAAGCCGCCGAAGGCCTCCTTGCCGGTGACCTTCTGCTCGATGACCGCGGGCACCAGCGACTCGAGCAGCAGCCCCGTCCGCCCGATCCGCCAGTGCGGGTGGTGGCGCACCGCGTCGACGAGCACCGGGTGCCGCGGCTCGAAGCCGCTGGGGTCGTCGTCCGCGCCGAGCAGCGCCGGCAGCGCGTCGAGCACCCACTCCTCCCCCGGTCCCCAGGCCTCGGCGTGCACCGTGCCCTCGCGGGACAGCGCCCGGACGTGCAGGGTGGCGGGCCCGGTCGGCGTACGGATGCCGCGCCAGTGCCCACCCGCCGCGTCGATGCGGTACGTCGGGTCGCCGGCGCCGCGGCGGTGCTGACGGAGCACCTGCCCGACCGGGCACGGCCACTCGGGTCGCCAGGTTCGCTCCATCCCCGCAATCTAGCCGCCGGCACCGACGCTCGGCGCGGTCATCGGGACGCCCGGGCCGGGCCGGTGGGGGCGGCGACCACCACCAGGAGGTTCCGGTAGCCACCGTGCCGGGCGTCGTACGGCGGCGCACAGGTGACCAGGACCAGCCGACGCGAACCCCGGAGCGAGTAGAGACCGGGACGGCCCGCCACCGAGCCACGAGGGACCAGCCGGGCGGAGCGGATCCGGAAGACCTGCACCAGATCCTCCGACCGCAGCACCACGCGGGCTCCCGGGCGGGTGGCATAGAGCTCGGCGAACGGCCCGAGCCCCTGGCCGGGGGCGTCGACGTGCGCGGCGAGCAGCGTCTTCCCGGACGCGTCCCCGACGCGGGAACCACCCCGCCACCACCCGGCCGACCGGGCGTCCCCGGGCACCCGCAGCTCCCCGTCCGGTTCGGTGCCGACCGTGCGCACCGGGACCTCGGCACCGCTGGGCAGCCGCACCACCCTCGGCGCCTGCGGCGGCACCGGGTCCTCCCCCTGGCCGGGCGCGAACATGCCGAGGAACAGCGCCAGCACCACGGCCGGTGCGAACGCTCGCAGAGTGCGGGGCACGGCCATGGCTCACCCCCCACCGAACTGACGGACGGGCAGGTCACGTGCCAGCCCGGTCGACCCGGTGTCGACCCTCCCGGGCGCCACGCCACCCCCGGGGCGCAGCGCCAGGGTGTGCACGATCGCGGCGCCGGAACCCGGCCCGTCGACCGCGTACAGGACCGTCACCGTGCCCGGAGCGACCGCCACGTCGACCGGTCCGAGGACCACCGGGCCCGCGAGCCCGGACGGGACCAGGGTCACCCGGTGGATGCCGGGCTCCACCTGGGTCCGGGCGGACTCGCCGTTGGCGATGTTGGTGAAGACGACGCGCCCGTCGACACGGACGTCGGCCGGCACCACACTGGCGGTCGTCGCGACGACGAGGCGGGCCCGGCCCGGCGCGACGCCGCCGGTCGGCGTGCGGAACGAGCTCACCACGGGCCTTCCGGCCGGGACGGCCGGCCGATGCAGGACCACGTCCCGGGAGCCCCCCGCGTTGACCCGGATCGCCGCTTCGACCTCGGCCTCGCCGGGGCTCACGAAGGTCACGGTGTGCCGGCCGGCGGAGAGCCGGACCGGGCCGACGACGTCCCCCACGTCGGCGGCCCGGCGGACCGGGCGCCCGTCGATCCGGATGTCGACCGTCCGTCCGGGGACGGCCTGGACGAGCGTGAGGGAGCCGGACAGGCGCGCAGACGCGTTCTCGGGGAGGCCGGCGGGCGCACCGGCCAGCGCCGTCTGGGCAAGCGCCAGTGCCAGCGCCACCAGCCCGAGCCGGGGGTAGTTTGCGTGCATCGCACGCCTCCGGGGACAGTTGGGAAACGTGCCCCCTCCCGACCCCAGATCATCACCGTCGGTGCGAGGCGTCAACCCCAGTGTTGGGCGAGCGGCGGGAGAGCCTCGGGGTCAGGGCAGGTCGAGCTGGGCGATCACCACGTCGTCGCGGTCGTCTCCCTCGCGCTCCACCTGCCACCCGTCACCGCTGGGCGCGCCGCAGGGCACCGGCACCGCTCCCGGCTCCCCCGGGCTGCACGCCAGGGCCAGCACGTCGCCGCCGGAGACGGCGTACGTCGTGGCCAGCATCGGCGGCGTCACGTCCACGTCCAGGCTGGTGAACCGGGCCAGCGCGCGGCCGGGCGCGGAGTCGCTGCGTTCGACCGCCCCCGCGACCCGGTAGGTCAGGTACACGTCGTGAGTGCCGGTGAACGTGAACGACCCACGTCCGCGGCGCAGCCGTTCCGGACCCGGCGCGATCCGGTCACCGGCCACGACCAGGACGTCCGTGACCTGCACTGCCCCGGCGGACGGCGGCGGCGCCAGGGTCACGCCGAACAAGGCGGCCTTCCCGTGGACCCACTGCCGCACGACCAGGTCGCCGTCGGCGGTGACCCGGGTGTCGACGTACGAGGTGCGGGGGGCGAGCTCGACCGGGGGCTCGGGCGCAGGCCCGTTGCCGCTGCCGGCGGACGGGGCGTTGTCGTCGCCGCGCAGCACCAGGAAGATCGTCGCGGCCAGCAGCACCAGCACGCCCATTCCGGCGACGACTACGCCGAGCAGCCGCGGCGGGCCTGGCTCGACGTCCTCGACCTCCTCGAGTTCCGGCGCGACCCGGAGTGCGGGCGCCGGCTCAGGCTCGGGTTCGGGCGCAGGCCGGGTCGGGCGCCGCTGCCGCGGCACGAACGGCTGCGCGAGCGGCCGCGGTGGCTTGCGGCCCGACATCACCCGCTCCGTCGGGACGGGCGCCCGGCCGGGTACGCCGTGACCACCGCGAGGTGTTGGTACCCACCGTGCGCCTCGTCGTACGGCGGGGCGCAGGTGACCAGCACCAGTCGCTGGGGCCCGCGGGGCGAGTGCAGCGACGGACGAGTGGCGAGGCGTGCCTGGGGCACCAGGCGGAGGGACCGGATCCGATAGGTCTGCCGGAGCGAGGCGGTGCGGACCACGACCTCCTGGCCGCGGCGGACGGTGAGCAGCTCGGCGTAGGCCCCCAGCCCCTGGGTCCGCGAGTCCACGTGCCCGGCGACCAGCATCGCGCCGAACGGGTCGCCCACCCGTGAGCCGCCACGCCACCAGCCGGCTCGGCGCACGTCTCCGGGCACGGCCAGCCGTCCGTCACGCCGGGTCCCGACCGCGCTGACCCGGACCGTCGTACCGCTCGGCAGCCGTACGACGCGTGGCGCCTCGGGCACCACCTGGGAGGCGGCCCGCTGGGCGGGAGGCACCGCCGGGGCCGCGGTGGTGTCGCCGGCGGCGTTCACCACCGGCGAGGTCGGCTCCCGGGCGTGAGCACATCCCGTCACGGACAGCAGGAGCGCGATCGTGACGAGGCCGGTCGGTCCCCAGGCCGGCCGGCTCCCCATCACGGTCCGAACTGCCGCACCCGGAGTCCGGCGAGCAGGCCGGCGGAGCCGGTGCGGATCGTGTCCGGGACGACGGTGCCGTCGTCGCGCAGCTGTCCACTGTGAAGGATCACCTGCATCGACCGGTCGCGGGGGTTCCCGACGGCGTACACCATCGAGACGGTGCCGGCGGCGACGGTGAGGTCGAGTGGCCCGAGGATCGGGTCGGTCGTGGTGCCGGTCGGCAGCAGCTCGACCACGTGCGTGCCGGCCGGCACGTCGGCGGTGGCGAACTCCCCGTTCGCGATGTTCGTGAAGACGACCTGCCCGTCCACCCGCACGTCCGCCGGGGCCACCGTGGCCGTGTGGGCGACGAGGACCCGGGCCTTGCCGGGACCGATCGGCTCGGTCGGGGTGCCGTAGGAGCTCACCACCGGCGCTCCGCCCACCGACGCGGGTCGGTGCAGCACCACGTCACTGGTCGACCCCGCCTTCACCCGGAGCGTCGACGTCACGTCGACGTCTCCTGCGTCGTCGGTGAACGACACCTTGTGGCTTCCGGCGGGCAGGCGCAGCGGGCCGAGGAACTCCCCCACCTCGGCGGCGCCCTGCACCGGCTTGCCGTCGACGCGGACGACCACGGTGCGTCCGGGCACCGCCTGCACCACGGTGACCGTGCCCGCCTGCGCCGCCCCGGTGGCCGCGCGCGTGCCGGGTGGGGTGAGCAGGAGAACCAGGAACAGTGCACCGACGATCCCTGCAACCACGACCTTCATCGAGACCACCCCCGCGCACTGTGCTGACTGCCATCCCCGGACTTCGAGAGCACCATTCACGTCTGGACCGGTCAACCCCAGCCCAACCCCAGCAATCACAACCACCCGGACTACCGGTGAGGGGTGTCCACGACCGGTGCGGGACTGTCGGCGGGGTCCGCCATGATGGCGGCATGCTGCTCGCCGAGATCGTGGATGCCTCCGCTCGGGTCGCCGCCACCCGGTCGCGCCTGGCCAAGGTGGAGATCCTCGCGGAGGTGCTCGGGCACGCCGAGCCCGAGGAGCTGGAGGTGGTGACGGTCTACCTCGCCGGGCTGCTGCGTCAGCGGCGCACCGGACTGGGCTGGCGGTCCACCCGGGAGGCTCCCGAGGCGTCGCACGAGCCGTCGCTCGAGGTGCTCGAGGTGGATGCGGTCTTCACCGAGCTCGCCGGGCTGTCGGGGCCTGGGTCCCGGTCCGTGCGGGAGTCCACCGCCGCATCACTCTTCGGCCGGGCCACGCCCGCCGAGCAGCGCTGGCTGGTCGGGGCGATCACCGGCAACGTCCGTCAGGGCGCGTCCGATGCGCTGGTCCAGGAGGGGCTGGCGAAGCTGACCGGCATCCCGGTGGCCGCGGTGCGGTCGGCGGCGATGCTCGCCGGCTCCACCCGGGCCGTGGTCGGCATCGCCGTCGCCGAGGGTGAGGCCGGTCTCGCCGCGGTGGGCCTCGAGGTCGGACGTCCGGTGCTGCCGATGCTGGCCGCGAGCGAGCCCGACCCCGCGGCCGCGTGGGCGCGGATCGGCGCCGAACAGGTCGCGGTCGACTGGAAGCTCGACGGCATCAGGCTCCAGGCGCACAAGAACGGCGACCGGGTGCTGCTGGCCACCCGCACCCTGGAGGACATCACCGGCCGGCTGCCCGAGGTCGTCGAGGTCGTGCGTGCGCTGCCGGCCGGGCGGGCGGTCATCGACGGCGAGGCACTGGCGGTCGGCCCCGACGGTCGGCCCCGGCCGTTCCAGGAGACCGCATCGCGGACCGCGTCGGGCAGCGGCGTGGCCATCACGCCGTACTTCTTCGACCTGCTGCACCTCGACGGCGAGGACCTGCTCGACCTCCCGGCCTCGGAGCGGTCCGAGCGGCTGGCCGGGCTGGTGCCCGAGGCGCACCGGGTCCCCCGCGAGATCGTCTCCGCTCCCGACGAGGTGGCCCGGGTCTTTGACGCCGCCGTGGCCGCCGGCCAGGAGGGCGTGGTCGTCAAGAGCCTCAGTGCGCCGTACGCCGCCGGCCGCCGTGGCAGCGGCTGGGTCAAGGTGAAGCCGGTGCACACGCTCGACCTGGTCGTCCTCGCGGTGGAGGAGGGCTCCGGCCGGCGCAAGGGCTGGCTGTCCAACATCCACCTCGGTGCCCGCGACCCCTCCGGCGGCTTCGTGATGCTGGGGAAGACCTTCAAGGGGATGACGGACGAGATGCTCGCCTGGCAGACCGAGCGGTTCACCGAGCTGATGACCGAGCGCGACGACTGGGTCGTGCACCTGCGCCCGGAGCAGGTGGTCGAGATCGCCTTCGACGGGTTGCAGCGCTCGAGCCGCTATCCCGGCGGGCTGGCGCTGCGCTTCGCGCGGGTGGTCCGCTACCGGGACGACAAGACCGCCGACGAGGCCGACACCATCGACGACGTACGCCGGCTCGCCGGCCACGACGACTCCTGAGCCGTCCCCGGCGACGCCGGATGCGCCAAGATGAACGCATGATGCACGACGCGCCGGGCACCGGCCCGCTGCACGGCGCCGCCCGGCTCGAGGCTCGGGTCTCCGCCGTGGTCGCACGAGCGCTGCAGCGCCGAGGGTGGCGACCGGCCGTGTCGCCGCACGTCGGGTACGGCGCCGACGGCTGGGTCCGGGTACTGGCCCGGGTCCTCCTGGTGCCACCCGGGTCGTCGCGCGTCGGTGTCCGGGACGCCCGCGGGTGGCGTCGGTTCGTCACGACCGAGGCGCCCGGGGTGCCGGTCACCGTCCGGGTCGGCAGCCACCTTCACCATGCCATCAGTGACCGCGAGGGCTACCTCGACCTGCGGCTCCCGAGCGACCTCGAACCTGGCTGGTCGCGGGTGACGTTCACGCTCGAGGACGCCGAGCCGGTCGAGGCGCCGGTCCACGTCGTCGGGCCCGAGACCCGGACCGGGCTGGTCAGCGACATCGACGACACGGTGATCGAGACGATGCTGCCCCGCCCGCTGGTGGCGTTCCGCAACGCGTTCTTCGCCCGGGAGAGCACCCGTCGGGCGGTCCCCGGGATGTCGGAGCTCTACGCCCAGATCACGGCGGCCCATCCCGATCTCTTCGTGGTCTACCTCTCCACCGGTGCCTGGAACCTCGCGGTGCCGCTGAACGCGTTCCTCGCCCGGCACGGCTTTCCCCAGGGCCCACTCCTGCTCACGGACTGGGGCCCGACGGAGAGCGGCTGGTTCCGCTCGGGCCAGGACCACAAACGCACCGAGCTGCGCCGTCTGGTCGACGACCTCCCCGGGTTGCGGTGGCTGCTCGTCGGCGACGACGGGCAGCACGACCCGCTCCTGTACGCCGAGGCCGTCGCCGCGGCCCCGGACCGGGTGCTCGGCGTGGCGATCCGGCAGCTGAGCCTGACGCAGCAGGTGGTCATTCATGGCAACGCCACTGCGCCGGACCGGCCGACGGTCGGCGATGGCAGCGGTGCCGCGGCCCCGGTCCTGGCACCCGACGGCTACGGCCTGGCGGACGGCCTGCGCGCCCGCGGCATCGTCCTGGATCGCCGCCCCATCTGAGGCGAGGTCGGTCGTGCTCCCGCCCGGTCAGCCGGAGGACACGGCCATCCGCACCTGCTCGAGCATGGCCTGCTCGCCGTCACTGACCTGCTTGGCACCGAACCCCATGAAGCCGCCGTCCTTGGCCGCCTCGGCGGCCGCCTTCGCGGTGTCCAGCAGCCACTGGCGGAACGCTGCGGTCTCCTCGCTGGTGGCACGGGACGCCACCAGGACCTGCACCTCCTGCAGCTCCTTGAGCACCTGCTCGCCCGGGGCACCGCCCTTGGTGGGCTTGTAGCCCTTCAGCGGGTGCCGCTTCGCCTGGACCTCCGCCTGGATGTCGAGCGCCACCTCGGTCAGCAGCTGCTCCCGGCTGGGAGGGTTCGTGGCGGACCTGATGGTGGCCATCGTCTCCTTGGCGGCCTCGATGGGGCCGCCCGGGTCGGCCAGCGAGATGGCGAGGCCGGCCACGAACGGCGCCCTCACGATCCGGCTCCACTCGTCCTCGGAGAAGTCGCTCTTCGTCGTCACGGCAGGTCCCTTCGACAGGAGGTGGCTGGGATTTCAGTCTCCCCCGGACGGGCGGCGGTTGTCACCGGGTGTTGAGCTCGTCCGCCTGACGTTCACGATCACGGCCTGGTGGTCGGAGTCGCTGGTCAGCCGGGTCACCGCGATGGCGCGACCGACGCTGCTGTGCACGTCGTCGACCTTGCGGTGGGCGCCCAGGGTGCCCGGCTCGTCCTCGCGTCCCTGCCAGGCGGACGTCAGCCCGCGCAGCCGGAAGCCGTCGAGATTGGAGTCGCCCAGCGCGTGGACGTCGTGTCCGCGGGCGAGCAGGGCGTCGACGAGGTCCTGCAGGCGGCGTACCTCCTGGCGGTGCCGGGCGACGACCTGCGGCCGGTCCTCGCGGTACCGCCCGAGGGCCTGGACGCCGGGTGTCAGGTGGTAGCACACGACGCTGACCGGTCGCTCTGCTCGAAGGTCGCGGTACGTCGCGACGGTGGCCAGCCGGGCGCGCCGCAGGCGGAACCGCTGGTCGCTCCGAGCGGCTCGGCCCGCGCCGCTCAGCACCACCCACCGGCAGCCGGTCAGCTGGAACCGGTCCGCCCGCGCCCCGACCGGGCAGCCGCCGAGCACGGGCGCGCTCCACGTGTAGCCGGATGCCCGGCCGCCGATGCTGCACGGCAGCCGGATGCCGAGGTCGGGGACGAGCCCGACGCTGCCGGTCTCCCTGAGCAGCCGGAGACGCGAGAGGCCCCACTCCTGCAGACCGACGAGGTCGGGCCCCTGATCCAGCACATCCTCCAGCGCTCGCCGGGCCGAGCCTGCCGGCAGCCTCCAGTGCACGTTGGCGGTGGCCACGACCGTGGGTGTCGTCACGCGACCATTCAAGCGCCTGCCTGAGCGCCTGTCGGGAACTGTCGGTCCCGGGACCTAGGCTGTGCCTCGTGAAGCGACGATGAGCAAGATGGAAGGCCTGCGGGCCATGCGTGAGGCCCGCTACGAGCAGGCGAAGAAGCGGAGCGGCACGCCCGCGGCGAAGGCGCCCGTGGCACCGAAGGCGCCGGCCCGGCCGGCGACGTCGAGTGCGGCTCCGTCCGAGCCGGCGGCCCCGACCGAGGCGCTGTGCGGCCACCGCAACATGAGCGGACGCACCTGCACCCGCGAGCACGGCCACGCGGCGAAGAGCCACCGCTACTCCTGAGCGCGACGCGTCTGCTGACATCAGGCTGACACGGCGCTGACACCGGGCTGACGGATGTGTGACTCCGAGTTACACCTCGGCCTACACTGCGGCCATGGACGAGCTGGACGGTGGGACGACCCCCGACATCATGCCGGCGGGTGACCGGCGGCGCTCGGCCGCGGCGACCCGGCGACGACAGCGCGAGAAGCAGATCCTGCAGGCCACCCGCGAGCTGTTCGACGAGCGCGGGGTTCGGGACGTCAACATCGACGACATCGCCAAGCTGGTCGGCACGAACCGGGCGATCCTCTACCGGCACTTCTCCGGCAAGGAGGAGCTGTTCGCCCTGACCCTCGTCGGCTACCTCGACGAGCTGCGGGCCCGGCTCGAGTCCGTCTCCGCCGACATCGCCGACCCGCAGGAGCGGCTCGGCGTCCTCGTCGGGGAGTTCGTCGACTACGGCCTGGAGTACCCCGCGTTCGTGGACTGCGCCCAGGCGCTGATGCGACGTCCCGGCCCCGAGCTGCTCGACGAGATCAGCGAGTCCGCGCTGTTCCGGCTCGGCCGGAGCATCTCCGGCTGCCTCGGCGCCCTGCGCAGCACCCTCGACGACGGCGTCGCCGCCGGCACCTTCCACGTCGGGGACACCGACCTGCTGGCCAACCACATGTACGCCACCGGACTCGGGGCGCTCCAGCTCGCCCGGGTCGGGATGCTGATCAAGGAGCTCGCCCCCGGGGTCCCGGGCATCGCTCCCGTCTCCCCCGACCAGGTCAAGCGCTACCTGATCGCCACCAGCCGGGCGCTCGCCACCGACGCTCCGTAGCGCCTGTCGAAATCACTAGGTACCTAGTGATTCTGGCGC
>JBEVFC010000153.1:0-5342 GCA_040512455.1 Nocardioides sp.
CATGCTCGCCTCGGCGCCCGCGTTGACGAAGCCCAGCCAGCCGTCCGCGCCCAGGGTCAGCAGGTAGACGACGGCCGCGAACACCAGCAGGGCGAGCGCCAGGCTGCGCATGCGGCGGAGCCCGCGGGCCCGGGCGGCGTCGGCCTCGGGCTCAGGCGTGATCAGGGGAATGGTCATCGCGGGCGATTGTGTCAGGCGGCGACACCATCGCGCGGTCGCCCACCATCAGCGTGGGCGTGATGCCCGGCACCACGGACACCGAGACCGGCGTGCCGACCGGCAGGCGCACCGAGTGCGGCTGCCACGAGCGCAGCGTCTGCCCGGACTCGAGCCGGACCGTGTGCAGCACGAACGCACCGTGGTAGTCGACCGCGACGACCTCGGCCCCCGAACCGCTCCGACCCGGCTCCTGGGTCAGCGCCACCTCGTGCGGGCGCAGCACCACGTCGACGTCGACGTCCGCGTCGGCCCACCCCGGCACCGTCGAGACGACCCCGATCTCGCAGGTCAGCAGCGCGTGGTGGACGTGGGCCCGCAGGAAGTCGGCGTCGCCCATGAACGAGGCGACGAAGCGGGTGGCCGGCTCCTCGAAGACGCGGTACGGCGTGTCCGCCTGCTCGATCCTGCCTGCCTGCATGACGACCACCCGGTCGCCGATGGACAGCGCCTCGGTCTGGTCGTGGGTCACGAAGATCGCGGTGGTCCCGGTCTCGCGCAGCACGCCGACCAGCTCGGTGCGGACCTGGGCACGGAGGTTCTCGTCGAGGGAGGAGAACGGCTCGTCCAGGAGTACGACGGCCGGCCGTGGCGCGAGGGCACGTGCCAGCGCCACCCGCTGCTGCTCACCGCCGGACAGCTCGTGCGGGTAGCGGCCGGCCAGGTGGCCCAGCCGGACCAGCTCGAGCACCTCGGCGGCCCGGGCGGCCCGTTGGTCACGGGGCAGCCCGTGCGCGCCGTGGAGCCCGCACTCCACGTTGCGGGTGACGGTCAGGTGCGGGAACAGCGCGTGGTCCTGGAAGACCAGCCCGACGCGGCGCTTCTCCGGGTTCACGAACGTCCCCGGCCCGGCGACCTCCTCGCCGGCGACCAGGATCCGGCCGGCGTCGGGACGCTCGAGGCCGGCGATCAGCCGCAGTGCGGTCGACTTGCCGCAGCCGGACGGGCCGATCAGCGTCACCATCTCGCCGGGGTGCACGGACAGGTCGAGGTCGCGCGCGGCCGGCACGGCGCCGTACGACTTGGAGACGCCCTCGAACACGAGGGCGGGGGTGGTGGTCACGTCAGCGGCTCCGCCGCGACCTGCCGCCGCGCACCTGGGCGTCCGCGGCGCGCACCTGCCGGAACAGGATGAACACCGGAACCGTCGCCAGCGCGATGATCACCAGCGCGGGGAGCGCGGCCAGACCCCACAGGTTCTCCTTCGCCAGCTGGTAGACCCACACGGACACGGTAGTGAAGCCGAACGGCCGCAGCAGCAGCACCAGCGGCAGCTCCTTGATCGCGTCGATCGCCACGAGGACGAGCGCCACGGCCACGCCGGACCGTACCAGCGGCCCGTGCACCCGCCCGAGGACCCGCAGGGGACGGGCGCCGAGGCTGAGCGCGCTCTGGGTGAGCGTGGCCGGCACCTTCTGGTACGACGCGTCGATGGCCTGGTAGGCCGGCCCGAGGAAGCGGACGGCGTAGGCGTAGAGGATGCCGACGACCGAGCCGGTCACCAGCAGCCCGGTGCCACCCTGGATGCCGCCCCACTCCAGGGCCCGGTCGAGCCAGGCGAACATCAGCAGGGTGCCGATGCCGATCACCGCACCCGGCACCGCGTAGCCGAACGTGGTGAGCTGGGCGGCGGCCCGCAGCCCGCGGCCCCCGCCGAGCCGGACCGCGTGGCCGATGACCAGCGCCAGCGCGACGCAGGCCAGGGAGGCGATCGCCGCGACCGCGACGGAGTTGGAGAAGGCCTGCGCGAAGCCGGAGTCCAGCGCGGGCGGGCCGTCGCCGCGGGCGTGGTCGACCGCCCACCAGATCAGCCGGGCGACCGGGACGAAGACCGCGGCGGCCAGCGCCAGCAGGCACACGGCGGTGGCCAGCAGCCCGCGACCGGCCGGGAGCCGCTCGGGCTGGAGACCGCGGCCGTGACCGCCCTGCTGGGTGAAACGGGCCCGGCCGCGCATCAGCCGCTCCCCCGCCAGCACCGCGACCGCGAACAGCATCACCAGCGAGGCCAGCTGCACGGCCGAGCCGAAGTCGTAGGAGCCCTTCCAGACCGTGTAGACCCCCACCGACACGGTCTGCACGCCGAAGTACTGCACGGTCGCGAAGTCGGTGAGCACCTCCATCATCACCAGCGCCAGGCCGGCGGCCAGCGACGGCCGCGCCAGCGGCACCAGCACCCGGAAGAACGCCCGACCGCGGCCGGCGCCGAGCGTGCGGGCGGCGTCGTACGTCGAGGGGGCCTGCTCGGCGAACGCCGCCCGCGCCAGCAGGTAGACGTAGGGATAGAGGGTCAGCGACATCACCACGACGCAGCCCCCCAGCGTGCTCACCGAGAACTGCACGCCCTCCCCCAGCACCGACCGCAGCCACTGCTGCACCGGCCCGGCGGCGTCGAACGTCGAGAGGAAGACGAAGCCCAGGATATAGGCGGGCATGGCCAGCGGCAGCACCAGCAGCCAGACCAGCACGTTGCGCAACGGGAACGTGTACGCGGTCACCAGCCACGCCAGCCCGCAGCCGATCACCAGGGTGCCGACGCCGACACCGGCCATCAGCAGCAGCGTGGTGACCACCATGTCGCCGAGGTTGCGCGGCCAGTCGGGCAGCCCTCCGTTGGCCACGTCGATGAGCACCACGGCGACCGGACCGATCACCGCCGCGGCGATCAGCAGCACCGACGCCGACCAGCCCGGTCGGCCGCGCGAGGTGGCGCGGCGGGTCCGGGCTGACCGGTGCACCCGCTCCGTGGGCGGGAGCGGCGTGAGCGTCTGTGTCATCGGCGACCTACTTGTAGTCCGCCTCCGCGAGCAGGTCGACCGCGTCGGCGTTGAGCGCGCCGTACGCCTCGGCGTCGATCGGCATCGGCTTGAAGTCACCGAAGGAGCGGGCCACCTCGTCGGGCTGCACGTCCTGGTTGACCGGGAACTCGTGGTTGCCCTCGATCATGTCGTCCTGGCCCTTGGTGGCCAGCCACTCGAGGAGCTCCTGGGCCTGGTCCTTGTTGTCGCTGGTCTTCACCACGCCGGCCCCCGAGAGGTTCACGTGCGTGCCGGCGCCCTCCTGCGAGGCCCAGTACAGCTTGACGTTCAGGTCCGGGCGGTCCACGAGCTCACGGGCGAGGTAGTAGTGGTTGACCAGCGCCACGTCGCAGGTGCCGGCGTCCACCGCGTCGATGAGCAGCACGTCGTTGGCCATCACGTCGACGTCGTTGGCCACCCATCCCTTGACGATGTCCAGGGCCTTCTCGCGGCCGTAGAGGTCGATCAGCGAGGCGACCAGGGAGACCGTGTAGGCCTCGCTGGTGTCGCGCATGCAGATCCGGCCCTTCCACTTCGGGTCCGCCAGGCCGGCGTAGGTGTCCTTGGGGTCGAGGTCGGACTCGCTGACCTTGTCCGGGTTGTAGAGCACCGTGCGGGCGCGCAGCACCAGCCCGAACCAGCGGTCCTGGGAGTCGCGGTACTGCTCGGGGACGGCCTGGTCGAGGGTGGAGCTGACGAGCGGCTCCAGCAGTCCCTGGTCGGCGGCGTTCCAGAGGTTGCCGGCGTCCACGGTCATGTAGACGTCGGCCGGCGAGTCCGAACCCTCGGCCTTGATCCGCTCGAGCAGCTCGGCGTTCTCCCCGCCGAGGAAGTCAACGGTGATCCCGGTCTCCTTGGTGAACTGCTTGAAGACCTCCTCGGAGCCGTAGTGCCGGGCCGAGTAGACCTGCAGGTCGGCGGGCTCGTCCTCGCCGAACAGGCCGCAACCGGCGGTCGCGGAGAGGGAGACCAGGGCCAGGCCGGTGGCGAGGAGGGCGGACGCACGCATGGGGTTTTCTCTCTGGTGGTCGGCGGAGAAGCACGTTCTAAGGCAAGCCTAACCTGCGCCCGCCGGTAGGCTGAACCCATGCCCCGCACCGTCATCACGTTCGGCACCTTCGACGTCTTCCACGTCGGCCACCTCCGCGTCATCGAGCGCGCCGCGTCCCTGGGTGACCGCCTGGTCGTCGGCGTCTCCGCCGACGCGCTCAACGAGAGGAAGAAGGGCCGATCGCCGGTGTTCAGCCAGTCCGAGCGGCTGGCCATCGTCGCCGCCCTGAAGCCCGTCGACGAGGTGTTCGTGGAGGAGAGCCTCGAGCTCAAGCGGGACTACATCCAGAAGTACGGCGCGGACGTGCTGGTCATGGGCGACGACTGGAAGGGCCGCTTCGACGAGTTCGAGGACATCTGCGAGGTCGTCTACCTCCCCAGGACCCCCGCCATCTCCACGACGGCGCTGATCGAGAAGATCTCCGGTTCCGCCTGACGTTCTGGCTTCGAGGATCGGCCGGCACCTCACGTAGGCTGGCGGCCATGCGTCTGCCGTCTAGTCCTCCCCGCCTGGTCCCGCTGGTGGCCACCGCCCTCGCCGGCGCGCTGCTCGCGAGTGCCGCGACGCTCCCGTCGTACGGCGCCTCCGACGAGCCGGGCGCGCCGGCCGCGGCCACGACCGCGGACGAGGTCGTGGACCCGCTGACCGACCCGGGCACCCCGACGGAGATCGCCGAGGAGAGCCTGGCCGCCGCCGAGGACCTCGTTGCCGGCGAGTCGACCCAGGACCCGACGCTGGTGCTGAACCAGCTCAGCCAGACCTTGTCCGACCTCCCCACCGGCGACCGGCGGAGGGCCGAGCGGATCCTGGGCCGGCCGACCGATCCCGGCGGCGACCCCGGCCTGCTCGCCTACGAGGACGGCAACGGGGTCCCGGTCGACGAGGAGACGCCGTACTGCCTGGGCGACGTGTGCGTCCACTACGTGGCGTCCACCCGGCACGCTCCTCCGCCGGCCGACACCTCCCCCGCCGACGGCGTCCCTGACTGGGTCGACGAGGTGGCCCGTGTCGTGGGCAACGTGTGGAAGCAAGAGGTCACCGGGCTCGGCTACAAGGCGCCGGTTCCCGACCTCGGCACCGCACCGGCCGGCACCGCCAACGACGAGGGCCCGGACACCGGGCTCGACGTCTACCTGGGTGACATCGGCAAGGACGGCTACTACGGCTACGCCAGCACCGACAGGGCCTCCCGGCCAACCTCCTCGGCCTACCTCGTCCTCGACGACGACTTCAAGGACTTCCCGGGCACTCCGGCGGAGCTGCTCCGGGTCACCGCCGCC
>JBEVFC010000190.1:0-14697 GCA_040512455.1 Nocardioides sp.
GGCCAGCGGTTGCCCATGGCCGCGGCGATGCCGCCCTCGGCCATCACGGTGTGCGCCTTGCCGAGCAGGGACTTGCAGACGATCGCGGTCCGGGCACCGGCGTCCTGGGCGGCGATCGCGGCACGCAGCCCGGCACCGCCGGCACCGATCACCACGACGTCGTACTGGTGTCGCTCCATGCCGCCGGGACGGCTGCCCGACATCTCGTTGCCGGTCATCGGGTGCCGGTTCTGTGCCTCAGTCATGGATTAGAAGAACCTCACGTCGTCGATCACGCCGCTGGCCAGCAGGTAGACGTAGAGGTCCACCAGCGCCACGGAGAACAGGGAGTACCACGCGTAGCGCCCGTGGTTGACGTTCAGCCGGGACACCCACGTCCACAGCTTGTAGCGCACCGGGTGCTTGGAGAAGTGCCGCAGCCGGCCGCCCACCGTGTGCCGGCACGAGTGGCACGACAGCGTGTAGAGCCAGATGAACACGATGTTGATCACCATCAACAGCGTGCCGAGGCCCATGTGGCCCCATTCCTTGTCCTCGTTGCGGAACGCGAGCACCGTGTCGAAGGTGAGCACCAGGCCGACCAGGATCGCGGCGTACCAGAAGTAGCGGTGCACGTTCTGCAGGATCAGCGGGAAGCGGGTCTCGCCGGAGTAGGCCTTGTGCGGCTCGGCTACCCCGCACGCCGGCGGCGACAGCCAGAAGGCCCGGTAGTAGGCCTTGCGGTAGTAGTAGCAGGTCATCCGGAAGCCCAGCGGGAAGATCAGGATGATCAGCGCGGCCGACAGCGGGAACCACCCGAACGGCTGTCCGAAGTCGGAGGCACCCTCGACGCAGTCACCGAGGCAGGGCGAGTACAACGGCGAGAGGTACGGCGCCGCGTAGTAGTCGCGGCCCATGAACGCGCGGACGGTCGCGTAGATGACGAACGCCGTGAAGACCACGAACGTCGCCGCCGGCGCCAGCCACCACCGATCGGTGCGCAGGGTCCGTTCCTCGATCTCGGCCCGGGTGGGCCCCTGCACTCCTGCGCCGGTCGACGCCATCTGCACCTCCGTGGGCACGTGTGATGGGGACACTCTTGCCACACAAACCACCGACCGACAAGAGGCGCGCCCGGTTTGTCCACGTTCGCGCCCGCCCGCCGTCCCCGCCGACTCGTCGGCCGGATTTCACCTCACGGCCACTCCGACGCAGGTGTCAGTTGGGGCAGGGCCGTCAGCCTCGAGTCATGCGGATCGCACTGGTGACCGAGTCCTTCTACCCCGCCGTCGACGGCACCACCACCACGGTCCGGCAGGTGGCGGACCACCTCGTCGACGCCGGCCACGAGCTGCTGCTGGTGGCCCCGGCGCCCGGGCTGACGACGTACCGCGGCGCCCGGGTGGCCCGGATCGCGGCCCCCGACACCGGGCAGCGGACCGGCCCCCAGGTCCGGGAGGCGCTCGCCGGCTTCGCCCCCGACCTGGTGCACGTGACCTCTCCCGGACGCGTCGGCCGCAAGGCCCTCAAGCACGCCTCCCGCCTCGGGTTCCCGACGCTCCTGGTGGAGCAGTCGCACGTCCCGCAGGCGGCGGTGGAGCCGTGGTTGCGCCGGTACCGGTCGCACGCCGACCACGCCGTGGTGACCACCCGCTGGATGCACGCGGAGCTGACCGCCGCCGGGATCGAGCCGCCGCCGGTGTGGTCACCCGGCGTCGACCTCGCGGCATACGGCCCGCAGCTGCGCGACGAACGCCTGCACGCCCGCTGGGCGCGGGAGCGGTCCCCCGGTGGTCCGCTGGTGGTGGTCGGCCACGTCAGCGGGCTGCGCCGCCAGCACGGCGTACGGCGCCTGGTCGAGGTCGGTCAGGTGCCCGGCACCCGGCTGGTGGTCGTCGGCGACGGACCGCAGCGGCGCTGGCTCACCGACCGGATGCCCGAGGCGACCTTTCCCGGCACCCTGACCGGTGGCGACCTGGCCACCGCCCTCGCCTCCCTGGACGTGCTGGTGCACCCGGGCGAGGAGGAGACCTGCTGCCACGTGCTGCGCGAGGCCGCGGCCAGCGGCGTACCCGTGGTGGCGCCCGCCTCCGGCGGCACCCTCGACGCGGTCCGGCAGGACCGCACCGGGCTGCTCTACGACCCGGCGGAACCCCGTGGCCTCCGCCGGGCGTTGGCCACACTGGTGGGCGATCCGGACCTGCGCGCCCAGCTCGGCCGACAGGGACGGACCCGTGCCGAGCTCCGGTCCTGGCGCGACGCGGTCGAGGAGCTGGTCGGCGTGCACTACGCCGAGACGCTGCGCCGGTCGTCGGTGGCCCGCGCAGCCTGAGCGGGGCGAATGTCACACTCCCCGGGGCGCTCGGACGGGCGACGAAGGGATAGCGTGGCCTCCGTGGCAACCCCGACTCTTGTTAAAGGCAGCCGGTCGACGCGATCCACGATCGCGCTGAAGCTCCTGATGGCCATCAGCGGCTTCGTCTTCATCGGCTTCGTGCTCCTGCACATGTACGGCAACCTCAAGGCCTTCGCAGGTCACGATGCCTACAACGAGTACGCCCACCACCTGCGCATCCTCGGCACGCCGATGCTGCCCGAGAACGGTGTGCTCTGGATCCTCCGCGTCACCCTCGTCGTGGCTCTGGTCGCGCACGTGTACGCCGCCGTCGCGCTCTGGCGACGGGCTCGCACCGCGCGCTCGGTCAAATACGTCATGAAGAAGCACACCGGCGCGATCCCCGCGAGCCGGCTGATGCGCCTCGGGGGCGTGACCCTGCTGCTGTTCATCGTGTGGCACCTGCTGAACTTCACGATCGGCAAGGTCAACGTGCAGGGCGGCGCGACCAACGACCCGTACGAGCTGTTGGTCGACTCGTTCGAGGTGTGGTGGCTGACCGCGATCTACCTGGTCGCCATGGCGATGCTGGGCGCGCACCTGCACCACGGCACCTGGAGTGCCTTCCAGACCCTCGGCCTCACGAGCACCGAGCGCGCACGCACGCTGGCCAAGCGCTTCGCGTTCGTCCTGGCCGTGATCATCTCGGGCGGCTTCTCGCTCGTGCCGATCTTCGTCCTCGCCGGCGTCATCGACTAAGTAAGGACCGACGTACATGACCGACATGCCGGACACCACCCTGACGTCCGACCCCTCGCACGAGTCACCGCTGGGTGACCGCTCCGACGACGCCGCCGGCTACTACACGCCCGGTGCGCCGATCGCGGACACCAAGGCACCGGACGGGCCGATCGACGAGCGGTGGGCGACCCGGAAGTTCGAGGCCCGCCTGGTGAACCCGGCGAACCGGCGCAAGCTGTCGGTCATCATCGTCGGCACCGGCCTGGCCGGCGCCTCGGCGGCCGCCACCATGGGCGAGGCCGGCTACGTCGTGAAGTCCTTCTGCTACCAGGACTCGCCCCGCCGGGCGCACTCGATCGCCGCCCAGGGTGGCATCAACGCGGCCAAGAACTACAAGGAGGACGGCGACTCCGTCCACCGGCTCTTCTACGACACGGTCAAGGGTGGCGACTACCGCTCCCGCGAGTCGAACGTCTACCGCCTGGCCGAGGTCAGCACCAAGATCATCGACCAGTGCGTGGCGCAGGGCGTGCCGTTCGCCCGCGAGTACGGCGGTCTGCTCGACAACCGCTCGTTCGGCGGGGTGCAGGTGTCGCGCACGTTCTACGCCCGCGGCCAGACCGGCCAGCAGCTGCTGATCGGCGCGTACCAGGCCATGGAGCGCCAGGTCGCGGCGGGCACGGTCACCCAGTTCACCCGCCACGAGATGCTCGAGCTGATCGTCGCCGACGGCAAGGCCCGCGGCATCATCGCCCGGGACATGGTCACCGGCGCGATCGAGACCCACCTCGCGGACGTGGTGGTGCTGGCCAGCGGCGGCTATGGCAACGTCTTCTACCTGTCCACGAACGCGATGGGCTGCAACGTCACCGCCTCGTGGCGCGCGCACCGCAAGGGCGCCTACATGGCGAACCCCTGCTACACGCAGATCCACCCGACCTGCATCCCGGTTTCCGGCAGCCACCAGTCGAAGCTGACGCTGATGAGCGAGTCGCTGCGCAACGACGGCCGGATCTGGGTGCCGAAGAAGAAGTCGGACTGCGCCAAGGACCCGCGCGAGATCCCCGAGGAGGACCGCGACTACTACCTGGAGCGGATCTACCCCTCGTTCGGCAACCTGGTCCCCCGCGACATCGCCTCGCGTGCGGCGAAGTACGTGTGCGACGACGGTCGTGGCGTCGGCCCCGAGGTGGACGGCGTACGACGGGGTGTCTACCTCGACTTCGCCGACGCGATCGCCCGGCTCGGCCGCGACGCCGTCGAGGAGAAGTACGGCAACCTCTTCGACATGTACGCCCGGATCACCGGCGAAGACCCCTACGTGGTGCCGATGCGGATCTACCCCGCGGTGCACTACGTCATGGGCGGCGTGTGGGTCGACTACGACCTGCAGACCACGATCCCCGGCCTGTTCGTGACCGGTGAGGCGAACTTCTCCGACCACGGTGCGAACCGCCTCGGCGCCTCGGCGCTGATGCAGGGCCTGGCCGACGGCTACTTCGTGCTCCCGCACACCATCCGCGACTACCTCGCGGACGGGCCGTTCGAGAAGGTCGCCGAGGACCACCCTGCCGTCGTCGAGGCCGAGAAGGCGGTCCGCGAGCGGATCGAGCACTTCATGACCGTCAACGGCACCCGCGGCGTCGACTCGTACCACCGCGAGCTCGGCAACATCATGTGGGAGTACTGCGGCATGGAGCGCACCGCGGAGGGGCTGATGAAGGCGATCGACCTGATTCGGTCCCTCAAGGAGGACTTCTGGCGCAACGTCAAGGTGCTGGGCACCTCGGACAGCCTCAACCAGTCGCTGGAGAAGGCCGGCCGGGTGGCCGACTTCTTCGAGCTCGGCGAGCTGATGTGCATCGACGCCCTCAACCGCCGCGAGTCCTGCGGCGGGCACTTCCGGGCCGAGTCGCAGACCGAGGACGGCGAGGCGCTCCGCCACGACGACGAGTACGCCTACGTGGCGGCCTGGGAGTGGGCGGGCGACGAACAGCCCCCGATCCTGCACAAGGAAGACCTGATCTACACCGCCATCGAGATGAAGCAGCGGAGCTACAAGTGAGACTGACCCTGAAGATCTGGCGCCAGACCGACGCGGCGTCCGAAGGCGCGATGCACACCTACGAGGTCGATGAGATCTCGGGGGACATGTCGTTCCTCGAGATGCTCGACGTCCTCAACGAGCGGCTGAACGCCGAGGGGGAGGACCCGATCGCGTTCGACTCCGACTGTCGCGAGGGCATCTGCGGCATGTGTGGCCTGATGATCAACGGCGACGCGCACGGACCGGAGGTCACCACGACCTGCCAGCTGCACATGCGCTCGTTCAGCGACGGCGAGACGATCACCATCGAGCCCTGGCGCTCGACGGCGTTCCCGGTCCTCAAGGACCTGGTCGTCGACCGCAGCGCCTTCGACCGGATCATCCAGCAGGGCGGCTACATCTCGGTGAACACCGGTGCCGCCCCCGAGGCGCACTCGGTCCAGGTGCCCAAGGAGGCCGCGGACCGCGCGTTCGACGTGGCCACCTGCATCGGCTGCGGCGCCTGCGTGGCCGCCTGCCCCAACGGGTCCGCCTCGCTGTTCGTCGGCGCCAAGATCACTCACCTCGGCGAGCTGCCCCAGGGCCAGGCCGAACGCGACCTCCGCGTCGTGAACATGATCGGGCAGCACGACCACGAGGGCTTCGGTGGCTGCACCAACATCGGTGAGTGCACCGCGGCGTGCCCCAAGGAGATCCCGCTCGACGTGATCTCCCAGCTCAACAAGGACCTGCGCACCGCGATGCGCCACGGCCACTGATCAGGAGCTGCGGGTCGCCTTCAGCGCCTTGATCCCGAGCATGCCCAGCACGACGGCGATCACGGTGTTGACGACGATCAGCACGGAGTGGGCCACCCAGTAGCCGGTGGCCCGCTCCTCCCCCGACTGGTGGGCCGCGATGAGGTTCTTGGTGAACGTCGCGTAGGTGATGACGTTCCAGGCGGCGATGGCCAGGAACAGGACTGCGTGCTTGCGTTCGAACCTCATGCTCGGTCCTTCCGGTTGACGATGCGGCGTACGACGGCCATCAGCGCCAGCATGCTGGCGCCGCCGGTCGCGAAGGCGGTGCGGGAGCGGGTGGTGTCCTTCGGCGCCCCGGCGGGGAGCGTGGCCACCGGCGGCAGGTCGTGGCTGACCCAGGCGGAGGCGTCCTTGACCGCGTGCGCCTGCTGAAGGCTCTCGCGGGCAGCCCGCGACTCGCGGGACGTCTGGGCCCACGCGGCGGCGTACATGATCAGCCGCGAGGTGTAGTTGATCCACACCAGC
The DNA here is from genome assembly GCA_040512455.1 of Nocardioides sp. Lineage (GTDB taxonomy): Bacteria > Actinomycetota > Actinomycetes > Propionibacteriales > Nocardioidaceae > Nocardioides. The sequence goes on from JBEVFC010000190.1 coordinate 6,368, forward strand.
AGGATCAGCGCGACGCCGAACGCCTGCACGCCCGGGGAGCTCTTGGTGGCGGCCAGCAGCAGCGAGGAGAGCCGCTTGAGCACCTCGAAGCCGAGGGCGCCGAGGAGCGCGCCGGACCACAGCGACCGCGCCGGGATGTCGGGGTCGGCGAGCAGCCGGAACAACGTGAAGAACAGCACCATGTTGGCGGCCAGGCCGATCACCACGGTGACCAGGACGAGCAGCGGGGCGAGCTCGGAGCCGATGCCGATCCAGTCGAGCACCTCACGGGAGTACGCCGACACGAAGCCCGAGACGGCGACGCTGAGGAGCAGCACCACCCCGATGAGCACCAGCGAGACCAGGTCGCGCAGCTTGCCGGCCACGAAGCCGGGCTGCTCCTTGCCGGGTGTCTCGAACATGACCAGCAGCGCCTCGCGCATGCCGGACAGCCAGCCGAGGCCGGCGTAGAGGACACCGAGAAGACCGAGGAGACCGACGGTCCCCGCCGAGTCCTCGATGGTGGTCAGGGACAGCTGGCCGTCGCCCTCGCCGATGAGGCCGGGCAGGATGCCGTCGATCGCGTCGATCAGGTCGGCCCTGGCGTCGGGGTAGACCTGCGCGACCCAGCCGATGACGAAGAAGGCCAGTGCCAGGATCGGGAAGAACGACAGGAACGCGTAGTACGTCGCCGCGCCCGCCTGCAGGTTGCCCTTGACGTTGCCGTAGTGCTGCACCATCCGGACCAGGTGGTCGACGACGGGACGCCGGTTCCGCAGCTCCTCGACCCGCTCGGAGAGCCGCTCCTTCAGCGAGGCCACGAGGTCAGGTCACCGCCGACGCGGACCGCAGCGCGAACGACCTGTCCGGCTGCCAGCCCACCTCGTCGTCGTGGACGTAGAGGTGGAAGTCCGTGACGGGAAAGGTGCACTCGAACATCGCAAGCTCCTCGAAGGCCCGGTCGAGCTCGGGGTCCCCGAGATGGTGCGCGATGGTCACGTGCGGGTGGTACGGGAACGCCAGGTCGGAGGCGAGCGGGCCGCGGCGTACGTCGGCGGCGAGCTGCTCGCACTGGGAGATGCCCTCGACCAGCGTCACGAACACCACCGGCGAGACCGGCCGGAAGGTGCCGGTGCCGCGCAGGTGGACCACGAAGGCCTCGTGGCCGGCCGCGACCTCGGCGAGGTGGGCGTCGACCTCGGTGCGGTCGTCGAGCTCGGTGGGCGGGACCAGGGTGATGTGCGTGGGGATCTTCTCCGCGGTCGTGTCACCGATGGAGGCGCGGTAGTCCTGGAGCTGGCTCGCCCAGGGCTCCGGGATCGCGACGGCTACTCCGATGGTGGGCACGGCCTCGACCCTACCGACTGCGGGGGGCGACGAACCCCACCCGCTCGTAGACGTCGGCCAGGGTGCGCTCGGCGACGGCCCTGGCCTGCTCGGTGCCGTCGGCGAGGATCTCGGCCAGCGCCTGCTCGTCCTCGAGCAGCGCCAGGGTGCGGTCGCGGAACGGCGTCACGAACTCGACCACCACCTCGGCGAGGTCCTTCTTGAGGTCGCCGTAGCCCTTGCCGTCGTACGACGCCACCAGGTCGTCGATCCCGCGGCCGGTCAGCGAGCTGTAGATCGTGAGCAGGTTGGAGACACCCGGCTTGGCCTCGGCGTCGAACCGGACCACGGTGTCGGAGTCGGTGACCGCGGAGCGGATCTTCTTGGCGCTGACCCGGGGCTCGTCGAGCATCTCGATGATCCCGCCCGGTGACGACGCGGACTTGGACATCTTCGACGTCGGGTCCTGGAGGTCGAGGATCTTGGCGGTCGCCTTGAGGATGTAGGGCTCGGGAAGCCGGAAGGTCTTCTTGTAGCGGTGGTTGAACCGCTGGGCGAGGTCGCGGGTCAGCTCGAGGTGCTGGCGCTGGTCCTCGCCGACCGGCACGAAGTGCGGGCGGTAGAGCAGGATGTCGGCGGCCTGGAGGATCGGGTAGGTGAACAGGCCGACGCTCGCGGCACCCTCACCGCCCTTGGCGGACTTGTCCTTGAACTGGGTCATCCGGCGGGCCTCGCCGACGCCGGTCAGGCACTGCAGCACCCAGCTGAGCTGGGCGTGCGCGGGGACCTGGCTCTGGATGAAGATCGCCGAGCGGCGCGGGTCGACACCCATCGCGATCAGCTGCGCCGCGGCGCGCAGACAGCGGGACCGGAGCACCTTCGGGTCCTGCTCGACGGTGATCGCATGCTGGTCGGCGATGAAGAAGAACGGCTGGTGGTCCTCCTGCAGGTCCACCCACTGGCGCAGCGCGCCGAGGTAGTTGCCGAAGTGGAACGAGTCCGCGGTCGGCTGGATGCCGGAAAGGACTCTCGGGCGGGCCTGGCCGGCCGCTGCGGCCGACACGGCGACCTCGGGAGCCGTCGTCGTGGTGGACATGGGCGGCATTCTGTCAGGAGGGAGAATGGTTCGAGGCATCGGTGCGACCCGACCGGCGCCGGGAGTGTGCCCACGAGAGGAGGTGGCCGTGGAACCCATCGAGTCGGTGGCCGAGGCGCGGCCCGACCCCTCCGGCGACCCCGGCCCCGGCAGCCGGCGCCAGGGTGCGCTGGCCGCGGTCGGAGCCCTGGTGGTCGCGGCGTTCCTGGTCGCGATCACGCTGCCCTCGGGTCCCGACGTGCCGGAGTCCGACCGGGAGCCGGACCGCCCCACGACGTCCCCGAACCCCCCTCCCCCGTCGAACTACGTCCGGCAGTCGTCCGCAGCACTGATCGCGAACCCGCAGACCCGGTTGCGCGACGTCGCCGTCACCGAGGACGGCGCGGTGGCCGCGGTCTGGGAGTCCCCCGACGGGGAGGACCAGGCGCTCGCGGTCGACCGGCCGGACGGGTCGACGTACGTCACCGACCCCGGTCAGAGGCTGGTCTCCGTGACCACCGCCCCGGGCGGGCTGCTGACGCTGCGGGAGTACTACTCCAAGGTCGGTGTCCTGCGCACCTCCGGTGCCGTGGACCCGGTCGCCCTGACCGACGTGCCGGTCGACCCCGAACCGGGCGACGTGGTCGTCGACGTCGGCGACGGGCCGCGGATCTTCCGGCCGGACGACGCCACCGTCTACGGGCTTCCCGCGTCGCGGCGCGCGGGGGCCCGGGCCGGCTACATCACGCCCGGCGGCACGCTCGTGCTGACGACGAGGCGCGGCCCGGTGGTGGGCAACGACGACACCGTCGTGGAGGTCCGCACCGCCCCCGATGTCGGCGACCCCGAGCAGGTCGTCGGTCTGCGGGTCAGCCACGACGCCGGAGAACACTGGCGCACGGTGCCGGCCCGGGCGCTCGGTTCGGTGTCGGTCGACTCGGTCGCGGTCGCCGGCGAGGGCACGGTCCTGCTGGCGGACGCGTCGGGCAACCTCACCGCCGTCCCCCGCGAAGGAAGGCCAACCCGCCTGGCGGACGCCCCGCAGCTCGCCGCGCTCCAGACCGTGGGTGCTCGGGTGTGGGGCGTCGCCCGGTACGGCGGTCGCGGCCCGTTGTGGTGGACGGAGGACGCGGGCGCCACCTGGCACCGGGTGGACGTGCCTGGCCTGCCCTGACCCGGCGCCCGAGCCTCTGATCGACGGCGTCTAGCGCGTCCAACGGAGCGTTGGGGTCAGGCGACGTGCCGGCGGTGCAGGCGGAGCGACAGCGCCAGCACGAGCAGCCCGGCGAGCGACAGCCCGACGCCGACCAGGGCCGGTGAGCGGTAGCCCCATCCGGCCGCGATGACCACGCCACCGAGCCACGCGCCGAGGGCGTTGGCGACGTTGAGGGAGGCGTGGTTGAGCGCGGCGCCGAGCGTCTGGGCGTCACCCGCGACCGCCATCAGCCGGAGCTGGAGGTTCACCACCAGCACCGAGCCGGCGACCGTGATCGCGAAGACCAGCGGCAGCGTCCACCAGCCGTACGGCGAGACGAGCGCGAACAGCGCGAGCACCGCGGCCATCCCGAGCGCCCCGGTGAACAGCGACCCGAAGACGGACCAGTCGGCCATCACGCCGGCCAGCCAGGTGCCGAAGACCATGCCGAGGCCGAAGCCCAGCAGGAACACCGGCACGGCCGCCTCGGAGAGGCCGCCGACGTCGGTGAGCGTCGGGGCGATGTAGGTGTAGACCGCGAACATGCCACCGAAGCCGATGGCACCGGCGAGCAGGGTCAGCCAGACCTGGCTGCTGGTGAACGCCGAGAGCTCCCGACGACCGGTCGCCTCGGGGTCACCCGGGTACGCCGGAACGAAGACACGGACCAGGGCCACGGTGAGCAGGCCGAGCAGGCCGACCGTCCAGAACGCCGAGCGCCAGCCGAGGTTCTGGCCGAGCCAGGTCGCGGCGGGAACGCCCACCACGTTGGCGACCGAGAGGCCGAGCATCACCGACGCGACGGCGCGGCCGCGGCGGTCGGCGGAGGCCATGTTGGCGGCGACCAGGGACGCGACGCCGAAGTACGCGCCGTGCGGCAGGCCGGTGAGGAACCGGGACAGCATCAGCATCCCGTAGCTGCCGGCCATCGCGCTGAACACGTTGCCGAGCACGAACGCGCCCATCAGCGCCAGCAGCAGGCCGCGTCGGGGCAGCCGCGCACCGAAGTACGCCAGCACCGGTGCGCCGACGACGACGCCGACGGCGTACGCCGAGATCACGTGGCCGGCCTTGGGGATGGACACCGCGACGCCGTCGGCGATCTGCGGCAGCAGGCCCATCGTCACGAACTCGGCGGTGCCGATCGCGAACCCGCCCATGGCAAGCGCCATCACCGCGAGACCGAAGTGGGTGGCGCGGCTGGTGGACTCGTCCGGGCGGACGCTCGTGGTGGCAGACATCAGTGGGCCCAACGCTAGGGCCGTTCCTGCTGATTCCCGCCATCGACGGTGATCCGGGACTCATCGTCCCGGACCACCCTCGTCGGCAGGTGGTGAAGGGTCAGACGTCGAGGCCGGCCAGCGCCTCGTTGAAGGTGGCCGACGGGCGCATCACCTTGGCTGCCTTGTCGGCGTCGGGGCGGAAGTAGCCACCGAGATCCACCGGCGAGCCCTGCACCGCGATCATCTCGCCGGTGATGGTCTCCTCCTCGGTCGCCAGCGTCTCGGCCAGCTGGGAGAAGGCCGCCGCGAGCTCCGCGTCGTCGTCCTGCTTGGCCAGCTCCTGGGCCCAGTAGAGCGCCAGGTAGTAGTGGCTGCCGCGGTTGTCGATGCCGCCGAGCTTGCGCGAGGGACCCTTGTCGTTCTCGAGGAACGTGCCGGTGGCCCGGTCGAGGGTGTCGGCCAGGATCTTCGCCCGGGCGTTGTCGGTGGACTCCCCGAGGTGCTCGAACGAGGCCGCCAGCGCGAAGAACTCACCGAGGCTGTCCCAGCGGAGGTAGTTCTCCTTGACCAGCTGCTGGACGTGCTTCGGCGCCGAGCCGCCGGCACCGGTCTCGAAGAGGCCGCCGCCGTTCATCAGCGGGACGACCGACAGCATCTTGGCGCTGGTGCCGAGCTCGAGGATCGGGAACAGGTCGGTGTTGTAGTCGCGCAGCACGTTCCCGGTGACCGAGATGGTGTCCTCGCCCTTGCGGATCCGCTCGAGGGAGTACGCCGTGGCCTCGGCGGGCGCCATGATCTCGATGGTGAGCCCGTCCGTGTCGTGCTCGGTGAGGTACTCCTTCACCTTGGCGATCAGGTTGGCGTCGTGGGCGCGGGCCTCGTCGAGCCAGAAGATCGCCGGAGCGCCGGTGGCCCGGGCCCGGGTGACGGCGAGCTTGACCCAGTCGCGGATCGGCTCGTCCTTGGTCTGGCAGGCGCGCCAGATGTCGCCCGGCTCGACCTCGTGCTCGATGAGCGCCTCTCCGGCCTGGTTGACGACCCGGACGGTGCCCGCGGCGGGGATCTCGAAGGTCTTGTCGTGGGAGCCGTACTCCTCGGCTGCCTTGGCCATCAGGCCGACGTTGGGCACCGAGCCCATGGTGGCCGGGTCGAAGGCGCCGTGGGCACGGCAGTCGTCGATGACGGTCTGGTAGACGCCGGCATAGGAGGAGTCCGGGATCACCGCGAGGGTGTCGGCCTCCTTGCCGTCCGGGCCCCACATGTGGCCGGAGGTGCGGATCATTGCGGGCATCGAGGCGTCGATGATGACGTCGGAGGGCACGTGCAGGTTGGTGATGCCCTTGTCGGAGTCGACCATCGCCACGGCCGGACCGTCGGCCAGGCCCTGCTGGACGGCGGCCTTGATCGCCGGCCCGTCCGGCAGCTTCTCGGCGGCGTTCAGGAGCGCGCCGAGCCCGTCGTTGGGTGAGATGCCCGCCTCGCGCAGCTGCTCGCCGTACTGCTCGAACAGGGTCGGGAGGAACACCTGCACGACGTGGCCGAAGATGATGGGGTCGGAGACCTTCATCATCGTGGCCTTGAGGTGCGCGGAGAACAGGACGTCGTCGGCCTTGGCGCGGGCGACCTGCTCGGAGAGGAAGCGACGCAGCGCGGCGACGTTCATGAAGGTGCCGTCGACGACCTCTCCGGCGAGGACCTTCACGGCCTCCTTGAGGACGGTGGTGGTGCCGTCGGCGGCAACGTGCTCGATGCGCAGGGTGTCGTCGGCGTCGAGGACCACGGACTTCTCGTTGGAGAAGAAGTCGTCCTTGCCCATCGTGGACACGTTGGTCTTCGAGTCGGCGGACCAGGCACCCATGCGGTGCGGGTGCGCCTTCGCGTAGTTCTTCACCGACGCAGGCGCGCGGCGGTCGGAGTTGCCCTCGCGCAGGACGGGATTCACCGCGGAGCCCTTGACCTTGTCGTAGCGGGCCCGGTTGGCCTTGTCCTCGTCGGACTGCGGGTTCTCCGGGTAGTCGGGCAGGTCGAAGCCCTGGCCCTGGAGCTCGGCGATCGCGGCCTTGAGCTGCGGGATCGAGGCGGAGATGTTGGGCAGCTTGATGATGTTGGCCTCGGGTCGCGTGGCCAGCTCGCCCAGCTCGGCCAGCGCGTCGTCGACCCGCTGGTCGTCACCGAGGCGGTCCGGGAACTGGGCGAGGATGCGGCCGGCCAGCGAGATGTCGCGGGTCTCGACCTCGACGCCGGCGGTGGCGGCGTACGCCTCGACCACCGGGAGGAAGGAGTACGTCGCGAGCAGCGGCGCCTCGTCGGTCAGGGTGTAGATGATCGTGGCCATCGGTCGGCAACTCCTGGGTCGTCTCGAGAGACTGAAGGTTTCTTGACGTCAAGATACCGGACGCCCCGGCGCCTTCCACCCTCGCATCCGCCCACCGGCCGGCGCTAGAGTGCGAGTACCCCGTTGGCGGGGTGCAGCACGGTGGCAAAGGGGATTTCGGCCATGACGGATTCACCCACGCTCGTCCAGAAGCTGTCCGCGGAAGTGCTCGGCACTTTCATGCTGGTGTTCTTCGGAGTCGGCGCGGCGATCATCGTGCCGGCCGCCCTCGGGAGTCAGCTGAGCCCCGAAGAGGTGCGGTTCTACTCGACCATCTTCCAGGTCGACGTGCTCGGCGTCGCGATGGCGTTCGGTCTCGCGGTGATGGTCGCGATCTACTCCTTCGGCCGGGTGTCCGGGGCGCACTTCAACCCCGCGGTGTCGTTCGGGGCCGCCGTGTCCGGGCGGATGCAGTGGCGCGAGGTCGGGCCGTACGCCGGGGCGCAGCTCGTCGGCGCGGTGCTCGGCGCCGCGGTGCTCTGGTGCCTGGTGCACGGCTTCGACGACTTCGACGCGACCGGCAACATGGGTCAGAACTCCTTCGGTGACGACGGCAGCGGCTACGCGTGGTGGGCCGCCTTCCTGCTCGAGGTGGTGATGACCGCGCTGTTCGTCTGGGTGATCCTCGCGGTGACCGACGACCGCAACGACCACCCCGCGCTGGCGCCGCTGGCGATCGGCTTCGGGCTGGTGCTCGCCCACCTGGTCGGCATCGCCGCCACCGGCACGTCGGTCAACCCGGCCCGCTCGATCGGCCCGGCCCTGTTCGCGGGCACCGACGCGATCCAGCAGCTGTGGCTGTTCATCCTCGCGCCGCTGCTGGGTGCCGCCATCGCCGGGCTCGCCTACCCGATCCTGTTCGGCCGGGTCGGAGAGGCCGTCCCCGGCTCCGGCATCAGCTTCTCCCGTCCGCGTACGGCGGCCCAGGTGCCCGGCTACGCCTCGCCGGACCAGTATCAGCAGCAGTGGAACCAGGAGACGGCGCCGGCGCCTGCGCCGATCGTGCAGGACGGCTGGCAGTGGGACCCGGCCGGCCAGCAGTGGCACCCGGTCGGCTCGACGCCCGAGCAGTGGCAGGCGCAGCAGGCCGCCGAGGCCCAGCAGGCGGCTCAACAGGCGGCCGAGCCCGCAGCCGACTACGTCGTCGAGGAGACGATC
>JBEVFC010000213.1:0-20456 GCA_040512455.1 Nocardioides sp.
TGAGTCCATCTCGGTCGAGATGGGCCATGGCGACCTGGTCGTCATGGGCGGCTCCTGCGAACGCACCTGGGAGCACGCCGTCCCGAAGGTCGCCCACGCCGGCCCCCGCCTGTCGGTGCAGTTCCGCCCGCTCAACGTCTTTTGACCGCACGTTGAGTTGCGCCTCGAACCGTGCGTTGTGGTCGCAAGAACGCACGGGTCGCGCAAGAACACGCACCTCGGCACGCAAGAACCGACACCTCGTCGGAAAAGAGGGAGCGGAGGGATGGGGCGGGTCAGAGGACGTTGCGGGGGCGGAACTGGACGGAGATCCGCGGGCCGGCGTGGGCGGTCTTGGGTACGGCGTGCTCCCAGGTGCGCTGGCACGAGCCGCCCATCACCAGCAGGTCGCCGTGGCCCATCGTGAACGCGATCGACGAGCCGCCGCCGCGCGGGCGGAGCAGCAGCCGGCGCGGGTCGCCGAAGGACACGATCGCGACCATGGTGTCCTCGCGCTTGCCGCGCCCGATGGTGTCGCCGTGCCAGGCCACCGAGTCACGGCCGTCGCGGTAGTAGCAGCACCCCGCGGTCACGAACGGCTCCCCGAGCTCGGGCCGGTAGTGCGCCGAGAGCGCCCGCCGGGCCTCGTCGAGCGTCGCATGCGGGAGCGGCTCGCCCTCGGCGTACGTGTGCACCAGCCGCGGCACGTCCACGACCTGGTCCCACATCTCGCGCCGCTCGGCGCGCCACGGGACGTCCGCGACCAGGGACGAGAAGACCGGGTCGGCGCCGCCGACCCAGTTCGGCCGGATGTCCACCCAGGCGCCGCGGCGCAGCGGGGTACGGCGGGTAGCGGCCAGCGACCCCAAGGACGGGGCGACCGCGGTGTCGAAGAGGTTCGCCTGGAACTCCACGGAACCACCCTAGCAAACACATCGAACAGGTGTTCGATCATTTCGTCGGCCCGCCCCTCGCGGCCGGAGTCGCCCGAACCGTGTGTGCCGAGCGTCCCGGTGGGTACGGCTCCGTGGTGGAGACGACCATCAGGCTGACCATCGACGGCACCGAGCGCGAGGTGAGCGTCGACATCCGCACCACCCTCCTCGACGCCCTGCGCGAGCGGCTCGCGGTGACCTCGCCCAAGAAGGGCTGCGACCACGGCCAGTGCGGTTCCTGCACGGTGCTGCTGGACGGCCGCCGGCACCTGACCTGCCTCGCCCTCGCGGTGTCGTACGACGGCTCCGAGATCACCACGGCCGCCGGCCTGGCCGGCGCCGGTGACGGTGAGGAGGGCGACGACCTCCACCCGGTCCAGGAGGCGTTCCTCGCCCATGACGGCTACCAGTGCGGCTTCTGCACCCCCGGTCAGGTCTGCTCGGCAGTCGGGATGCTCGAGGAGCTCAAGGAGGGCCACCCGAGCCACGTCACCGAGGACCTCGAGGGATCGCCCGAGGCGACGGATGAGGAGCTGCGCGAGCGGATGAGCGGCAACCTGTGCCGCTGCGGTGCCTACGCCGGCATCCTCGCCGCGGTCCGCGAGGCCGCGGGCGAGGAGGTGTCCGCATGAGGGAGCTCGCCTACCTCCGCCCCGACGACGCCGCCACCGCCGTGGCCGCGGTCGCCGACCACCCGAACGCCGTCTTCCTCGGCGGCGGCACCAATCTCGTCGACCACCTCAAGCTCGGCATCACCGCGCCGGAGCTGCTGGTCGACGTCCGCGGCCTCCCGCACGACGAGGTCGTCGAGCACGACGGCCCGGACGGACCGGTGCTCCGCGTCGGCGCCGCGGTCCGCAACAGCGACCTGGCCGTGCACCCGCTGCTCCGCTCCCGGGCGCCCGCGGTCGCGCGGGCGCTGCTGGCCGGCGCCTCGCCGCAGATCCGGCACCAGGCCACCACCGGCGGCAACCTGCTCCAGCGCACCCGGTGCGTCTACTTCCAGGACGCCACCACGCCCTGCAACAAGCGCGAACCCGGCACCGGCTGCTCGGCGCTCGAGGGCTACGGCCGTTACAACGCCGTGCTCGGCGCCTCCGACGACTGCGTCGCGGTGCACCCCTCCGACCTCGCGGTCGCCCTCGCCGCGCTGGACGCCGTCGTGGTCGTCCTCGGGGTCGACGGCGAGCGTCGGGTCCCGCTCGGCGAGCTGCACCGGCTGCCCGGTGACCGCCCGGACCTCGACACCACGCTGGCCCGCGGTGACCTGGTGACGGCCGTGGAGCTGCCGCTGACCGAGCTGGCCCGGCGATCGACGTACGTCAAGGCGCGGGACCGCGCGTCCTACGCGTTCGCGCTCGTCTCCGTGGCCGGCGCCCTCGACCTCGAGGGCGACACCGTCCGCGACGTGCGCATCGCCTGGGGCGGCGTCGCCCACAAGCCCTGGCGGGCCACCCGCGCCGAGGACGCCCTCCGCGGCGGCCCGCTGACCGAGGAGGGTGTGCGCGCGGCGGCCGAGACCGAGCTCGCCGACGCCCGCACCAGCGAGCAGAACGCGTGGAAGGTGCCGATGGTCCGCAACGCGACCGTGCAGGCCCTGACCGCCCTCGCCGAGGAGGCGCGGCGATGACCGAGCAGCCGACCACCCCGATCGAGCCGCGCTCCATCGGTACCCCCGTCCGCCGGGTCGACGGCGCCGCCAAGGTGACCGGCGCGGCGACGTATGCCACGGACGGCCACGGCGACGAGATGGCCGACCCGCTGCACCTGTGGCTGGTGCAGTCGCAGGTCCCGCGCGGCCGGATCACCCGCGTCGACACCGACGCCGCCTTCGCCCACGACGGCGTGGTCGCGGTGCTCGACCACACCAACGCGCCCCGGCTGGCGGACACCTCCGACGGCGAGCTCGCCATCCTGCAGGACGAGCAGGTGCACTTCCGCGGCCAGATCGTCGCCGTCGTGGTGGCCGAGACCCTCGAGGCGGCCCGTGAGGGTGCCGCGCTGGTGCACGTCGACGTCGTCGCGGCCGATCACGAGGTCGACATGGGGGCCGCCCTCGGCGACGCCTACGCCCCGGACAAGGTCAACCCGGCGTACCCCACCGACACCGACGACGGTGAGATCGAGGCCGGACTGGCCGCGGCCGACGTGGTCGTCGAGCAGACGTACCGGACGCCGTTCGAGCACAACAACCCGATGGAGCCGCACGCACTCGTCGCCCGGTGGCAGGAGCGCGAGCACGGCCCGGTCCTCGACGTCTTCGACTCCACCCAGGGTGTGCACGGGGTCCGCAGGACCCTCGCCCCGATGGTCGGCCTGAAGCCGGAGCAGGTGCGGGTCCGGGCCCCCTACGTCGGCGGTGGCTTCGGCAGCAAGGGCCTGCCGCACAGCCCCGAGGTGGCGGCGGTGCTCGCCGCGCAGACCACCGGAGGACGGCCGGTGAAGCTCGCCGTGACCCGACAGCAGATGTTCGCGCTGACCGGCTACCGCACCGCCACCGTGTCCCGGTTCCGACTCGGCGCCCGGCCCGACGGCACCCTGGTCGCCATCGACCACCGGGTGGTCGAGCAGACCTCCCGGGTCAAGGAGTTCGCCGAGCAGACCGCCACCGCCACCCGGATGCTGTACGCCGCGCCGCACCGGCACACCAGCCACCGGCTGATCCCACTCGACGTGGCGGTGCCGTCGTGGATGCGCGCTCCCGGCGAGATGCCGGGGGTCTTCGCCCACGAGGTCGCCATGGACGAGCTCGCGGTCGCCTGTGGCGTGGACCCGATCGTGCTGCGCGAGCGCAACGAGCCCGACGTGGACCCCGAGAGCGGGCTGCCGTTCGGCAACCGCCGGCTGCTGGACTGCCTCGCTCGGGGTGCCGAGCGCTTCGGCTGGGCGAGCCGTCCCGCCGAGCCGCGGGCCACCCTGGACGGGGACTGGTGGGTCGGCACCGGCGTCGCGTCCGCGACGTACCCGGCGTACACGATGCCCGGCAACGCCGCGCGGATCGCCAGCCTCGAGAACGGCCGGTACGCCGTCGCCATCGGCGCCGTCGACATCGGCACCGGCGCGCGCACGGTGCTCGGCCAGATCGCCGCGGACGCCCTCGGCGTGGACCTCGGGGACATCGAGCTCGAGATCGCCGACTCGCTGCTCCCGCCGGCGTCGGTCGCGGGTGGCTCGTCCGGGACCAGCTCGTGGGGTGGCGCGATCGTCGCCGCCGCGCAACGGTTCCGGGCCGACCACGGCGAGCACCCGGACCCGGGCGTCGAGACCACCGCCTCGGCCGCCAAGGACCCGGCGCAGTCGGAGCGCGCGCTGCACTCGTTCGGCGCGTGCTTCGCCGAGGCCCGGGTGAACCGCTTCACCGGTGAGCTCCGGGTGCCCCGGCTGCTCGGCGTCTACTCCGTCGGGCGCGTCATCAACCCGGTCACCGCGCGCTCACAGCTCCTCGGCGGCCTGGTGATGGGGCTGTCCGCCGGGCTCTTCGAGGAGTCCTACCGCGACCCGCGGTTCGGGCACGTCGTCACCCAGGACCTGGCCGGCTACCACGTCGCGTCGCACGCCGACGTCCTCGGCGTCGAGGCCGAGTGGCTGGACGAGGAGGACACCACCGTGTCGCCGATGGGTGCCCGCGGCATCGGCGAGATCGGCATCGTCGGCACCGCCGCCGCGGTCGCCAATGCGACGTACCACGCGACCGGCATCCGGGTCCGCGAGCTCCCCGTCACCGCCGACCGTTTCGTCGAGTGACCCCGAACCACCCACCCAGATCACGAACCACCCGAGCCCCGAGGAGAACCCATGACCGACAACGGTGACCAGGCCAAGCTCGTCGAGCTGATCGGCGACATCCCGATCGCGATGCTCACCACGTACGGCGGCGCCGGCGTCCGCAGCGTGCCGATGGCCCGGCAGGAGGTCGAGCCGGACGCCGAGATGTGGTTCATCGCGGCCCGGGACACCAAGCACGTCGCGGACATCCAGGTCGAGCCCCGGGTGTCGCTCACGTTCTCCTCGCGCGACTCCTGGGTGGCGCTCACCGGCACCGCTGCCGTCGTCGAGGACGACGTGAGGCTGAAGGAGCTGTGGAACACCTTCGCCGAGGCGTGGCTGCCCGGGGGCCCCGAGGACCCGAATGCCGTGCTGATCAAGGTCGACGTCGACGAGGCGGAGTACTGGGACACCCCCGGCGGCAACATCGCCTCGCTGATCAGCTTCGCCAAGACCAAGCTCACCGGCGACACCTTCGACGCCGACCACGGGGTCGTCCGACCCTGAGCCGGCCGCGTGGGGGATCCTGGGCCCGGCCACCCGGATCAGGGTCGGACCGGGGTCCCCTCAGGGTCGACACGGCGAAAATCCGGTGACCCGGCGGGGGTGGGGTCACCTAGGTTGGAGCCATGACGACCGGGACCGGGGCGCCAGCGGCGCGCGTTGCCAACCTCACGAAGACCTACGGCACGGGGCAGGCGCTGGTGCGGGCGCTCGACGACGTCACCCTCGACCTCGCGGACGGCGAGTTCACTGCCGTGATGGGCCCCAGCGGCTCCGGCAAGTCCACCCTCATGCACTGCTGCGCGGCGCTCGACTCCGCGGACAGCGGCTCGGTGCACATCGGCGACGACGAGCTCACCACCATGAAGGACAAGGAGCTGACCCTGCTCCGCCGGGACCGGATCGGCTTCATCTTCCAGTCCTTCAACCTGGTGCCCACGATGACCGCCGAGGAGAACATCCTCCTCCCGCTGGCCATCGCCGGACGCAAGCCCGACGCTGACTGGTTCCGCACCGTCATCGACACCGTCGACCTCGGGGACCGGCTGCGGCACAAGCCCAAGGAGCTCTCCGGCGGCCAGCAGCAGCGGGTCGCGGTGGCGCGGGCCCTGGTCAGCCGGCCCACCATCGTCTTTGCCGACGAGCCGACGGGCAACCTCGACAGCCACTCCGGCGCCGAGGTGCTCACGCTGCTGCGCCGCAGCGTGGACGACTACGGCCAGACCATCGTGATGGTCACCCACGACCCGGTCGCGGCGGCGTACGCCGACCGGGTGGTGTTCCTGGCCGACGGCCGGATCGTCGACGAGCTGCGTGACCCCGACCGCGACTCGGTGATCGCCAAGCTCGCCGAGGTGAGTGCCCGGGTCGTCGAGGCGCTTCCGGCGGAGGGCTGACCGCCATGTGGAAGGTCACCTGGCGCAACCTGCTGGCCCGCAAGGTCCGCCTGTTGCTGTCCGCGTTCGCGATCGTCCTCGGCGTCGCGTTCGTCGCCGGCTCGATGATCTTCACCGACGCCATGGGCGGCGCCTTCGACGACATCATCGAGGGCTCCACCGCCGACGTCGAGGTGGCGTACGACGGTGCCAACGACTTCGACGCCCAGCAGGACAACCGGACCATCCCGGCATCCGTGGTCACGGACCTCGAGAAGCTGCCCGAGGCCGCCTCGGTGCACCCGCAGAACGTCCTCCAGACGGTCTTCGTGATCGGCAAGGACGGCAAGGTCATCGGCGGCAACGGCCCGCCGGGCCTGGCGTTCAACTACTCCGGCGCCGAGTCGCTGACCGGCAAGCCCATCATCGAGGTCACCCGGGGCGAGCTGCCGGACGCGCCCTTCGAGATCGCCCTGGACGTCGACACCGTCGAGAAGGGCGGGTTCGACCTCGGCGACAAGGTCACCCTGGCCACCCCCGGCACCCCGCCGACGATGGAGGCGACCCTGACCGGGGTGGTCGAGTTCGGCTCCGGCGGCCTCAACGGTGCCACCCTCACCATCTTCGACCGGGCGTTCCTCCAGCAGCAGTTCTTCGACGGCGAGGACGTCTACACCTCGATCTCGCTGAACGCCGCCGACGGCGTCTCGCAGCAGCAGCTCGCCGACGCCGCCCAGAAGGTGCTGCCCGCGGGCGTCGTCGCCCAGACCGGCGACGACTACGTCGAGAAGAACCAAGCCTCCCTCGACGAGATCCTCGGGTTCCTCGAGACGTTCCTGCTGGTCTTCGCCGGCGTCTCCCTGGTGGTCGGCATCTTCCTGATCATCAACACGTTCTCGATCCTGGTTGCCCAGCGCAGCCGCGAGCTGGCGCTGCTCCGTGCCCTGGGCGCGTCCCGCCGCCAGATCAACCGCTCGGTGGTCACCGAGGCGCTCGCGGTCGGGTTCGTCGGCTCCACGGTCGGGCTCGGGGTCGGCTACCTGCTCGCGCTCGGACTGCGGTGGCTGTTCGGCCAGTTCGGCCTCGACCTCAGCCGTGCCGAGTTCCCGGTCACCTGGTCCACCGTGGCCTGGTCGTACGGCGTCGGGCTGATCGTGACCGCGATCGCCTCGATCCTGCCCGCGATCCGGGCCTCCCGGATCGCGCCGATGGCCGCGCTCCGCGACGACGTGGCACTCCCCGAGGCGACCCTGCGGCGGCGGCTGTTCGTCGGCGTGGGGATGGTGGTCGTCGGGGCGGTGCTGATGACGCTCGGGCTGACGGTCATCGACGGCACGCAGGCACTGGTGGCGATCGGCGGCGGCATCCTGCTGGTGCTGATCGGTGTCGCCCTGATGAGCCCGGTGATCGGCGCGCCGGTGCTGCACCTCTTCGGCGCGGTCTACCGCCGCCTGTTCGGCTCGGTCGGGTCGATGGCCGCACAGAACGCCCTGCGCAACCCGCGCCGTACGGCGGCCACGGCCAGCGCGCTGATGATCGGCCTGGCCCTGATGGCGATGATGTCGATCTTCGGCTCCTCGGCCTCCGCCAGCACCGACGCGGCGATCGGCAAGACGCTGACCTCGCAGTTCATCGTCTCCAACGTGGTCGGCCAGGCGTTCTCGCCCGACGTCGCCGCACAGATCAGCAAGGTGGACGGGGTGGCGGGGGTGACCGAGCTGCGGCAGGCCTTCCCCGACATCGACGGAGGCTTCGGGTTCGTCGCGGCGATGGACCCGCAGGCGCTGACGTTCGCGTTCGCGATCCCGATGGAGGCCGGCTCGCTGGCCGACCTCGGCCCGGGCACGGTCGCGGTGACCCAGCAGGAGGCCTCGAGCAAGAACCTGAAGATCGGTGACACCGTCACCATGGACTTCCAGGCCGGCAAGCAGGACCTGCGGGTGGTGGCGATCTTCGCGAGCAACCCGGCGGTGCCCGGTGACTACCTCGTCACCCTCGACACGCTGGTCAAGGGTGGCCTCACGCCGTTGGACTCGATGGTCTTCGTGACCAAGGACCCCAGCGCCAGCACCGACGCCGTACGCGCGGACATCGAGAAGATCATCGAGGACCTGCCGACGGTCACCGTCAAGGATCCCGAGGGCTACGCGGCGGAGCAGAAGCAGCAGGTCAACCAGTTCCTCTACCTGATCTACGGCCTGCTCGGCCTCTCCGTGATCATCGCGATCCTCGGGGTGGTCAACACGCTCAGCCTGTCGGTCATCGAGCGCACCCGCGAGGTCGGGCTGCTGCGGGCGGTGGGTCTGAGCCGGCGGCAGCTGCGGACGATGATCCGGCTCGAGTCGGTGGTGGTCGCCGTGTTCGGCGCCCTGCTCGGGATGGTGATGGGCGTGGTCTTCGGGTCGACCCTGGTCATCGCCCTCAAGGACCAGGGGCTCACCGAGCTGTCGATCCCGTGGGTGTGGCTGATCGGCTTCCTGGTCGCGGCGGCGGTGGTCGGCGTGCTCGCGGCCGTGCTCCCGGCCCGCCGGGCTGCCCGGCTGGACGTCCTCACGGCGATCTCGACGGAGTAGTGCAAACGCACTGGCTGAAGGCTGTCAAGTCCTACTGGGGCCACTGGCACGTTCAGGCCATCTTCGCGCCAAGGTGCAGCCGTGGGGCCCGCCCGTACCTACAGTGGGGACCGTGAGCAAAACTGTCGAGCTTCCGCCCCGTCGGACGCTCAAACACGTCGCCATCCGGGAGTATCTGCGCGAGCTCCTCGCTGGCGCGGCACCCGGAACCGCGGCCCCCTCCGAGCGGGAACTGGTCCAGCGCTTCGGTGTAGCCCGGATGACCGTACGACAGGCCATCGACGCCCTGGTGGCCGAGGGGCTGCTGCACCGGGCGCCCGGCCGCGGCACCTTCGTCGCCCCTCCACGGGCCGAGGTCGGGCGGTTGCACGGCTTCAGCGAGGAGATGACGCGCCGCGGCCTGCTCGCGGAGTCACAGACGCTGGTCGCCCGTCGGGAGAAGGCCGGCCCCGGCATCGCCCGCGCGCTCGAGCTCACCGAGGGCGACCCGGTCCTGCACTGGAAGCGCCTGCGGCGGGCCGACGGAATCCCGATGTGCATCGAGGACGCGTACCTCTCCGAGATCCTCCTTCCCGGCTTCCTGCAGAGCGGGATGCCGACCAGCCTGTACGCCGCCCTCGGCGAGCGCGGGCTGCGGCCGACCTGGGCCGAGGACTCCGTGTCCGCCGGGCTGGCCTCGGCCGAGGAGGCCACCATGCTCGAGGTGGCCGAGGGCAGCGCGGTGCTGCGGGTGGCCCGACGGGCCAAGGTCGAGGACAAGACCCTCGAGGTGTCGCGCTCGATCTTCCGCGCCGACAGGTACACCCTCTGGGTGCAGTTCGCCGACCGGCACGCCGCGCACTGACCCGACACCGACCGGCCGCCGCGGCGTTCCGGGGTTTGCGGTCCCGCGCCGCCTAGAGTTCGCCCCATGACCGCGCTGCTCGACGTCGGGGTGTTGCACGCCCGTGACGTCCCGGGTGCCCAGGAGGGCGGCGCCGACCGCCTGTGGCTGGCCACCGAGGCCGGCATGTCGCCGGACCTCCAAGCCGTCTCCTCGGTGCTCAAGGAGACCGACCTCCCGGTCCGGGTGATGCTGCGGCTCAACGACTCCCACACCACGACGGGCGGCGAGTTCACCCGGTTGGGCGGGCTGGCCGAGGAGTACCTCTCCCTCGGCGCCGAGGGGGTCACCTTCGGTTTCCTCGACCCGGACCTCGAGGTCGACGTCGACACCTGTGCGGCGCTCGCCGACCGGCTCACCGGGGTGCCGTGGACGTTCCCGGCCACCGTCGATGCGTGCCTGGAGCCGGTCAAGGCCTGGCGACGGCTGCGCACGCTGCCCGGCCTGGACGCGGTCTGCTCGGCGGGCTCTCCCCGCGGCCTCGACGTCGGGTACGACGACCTGCTGGCGCTGGCCACGAGCGACCCGGAGGTCGCGGACCGGCTGATGCCCGGCAACGGCCTGGTGGCCGAGCACGTCCCGTGGCTGGTCCGGGCCGGGGTCCACCAGTTCCACGTCGACGACCAGGTGCGGCCCGGCGGCTCGGCCAAGGCGTACGTCGACGCCGCGCTGGTCCGCTCGTGGCGGCTGCTGCTCGGCGGCTGAGGTGAAACGCACCGTCGGCACCGAGCCCTACTTCACCGCGCCCGACCTGTCCCGCCGCTGCGTGGACTTCGCCGCGTCGCTGCTCGACATGGACGCGTTCGCGCTGATGGTCGAGCCCGGGGCGGGGGCCGGTGCGTTCCTGCGGCACCTGCCGCCGGACCGCCGGCTCGGGATGGACATCGAGCCACGGCACCCGGCGATCCGCCGTGCCGACTTCCTCGCCTGGCGGCCACCGGCCGGCACCGGACCGGTGCTCACCATCGGAAACCCGCCGTTCGGGCAGCGCGGGGCGCTGGCGATGCGGTTCCTCGACCACGCCTGCGGCTTCAGCGACGCGGTGGCGTTCATCCTGCCGCGCAGCTTCCGGAAGTGGACCTTCGAGAACCGGGTCGACCCGTTCTTCCATCTGGCCGGTTCCTTCGACTGCGAGGAGTTCCACGACGGCGACGGCCGCTCGCGCAGCGTCCGCACGGTGTTCCAGGTGTGGCAGCGCCAGCCCGCGCCGCGGGTGATCGTCGAGCCCCCGGGCAGCCACCCGGACTTCGAGATGTTCCACGCGCACCTGTCCCGGGTAGACGAGGCCGAGCGCGCGCGCCTGCGCCGCGACTACACGTTCACCGTGCCGCAGGTCGGCGCCGACTTCCGTCCCCGGGACGTCGCCACGGTGACCCGCGGCAGCCACTGGTTCATCCGGCCGCTGGCCGCCGGGGTCCGCGAGCGTTTCGAGCGGCTCGACTTCGGCTTCCTGGCCGGCATGAACACCGCCCACACCAGCCTGTCCAAGAGCGACATCGTGGCGGCGTACGTCGCCACCGGCGCCACCGGCGCTGACGGCGCCTAGGCGACCTCGAGGTCGTCGGCGTCGATGATCCGGTAGGCGTAGCCCTGCTCGGCCAGGAACCGCTGCCGGTTCTGGGCGAACTCGGCGTCCACGGTGTCCCGGGACACGATCGTGTAGAAGTGCGCGCTCTTGCCCTCGCTCTTGGGCCGCAGCAACCGGCCCAGCCGCTGCGCCTCCTCCTGGCGGGAGCCGAAGGAGCCCGACACCTGGATGGCCACCTCGGCCGAGGGCAGGTCGATGGAGAAGTTCGCGACCTTGGAGACCACCAGCAGCCCTACCTCGCCCGAGCGGAACGCCGCGAAGAGTCGCTGCCGCTCCTTCACCGTGGTCTCGCCCTTGATCACCGGCGCGTCGAGCGCCGCGGCCAGCTCGTCGAGCTGGTCGATGTACTGGCCGATCACCAGCGTCGGCTGCCCGGCGTGCTGGGCGACCAGCCGCTTGACCACGTCGATCTTGTGGTGGGTGCAGGAGGCCAGCCGGTAGCGCTCCTCCGGCTCTGCGGTGGCGTAGGCGAGCCGCTCGTTGGACGGCAGCGTCACGCGCACCTCGACGCAGTCGGCGGGCGCGATGTAGCCCTGGGACTCGATGTCCTTCCAGGGCGCGTCGTACCGCTTCGGCCCGATCAGCGAGAACACGTCGCCCTCGCGGCCGTCCTCGCGCACCAGCGTCGCGGTCAGGCCCAGGCGCCGCCGGGCCTGCAGGTCCGCGGTCATCCGGAAGATCGGTGCCGGCAGCAGGTGCACCTCGTCGTACAGGACCAGGCCCCAGTCGCGGGCGTTGAGCAGCTCGAGGTGCGTGTAGACGCCCTTCCGGCGGGTGGTCAGCACCTGGTACGTCGCGATGGTGACCGGGCGGATCTCCTTGACCGAGCCGGAGTACTCGCCGATCTCGTCGGCGGTCAGCGAGGTCCGCTTGATCAGCTCGTCCTTCCACTGGCGCGCGGAGACGGTGTTGGTCACCAGGATCAGCGTGGTCGCCTGGGCATGGCTCATCGCGGCGGCGCCGACGAGTGTCTTGCCGGCGCCGCAGGGGAGTACGACGACGCCCGAGCCGCCGTGCCAGAACGCCTCCGCCGCCTCGATCTGGTAGGGCCGCAGCTTCCAGTCGCTCTGGTCGAGCGCGATCGGGTGTGCCTCGCCGTCGACGTACCCGGCGTAGTCCTCGGCCGGCCAGCCCAGCTTGAGCAGCGCCTGCTTGAGGTTGCCGCGCTCGGAGGCGTGCACGACCACGGTGTCGTCGTCGAGCCGCTCGCCGAGCAGCCCGGCGATCTTCTTGGCGCGCAGCACCTCCTCGAGCACCGGCCGGTCGTTGCTGACCAGGACCAGGCCGTGCACCGGGTGCTTCTCCAGCCGGAGCCGCCCGAAGCGAGACATCGTCTCCGCGATGTCGACCAGCAGTGCGTGCGGGACCGCGTAGCGGGAGTAGGACAGCAGCGTGTCGACGACCTGCTCGGCGTCGTGGCCGGCGGCCCGGGCGTTCCATAGCCCCAGCGGGGTGAGCCGGTAGGTGTGGATGTGCTCGGGGCTGCGCTCCAGCTCGGCGAACGGCGCGATGGCGCGCCGGCACTCGGCCGCGGCCGGGTGGTCGATCTCGAGGAGCAGCGTCTTGTCGGACTGGACGATCAGGGGGCCGTCGTTCATCCCGTCGCGGCCTTCTGCCGGGCGCGGAACGCGGCCACGTTGGCCCGGGAGGAGCAGCGCTCGGAGCAGTAGCGACGGGAGCGGTTCGGCGAGGTGTCGACGTAGACGTTGGTGCAGCGCTCGGACGCGCAGACCCCGAGCCGGGTCGGGCCGAGGTCGCAGACCAGGGTCGCGAGCCCGAGCAGGGCCTCGCCGATCAGCAGCTCCGAGACGGAGGCGGAGCGGTTGGCGACGTGCAGGTGCAGGTCGGTGAGGTCGTGGTCGGAGATCATCGGGGTCACCGGGTGCCGCTCCATCAGGGCGTTGAGCCCGCGGATGACGGACGGTACGTCGCCCGCACCGGAGGCCTCGAACACCGGACGCAGCTCCTTCTGGAAGCGGCGCAGCGTGGTGGGGTCCTTCTCCGTGCACTGTTCCTGCAGCCACTCCCGGTCCTCGAGGTAGCGGGTCAGGGCGGGCACGTCGAAGACGTCGGCGTTGACCAACGCCGCCCCCGACTCGGCGTACCGGATGAAGTCCATTCGACCCAGTTTACGGACGGGGGCTACGGACCGCCCGGCGAGGCCGGGTCGACCGACCGCACCGCGGTGATCCGGTGCACGGCGAAGCCGCGGAGGTCCTCGCTGCGGTGGTCGTACGCCGTGAGCTGGCCGCCCTCGACGCGGACCGGGTCGACGATCCGCTCGGTGCTGGTGCCGTGGTTGTCTACGTAGCCGATCCACACCGACGCCCGGGTCTCGACCGCCTCGCGGAGCGCGGTCAATGCCGCGGCCGGCGTGGTGGTGGTCGTGCTCTCGGACGTGGGGCGGGCGGCGGTCGCCCGGTCGCCGGCCCGGATCGCGGCCACCGCGGCGGCCAGCTGCGCGGACTCCCGGGCCGCCTCCCGACCCCCGGAGCGGGGACGCGGCGAGCGGGCCCGGTGGACGTCGGGCCGGGCGACCCGGACGGTGCCGTCCTCGGCCTCGAGGACCGGCGCCAGGCCGAGGTCCCGCAGCCGGGGCAGCAGCACGTCGATCGGGGTGGTGCTGACGATCACGGTGGGCGCCAGCTTGCGCAGCCCGAGCGAGGTCGCGCGGCGGTCGCGCAGCAGCGCCTCGAGGGCGGCCTCGTCGTCGGTGCGCAGGAAGGCCTCCGCGTAGCCGACCCGCAGCGTGCCGAACGTCCGCGCGGTGTCGTCGACCAGATAGGTCAGCGGCTGCGGTACGGGCGTGCGCGACACGTCGTCGAGGAACGCGTGGATCTCCTGGGCGGTCCAGCCGGCGTCGAGCGCGCGCCGGATCGAGGAGGAGGCGAAGCGGTAGACGGTGGCTCCGCCACGCGACTCCACGTCGGCCACCTGGTGCAGCCGGGTGGCGAGGTGGCTCTCCAGCGGGCCGGGGGCGATCGCGGTCAGGTCGCCCTGGACCAGGATGTGGTCGAGCGGCGCGGGCAGCAACGGCTCCAGGGCGGCGGCCGCGGCCACCGGGTCGCCGTCGAGCAGCGCCCGGGCGTGCGGGGTGAGGGCCCCGAGGCCGGTGAGGCCGAGCATCGCCGCCTCCTCGGTCGACCAGGCGACCAGCGGGCCCTGCGACGCCGGTCGCCGCGGCCGCAGCCAGCGGACCCTGGCGACCAGGGACGGGACGCCGGTCCCGGAGGCGAGCCCCTCGCCGACCGGAAGCGCGGCGAGCTGGCTGAGCGCGATCCAGCGGGTGTCGACCAGGTGCGGGTCGACGAGTCCGGGGGAGAGGGCGTTGAGCGGCTTGCCGGCCGCGTCCCGCGACCCGACGGCGCCGGAGGTGCGGGGGCTGGCCAGCCAGGCGCGGGTGAGGTCGGTCCAGCGCTCGGCGGCCGGCTTCCGCGCCCACGCGTCGTACCCGTCGGTGGGCAGCCAGCTCTCCGGCAGCTCGCCGGGGGCGCCGACCGCGAGCAGGCCGGCCGTCGCGGCCAGCTCGACCACGAAGGCCGCGGTCCGCTCGTCGACGTGCAGCAGCAGCGCCAGCGCCCGCAGGTCCCGGACCCCCAGGCCCCCGGTGCGCAGCACCGATGCCGGCGCCGAGCCCCAGTGGTCCAGCAGCAGCTCGACGCGGCGTACGGCGTCGAACGCCGCACCGGCCGCCGCGCGGGTGGCCAGGGCCGCGTCGTGGGTGCTGGTCACCAGCTCCGGGGGTACGTCGACCGGTCCCTCGCCCAGGTCGGGCACCCGGCCCAGCAGCTCGGCCACCACGGTCAGCGGTCGCAGCCCGGCCGAGGACTCCCAGACCAGGGCGTGGTCCTCCAGTCGGGTGGTCGCCGCGGCGGCCCAGCCCGGCGACGCGGCGACCAGCCCGTCGACTTCCGAGCGGGGGGTTTGGCCCGCGGCGACAAGGGCATGAAGGAGGCAGAGCTCGGCCTGGGTGAGGCGATCGAGCGCGCGCAGGACCGACGCGCGGGTCGCCGCACGGGCAGCGAGCTGACCGGAATCCTGAGGAGCGGGAGTGGCGAGATCGGGACGCAGCCGCAGCAGCTGGGCAAGGCGGGACTCGGGCCAGGTGCGCACCTGGTCCGCCAAGGACCGGAAGGTTCCGGTCGGGGAGTCCGCGACCATCCCGCCAACGCTACTAGCCTGCACGCCATGCGCCGAAGCGTGGACGGCCCCGAGCGCGACCGGACAGGAAGAGGGCTAGCCATGGTGCACCTGCACAGCGGAGCGGCCACCGACGTCGGACGCGTCCGTGAGATCAACCAGGACGCGTACTTCGCCTCCTCGCCGGTCTTCGTGGTCGCCGACGGGATGGGCGGCCACCGGGGCGGCGAGGTGGCCAGCTCGATCGTGGTCGAGGAGTTCGCGCGGCTGGCCCACCACGGCTACGACAGCACCCGCGGCACCGAGGTCGTCAACGAGTGTCTGGCCGCGAGCCAGCGCCGGATCCGGGAGTACGGCGACGAGAACCGCGGTGCCGGGGAGCCCGACTGGTACGCCGGCACCACAGTCGTCGCGGCCCTGCTCTGCGAGGACGAGGAGGGCCCGAAGTGGCTGCTGGTCAACCTCGGCGACTCGCGCATCTACCGGATCCACGAGGACTCCCTCGACCAGGTCAGCGTCGACCACTCGGTCGTCCAGGAGCTGATCGACGCGGGTGAGATCGACGCGGCGGCCGCGGCCGTCCACCCCGAGCGGCACGTGATCACCCGCGCGCTCGGCGGCCCGGTGCTCCGCGAGCCCGACTTCTTCCTGCTGCCGCTCACCTCCGCCGCGCGGGTGGTGCTCTGCTCCGACGGGGTCAGCGGGATGATCGACGACGCCGAGATCGAGGAGATCCTCGGCACCAGCGCGGACCCCCGCGACGCCGCCGAGCGGATCGTGGCCGCGGCGGTGGACGCCGGGGGACAGGACAACGCCACCGCTGTCGTGGTCGATGTGGTGGGATTGGCGGAGTCCGGGGCGGCGCACGACACGCGCATCCTCCCGGTGAGCCTCGAGGACAAGTTGGGAGCCCTGCCATGACGGAGGACCTGAGCACCGTTCGCTCGTACCGGTCGGGTGGCTGGTTCGGCATCTTCGGCGACCACGCCAGCGTGCTGCTGCCGCCCAGCGAGAAGGCCCGGGTCGGTGCGCTCTGGGAGCTCGTCGACTCCGGCTCCGACTTCAACGAGCTGCTCGACGCGCTCATCACCAGCGGGCTGCGGGCCCTGCCCGGCTTCGTGCTGGTCAGCAGCGGCGACGAGCCGACCCGCGTGGTGCTCCGCGGCGCGGCCCGCGCCACCTTCACGCTCGCGGACGGCGAGACCGTCGAGGTCGACGGCGGCGAGGCGGCCACCTGGGTCGAGAAGATCCTGCACGGCGTCGCCGCGGTCCAGGTGCACCTCGAGGACCAGGGCGGTTCCACCGACTACGTGATGGAGACCGGCCTGGTTCGGGTCTCGCGCGTCGACGAGCCGCCGTACGCCGAGCCGGCCGCGGACGCCGCCGGGGAGCCGGTGGCGGAGCCCGCCGCGGGGCCCGCCGACCAGACCGCCGATGCTTCAGGCGACGTGGCCTTCGCGCCGGCGCCCCTGCCGGCCGGCGGGTTCACCGCTCCCGTGGTGGTGCCGCTCGGCGAGCTCACCGACGAGGAGTCCGCGCGCGAGGCGCCGGCCCCCAACGAGGACACGGGCGCACCCGGCGAGGCGCCCGGTGACGTGCTCGCGGACGAGCCGTTCGCGGCGTACGCCGAGGGCCCGGACAGCGAGGAGCCGGCCAACCAGGAGCCGACCGAGCAGGGGTCCGCCGCCTCCGTGGACCAGCCCACCCAGCAGTTCGACGCGATGCAGCACGACGCGGGCGACTACGAAGGCGAGCCCGCCGGGTCGTTCGCGGCGCACGCCGAGGGCCAGGCCGCCGAGGAGCCGGCCGCCGAGGAGCCTGTTGTCGAGGAGCCTGCGGCCGAGGAGCCCTTCGTCGACGAGCACGAGGAGGAGTCGCACTGGCCGTTCTCCGACCCGGACCCGACCGGCGAGCAGCCCGCGGTCGAGCCCGCCGCGCCGGACTCCGCCCCCGAGCCGCCGTCGGCACCCTGGAGCCAGGCACAGGGCCACGTCTACGACCCGGCGCCGGCACCCGGCAACCCGTTCGCCGCCGCCCCGCCCGTCCCGCCGGTTCCGCCGGTGCCAGCGGGCCCGCCCGCCGTACCCCCGTTCGACGACCACGACGGCAACACCGTCGCCGGCGGCTGGGACCCCCACCAGTTCGCCCGCCAGCAGCCCGGCATCCCCGGCCAGCCGCAGGCCCCGAGCGTGACGGCCCGCGCGGTCGCCCGGCTGGTGTTCTCCAGCGGCGAGACCGTCGACGTCGACCGGGCGGTGCTGATCGGCCGCGCCCCGGAGGCGCGTCGGTTCACGTCCACCGACCAGCCCCGGCTGGTCACCGTGCCGAGCCCGCACCAGGAGATCTCCTCGACCCACGTCGAGGTGCGTCCCGGGTCCGGTGCCGACCACGGCAGCGCGGTCGTCACCGACATGGGCTCCACCAACGGCACCGTGCTGACCCAGCCCGGCCTCGACGAGGAGGACCTGCAGCCAGGCATGGCCGTGCAGCTGCTCCCGGGCGCCATCATCGACCTCGGCGACGGTGTCACGATCCGGGTCACGAACCTCTGAGAGTGCCTGCCATCCGATGACCACTGCACCCCACTCCGCCCCCGTGGCGTCGCTCGAGCGGCGCTTCTACGCGTTCGTGCTCGACCGGGCGATCGCCTGGTCGCTGCTCGGGCTGGCCGGCTACGGGGCGTGGTGGTGGTTCTTCCGGGAGGGCGAGGTGCTGCCCGGCGTGCTGCTCGTCGTCGGCGCACTGCTGCTGATCGGACTGGTCTTCGCGATCCCGCTCGGCGTGCGCGGCACCTCGCCGGGCAAGTCCGCGTTCGGGTTGCGGGTGATCAACCCCGAGACCGGTACGCCGATCGGCGTCGGCCGCGCGCTGCTGCGGACCCTGATCCTCGGCGTGGCCACGCTGCCGCTCTTCGGCCTCGGCACCGCCGTCCTCGCCTGGACCGCGGTGGAGGACCGGGCCCGGGAACGCCGCGGCTGGCACGACTACAAGGCCCGCTCGATCGTGGTCGACGTGCGACCCGTCGACGTGTCGTCCGTGGCCGTCGACGACGAGCGTCCTCGCCACGTGGTGAACCTGACCGCGATGCGGCTGATGCCGGTGCGGCAGGCACCCACTCCTCCGGCACCGGCGCTGCCGACACCCGCTCCGCGCGCCACACCGGTGTCGCCCTCTCCTCAGCGCGAACCGCTCGCGCCCGCCATCCCGGCGGTGGTGCCGGGCGAGCGGCGCGAGCCGGACCGGCAGCCTGTCTCCCAGCAACCGGTTCCGCCGTCGGCTCCGCAGGGCGGCCAGGCGCCGCCGAGCGCACCGGTCCGTCCCCTGACCCCGGTGCCCCCGCCCGCCGAGTTCCCGAGGCCCGGTGTGACCCCGCAGGTGGGCCCGACCCTGGCACCTCCCGTCCCGTCAGCGGGCGGGCGGGAGACGGTCGGGCGTCGCCGCAAGCACGCCTCCGATGTCGGCCCCGGCTCCGACCAGCCGGCCGACGGGTCGGCCGCGGCCATGCGCCGTACCACCTGGCGGGTCGTCTTCGACTCCGGCGAGAGCTTCGTCGTCGAGGGGCTGGGCCTGGTCGGCCGGCTCCCCGAGGGCCGTGCCGGCGAGCCGGTCCGGCACGTGGTGCCGCTGGTGTCGGAGAACATGTCGATCTCCAAGACGCACGCCCAGTTCCACCTGGCCGGCGACGGAGCGCTCGTGGTGATGGACCGGGGGTCGACGAACGGGTCGATCCTGGTCCGTCGCGGCGTCTCGCGCGAACTGTCGGCCGGCCGCCCGGCCACGCTGCTCGACGGCGACCGGGTGCTGTTCGGCGACCGCGAGATGCGCGTCGCCCGTGAGCAAGCCTGATCCCGTCCGGGGTCGACCAAGAGAAGGGGGCCGCCCGTGGCGGTGATCGAGGCACGTGGCCTGAGCAAGTCCTACGGCGGGAAGCCGGCGGTGTCGGGACTGTCGTTCGACGTGCGCCCGGGGACGGTGACCGGCTTCCTGGGGCCCAACGGCTCCGGCAAGTCGACGACGATGCGGCTGATGCTCGGGCTGGACCGTGGCGCCGGCACCTGCACCTTCGACGGCCGGCCGTTCACCAGCATCGACCAGCCGATGCGCCACGTCGGCGCCCTGCTGGAGGCCAAACCGTTCCACCCGACCCGTACCGCCCGCAACCACCTGCGGATGCTGGCCGCCGCCAACGACATCCCGGACGGTCGGGTCGACGAGGTCCTCGGCATGGTCGGGCTGGGCGACGTGGCCGGCAAGAAGCCGGGAACGTTCTCGCTCGGCATGGGCCAGCGCCTCGGCCTGGCCGCCGCGCTGCTGGGCGACCCGCACACGCTGATCCTCGATGAGCCAGCCAACGGCCTGGACCCGCAGGGCATCCGCTGGATGCGCGACCTGCTCAAGGCGCTGGCGTCCGAGGGCCGGTCGGTGTTCGTGTCCAGCCACCTGCTCAGCGAGATGGCGCTGATGGCCGATGAGCTGGTCGTCATCGGCCGTGGCCGGATGATCGCCAACGGCCCGGTCGGCGACTTCACCCGGCAGAGCTCGCTCAACCACGTGCTCGTGCGCAGCCCGCAGGCCCGCGACCTGGCCGCGCTCATCGGCCAGCGGCTCGCGGGGGAGGGCTCGGTGCAGGCCGCCGGCCCGGGCGAGCTCAACGTGATCGGCCTGACCGCGGTCGAGGTCGGTGACCTGGCCTTCGAGAACCAGATCCGCCTGCACGAGCTGTCCACCAAGGAGGCCTCCCTGGAGGACGCGTTCCTCGAGATCACCGGCGGCGCCCAGGAGTTCCAGGCACACGGCCACCAGCCGGGCGGCGGCTGGCAGCAGCCCGGCCCGGGTTGGGGAGGTCCGCCACCCGGCCAGCGGCCCCCGCCGGGGTGGTCCGGCCCGCAGCAGGGTGGGCCGCAGGGCCCGCCGCCGGGTGCGCCGTACGGCGGGCCCCAGCAGGGTGGCCCGCAGCAGGGTGGGCCGCAGCAGGGTGGCCCGCACAGCGAGAACCCCTCGGGCCCGTGGCCCGGCGACCAGAGCGGAGGCCGGGGATGACCGCGGCGTTGAAGTACGAATGGCGTCGCATCACCACCCTCCGCTCCACCTGGTGGCTCAGCGGCGGGGCGCTGATGGCCGGCGTCGGCCTGACGTTCCTGGTCGCGATGGTGATCCGGCTCAGCTCGGGCGGCGACATCACCGAGGGCTCCGACAGCCCGCGGGACTCGCTGA
>JBEVFC010000221.1:0-9479 GCA_040512455.1 Nocardioides sp.
CACGAAGAACGGCAGCGCCACGAAGGTCTCGGCGACGATGGCGCCGGCGGTAGTGAACGGGAGGCGGATGCCCAGCCAGTCGTCGAGGTAGCGGCCGACGAGGCCCCGCCGCCCGAGGGCGTAGAGGAGGGCGATGCCGCCCACGACCGGCGGCAGCACCAGGGGCAGGAGGACCAGCGAGCGGAGCAGGTCCTGGCCGCGGAAGGACGTCCTGGCCAGGACCATCGCCATCGGGACGCCCACGAGCAGGCAGATCAGGGTGCTCGCCGCCGAGGTGCGCAGGCTCAGGCGCAGCGCCGCCATCGAGGACTCGGAGGTGACCAGGCTGTAGAAGTCGCCCCAGTTGACGCGGCTGACGACGGCTGCCAGCGGGAGCACCACGAAGAGTGCTCCCACGGCAGCCGGGACGTAGATCCAGCCGGGGAGGTCGACGGGGCGTGAGGAGGAGGCCATGTCAGGGCTTGGCGAAGCCCGCTTCCTCGAGGATGGACTGGCCGGTGTCGTCGAGCACCAGGTCCATGAAGTCCTGGGCCAGCTCGGCATTCCTGCTGTCGGCGATGGTGGCGATCGGGTAGATGTTCACCACGTCGGCGGCCTCGGGGAAGGTGATGCCCTCCACCTTGTCGCCGGCCGCCTTGACATCGGTCACGTAGACCAGCCCGGCGTCCGCCTCGCCGGTGGTGACCTTGTTCAGCACATCGGTGACGGACTGCTCCTCGCTGACGGGCTCGAGCGTCAGTCCGGCCGCGTCGGCCACCTTCTGGGTGGCCGAGCCGCAGGGCACCTCGGGAGCACAGATGACGAGGTTGACGCCGTCCTTGGTGAGGTCCTGGAGCGAGGCGATGCCGGCCGGGTTGTCCGGGGGAACGGCGATCTCCATGGTGTTGGAGGCGAAGTTCTCCGGCCCCGAGCCGATGAGGTCGTCCGGCGTGGTCAGCTTGTCCATGTTGGCGGTGTCCGCCGAGGCGAAGACGTCCGCGGGGGCGCCCTGCTGGATCTGGGCGACCAGGTCGGAGGACCCGGCGAAGTTGAACTCGACCTTCACCCCGTCGTGGGCCTTCTCGAACTCCTCGCCGATCTGCTCGAACGTCGACGTGAGTGAGGCGGCCGCGTAGACAGTGAGCGTGGTGTCACCGTTGCCGTCGTCTCCCCCCGAGGAGTCGTCCCCGCCGCAGCCACTGACCCCGGCCAGCAGCACGAGTGCTGCGGCCGTTCCCATCCAGCTCCTCATGACTCTCCTTCGGCAGTTTCGACGATCACCGTCGTGGACTTGATGACCGCGACCGCGACGGATCCCAGCTCGAGGCCCAGGTCTCGCACGGCCTCACTGCTCATGAGGGACACGACCCGGAACGGCCCGCACTGGAGCTCGACCTGGGCCATCACGTGGTCGACCTGGATGTCGGTGACCAGCCCGACGAACCGGTTGCGGGCCGAGCTGGTCACACCGCCAGGCGGCCCCGGGGGAGAGGCGTGCTCCCTCGCGACGCGGGCGACGTCGTACCCCTCGACCACCTTGCGCCCCGACTCGTCGGTCCCGGCCTCCAGCAGTCCACGGTCGATCCAGCGGCGTACGGTGTCGTCGCTCACGCCGAGATACGTCGCGGCGTCGCGAATCCTCATCTGCGGCATGAGGATCACTCTAGAGCAGAATCTTCTGGAGTTTCGACTCACTTTGCTCTGACTTGCGGTTTCGCAACCCGAAGTCAGGCGTCCTCGCGGGCGTTCTCCTCGCGGTGGCGGCGGGCCCGCTCGAGGGCCTTGTGGGTGCCGTCGCACCAGGGTGCCCGCTGGGTGCGGTCGCACGCGCACACCGCGACCACCGGGCGGGTCACCTCGTGGGCGACCCCCTCGTCGTCCACGACCTCCGTTGCGCCGCGCAGCAGCAGCGGGCCGCGCGGGCACTCCGTGCGCTGCACGTCGACACCGTGGACCTCGACGGTCATCACGCCACCTGGTCGGAGGGGACCAGCGCGTCGGCGGACGTCGCGAGCGAGCTGCGACCCTCGCCCCACGACAGCAGCAGGTGCCGGCTGACGTCCGCGTCCGTCACCAGACAGACGGCGGCACCGAAGAAGAGGTCGTGGACGGCCGCCGGGTCGGCCTCCGCGAAGCCACCGCAGATGTCGCGGAACGCGAGCTGCTCGTGCACCGCGTCGGCCTCGACGTGCTCGTCGAAGTACGCCCGCACGGACGCCGGGAACTGGAGCCTCTCCACGGCCGCGACGACCAGCCGGGAGGGCACCGAGCTGGTCGCCTCGTAGGCGCCGAAGTGACCCAGTGCCGCCGCGGTGTGGCCACGGTGCAGGGCGAAGAGATTCATCCCGTTCATGAACGCCAGGGTCACGCCGGGCACGACGGACGCGTAGGCTCCGGGCTCGTCATCGAGGCCGCACTCCGCCAGGCCGCGGGCGAACAGGCCGCTGTGCAGGCGCTCCGGCCGACCCGCCCCGAACTCGTCGAAGAGCAGCTCGGCGAGGGCGACCTTCGGCGCCCCTCCCACCCGCGGCAGGAGGAACGCCTGCGGGTCCGACTCCTGGAGGTTGTGGATGCTGCGCTGGACGAGGAGCTCGAACATCTCGTCCCGCGTCGCGTCCCGACGCAGGTACGCCGCCAGGGCGGGCGCCTCGAAGGTCTCGGTCATGGCGAAGAGGCGGTCCGCCACCGACCCCTCCGCCTGCAGAGCGTCCTGCACGAGGTCGGCGGTCCGGACCCGGAGCTCGGCCAGGAACCGGTCCTCCAGGGCGCGGCGTACGCGCAGCAGGTCCGGGTCCCACTCCCAGCGGTGGTCGACCTCGTCGAAGCCGGTGTAGTGCAGCTGGTAGGCGACCCAGAGGGCGGAGTGGACGTCGTCGTCCTCGAGCTCGGCGGTGCCGCAGTCGGCGTTGCCGACCAGGGCGACGAGCTCGTCGACGGGCAACGGCGAGATGCCACGCAGAGCAGGGAAGAGCCCGGCCGTCAGGGGCCCGCGAGGCGAGGGAAGGCGCATGCCTGCTGGTACCCGCGGGGTCCTTGCCGCATGCCTGACGTGGTCGAGAACACGCCCGCTTCACCCGAAGGGGTTAACGCACATGGGTCATGGTGCCCGGACGGACCGACCCCTACTGTCGAAGGACAACAAGGGATGGAGGCATCCATGTGGTGGATCCTTATCCCTACAGCGGCAGTGCTGCTCAGCGCCGTGGTGGCACTCGTGAACCGACGCCGGGTACCGGCAGAGCGGTTCGACCGCGCGGTGACCGACCCGGCGGGCGGGCCGGCGACCAAGACGCCGCCGGCCTGAGGCGGCTCAGCCCCGGAGCCGCGCCATCCATGCCTCGACCTCGCCGGGCTCGCGGGGGAGCGAGGCAGAGAGGTTCGTCGAGCCGTCGTCGGTCACCACGATGTCGTCCTCGATGCGGATGCCGATGCCGCGCAGCTCCTCGGGAACGAGCAGGTCGTCCTCCTGGAAGTAGAGGCCCGGCTCGACGGTGAGCACCATGCCCGCCGCGAGGGTGCCCTCGGCATACGCCTCGGGGGCGGCCTGGCCGCAGTCGTGGACGTCCATGCCGAGCATGTGGCTGGTGCCGTGCAGCGTCCACCGCGAGTAGACCTTGCTGTCCGGGGACAGCGCCTCCTCCACGGAGACCGGCAGCAGCCCGAGGTCGCCGAGGCCGTGCGCGAGGACGGTCATCGCCGCGTCGTGCCCCGCCTTGAACGGTACGCCGGGACGGATCGCCTCGATGCCGGCCGACTGCGCGGCGTACACGAGCGAGTAGAGGTCACGCTGCAGCGGCGTGAAGGTGCCGTCGACCGGCAGCGTCCGGGTGACGTCGGCGGTGTAGAGGTTGTGGCCCTCGACGCCCATGTCGAGCAGCAGCAGCTCACCAGGAGTGACCGGCCCCGAGTTCTCGATCCAGTGCAGGGTCGTTGCGTGCGAGCCCGAGCCGACGATCGAGTCGTAGCCGATGTCGTTGCCCATCGCGCGGGCGCGGCGGAAGAAGGTGCCCTCGATCCAGCGCTCGCCGTACTTCAGCACGTTGGCCCAGTCACGCACCGAGTCCTCGAAGCCGAGGACAGTCGCGTCGCAGGCGGCTGCGAGCTCGCCGAGCTCCCACTCGTCCTTGACCAGCCGCATCTCGGAGAGGACGCGGGCGAACTCCTGGTCGCCGCGCTCGTCACCGGTGACCAGGCGGTCGACGCGGGGGTCGACGCCGCGCAGCACCCGGGTCTTGCCGCTGCCGGCCAGCGCGGCCGGCAGGTCGTCGAGGTGCTTGCAGGTCAGGCCGAGCGAGTCGGAGATCTCGTGCAGCGACGGCCGGCGGCCCGCCCACAGCTCGCCGTACTGGCGGTCGCGGAAGAACTCGTCGGTCTCCCGGCTCGAGCGCGGACGGGCGAACAACGTCGCCTCGCCGCCGTCGATGACCAGCACCGCGTCGGAGGTCTGGTTGCCGCACAGGTAGGCGTGCGCGGTGTCGACGCGGAAGCGGTAGTCGGTGTCGTAGCTGCGGACCTTGTAGCCACCGGCGGGGATCACCAGGCGCTCGCCCGGGAAGGTGTCGACCAGCCGGGCACGGCGGGCGGCGGCGTACGGCGCGATGGGGTGCGCGGGGAGGTCGAGCTCACGGTCGCCCCAGCCGGACCGCATGAACGCGGACCAGGCGGCCGGGACCTTGGGGTCGTGGGACTCGACGGCGGGGCGGGTGTTCTCTGTCACGGGTCCACCATACGTGGGCCGCGCGGGACGTCACGTTACGCTTCGGCCCATGCCTGGCGGCCGTAACGAGAACGTCGTCTTCACGGCCGTGGTCTCCGCGATCGCGGCCGTTGCTGCCGTGCCCGTGGCCCTCGTCATCGCCCTGTCCGGAGGAGGCGCGACCGTCGTCGTCGCCGCGATCTTCGCGCTGGTCCCGGTCGGGCCGCTGATCGGCTGCTACCTGTGGCTGGACCGCTACGAGCCCGAGCCCCGATCGCTGCTGGTGACCGGACTCGCCTGGGGAGCATTCGTCGCGACGCTGCTCGCGCTGGTGCTCCAGGGCGTCGGCGGGCTGGTGGCCGGGTTCAGCAACGCGCAGTCGCTGGCGATCGTCTCGCCGGTCACCGAGGAAGCCACCAAGGGCCTGTTCCTGCTGCTGCTCCTGCTGTGGCGCCGCAACGAGCTCGACGGCGTCCTGGACGGCATCGTCTACGCGGGGATGGTGGGCATCGGCTTCGCGTTCACCGAGAACGTCCTCTACCTCGCCGCGGCGTACAACGGGACGAGCAGCATGGGCCCGGGCGGCGTCGAGGAGCTCGGGTTCACGTTCCTGCTGCGCTGTGTGGCCAGCCCGTTCGCGCACCCGCTGTTCACGGCCTTCACCGGGATCGGGGTCGGCATCGCGATCACCAGCCGGTCCGGTCTGGTCCGGGTCCTCGCCCCGCTGCTCGGGTACACGTGCGCGGTGGCCGCGCACGCTCTCTGGAACGCCTCCACCCTGGTGGCCGGCGGAGCAGGGTTCTTCGGCGTCTACCTGCTGGTGATGGTGCCGGTGTTCGTCTCGCTGGTCGCACTGGCCGTGTGGGCGCGCACGCGCGAGGCCCGGATCCTCGAGGGCGCGCTGCACGACGCCGCCTCCCGCGGGCTGATGCCGTTCGGCGACATCCCGCACATCGTCGACCTCCGCGCCCGTCGCCGGGCCCGGCAGTTCGCCCGGCTCCACGGCGGGCAGCAGGGGCTCGAGGCGATGCGGACCTACCAGCAGGCCGCCGTCGAGCTGGCCTATCTGCATCATCGTTTCCTGCGCGGCACACCGCCGCCGAACTTCTCCGCGCGTGGCCAGGGCTTCGTCGACCGCATGCAAGCGGTCCGGCCTCTGATCGCTTTCCCCGGGGTCCCCGGAGGGGTGCACTACTGATGAAGATGCAGACCGAAGAGATGCTCACCGCCCTGGTGCAGCTCCACAACGTCCTCCAGGAGGTGGAGCTGCCGCTCGACGTGCCCGGTGCCGCGGAGCAGCGCACCGGTCGGATCGAGGTCGTCGACCAGCTCGAGGACTACGTCATCCCGCGCCTGATGACCATCGACGCGCCGCTGCTGACGGTCGTCGGCGGCTCGACCGGTGCCGGCAAGTCGACGCTGGTGAACTCCCTGGTCGGCACCCGGGTCACCGAACCCGGCGTACTCCGGCCGACCACCCGTTCGCCGGTGCTGGTCCACCACCCCGACGACGCCCACTGGTTCGGCCAGGACCGCATCCTTCCCGACCTCGAGCGCACCGACCGCCCCACCGGCGACCCGGCCGCGCTCCAGCTGGTCCCCGCCGCGACCGTGCCGGCCGGGCTGGCGATCCTCGACGCCCCCGACATCGACTCGGTCGAGGAGCGCAACCGGACCCTGGCCGCCCAGCTGCTGGCCGCCGCCGACCTGTGGCTCTTCGTCACGTCCGCCGCGCGCTACGCCGACCAGGTCCCGTGGGACTTCCTCAAGCAGGCCGCCGACCGCAGCACCGCCGTGGCGATCGTGCTCGACCGGACCCCTCCGGAGGCCATCGACACGGTGGCCACCCACCTGGCCCGGATGCTGGCCAGCCGCGGCCTCAAGGACTCCCCGCTGTTCGTCGTCACCGAGGGCACCGTGGACGCGGACGGGCTGCTGCCCGGCGCGGCCGTCTCCGACATCCGCGGCTGGCTCCAGTCGCTCGCTGCCAGCACGGACGCGCGCGAGGCGGTGGTCAAGCAGACGCTCGAGGGCGCGATCCGCAGCGTCGCGCGGCGCTCCCACCGCGTCGCCGACGGCCTCGACGAGCAGGTTGCCGCGACCAGCGCCCTGCGTGCGGACGCGGAGAAGGCGTACGCCGACGCGGTCGACGCGATCCACGAGGCCAGCGCCGACGGTTCGCTGCTCCGGGGCGAGGTGCTGGCCCGATGGCAGGAGTTCGTCGGCACCGGCGAGCTGCTCCGCTCCCTGGAGTCCAAGGTCGGCCGCGTCCGCGACCGACTGGTCAACGCGGTCAAGGGCAAGCCGGCGCAGGTCGAGCGGGTCACCGTCGCCGTCGAGAGCGGCCTCGAGACGCTGCTGCTCGAGCACGCCGAGGCCGCCGCCGAGCGGGCCGAGGCGTCGTGGCGCTCGGTCGCGCACGGCCGTGCCCTGCTCGAGCGCGCACCCCAGGACCTCGGCCGGGCCTCGCGCGAGTTCCGCCGCGAGGCCGAGCGCGCGGTGCGCGAGTGGCAGCAGGGCGTGCTCGAGCTGGTCCGCGCCGAGGGCAGCGACAAGCGCACCACCGCTCGGTTCCTGGCCTTCGGCGTCAACGGACTGTCGGTCGCGCTCATGGTGGTGGTCTTCGCGCACACCGCCGGCATCACCGGAGCCGAGGCCGGCATCGCCGGCGGCTCCGCGGTGCTGGGCCAGAAGCTCCTGGAGGCGGTGTTCGGCGACCAGGCCGTGCGCACCCTCGCCGAGCGGGCCCGCGCTGACCTCGACCGACGCGTCCAGGCACTGATGGACGTGGAGCTCGGGCGCTACCGCAGGCTCGTCGACGGGCTCGGGATAGCCGCCGAGGACCCCGACCGGGTGCGCGATGCGGCCCGCCGTGTGGACGACGAAAGGTTCGCCAGCCAGAGCCGGGTCACGAGCGGCGAGCACGCCGAATAGAGTTGGCCCCCCACCCCGCACGTAGCTCTGAGGGAGACGATGACGTCCTTGCTGGACGGTGCCAAGAAGATGGTCTCCAGGACCTCTGACGTCGGTGCTCGTGTCACCGGCCTCGACACCGCAGTCACCCATGCCCGTGGTCGGCTCGACGACGCACTCGTCGACAACGGCCAGGCGGTCGTCGACCGCGCGTCCAGCCGCCTGAGGCTGGCCGCCGACCACACCGTCATCGCCATTGCCGGGGCCACCGGCTCGGGCAAGTCCTCGACCTTCAACGCGCTCACCGGGCTGGAGCTCTCCGCCGTCGGCGTCCGCCGGCCGACCACCTCCTGGGCGACTGCCTGCGTCTGGGGGACGAACGGGGCGACCGAGCTGCTGGAGTGGCTCGGCATCCCGGCCCGCCACCAGGTCACCCGCGACTCGATGCTCAGCACCGGTCGCGAGGACAAGCGCCTCGACGGCACCGTGCTCCTCGACCTGCCCGACCACGACTCCACCGAGGTCTCCCACCACCTCGAGGTGGACCGACTGGTCCAGCTGGCCGACCTGCTGGTGTGGGTGCTCGACCCGCAGAAGTACGCCGACGCCGCGGTCCACGACCGCTACCTCAAGCCACTGGCCGGACACGCCGAGGTGATGCTGGTCGTGCTCAACCACATCGACGCGGTGCCGGAGGACCGGCGCGACGCGATGGTCGCCGACGTACGCCGCCTCCTCGACCTGGACGGTCTCGGCAAGGTCCCGGTCCTGGCGATCAGCGCCCGGCACGGCATCGGCATGGAGGCGCTCAAGGACGAGATGGCGAAGCGGGCCAGCTCCAAGAAGGCCACCCGCATCAAGCTCGAGGCCGACGTCAAGGACGCCGCCGCCGCGATGGCCGCGGTGTCCGGTTCCGGCAAGCCCGCCAACGCCAGCAAGGACCGCGCCGCCGAGCTGGAGGAGGCGTTCGCCGACGCCGCCGGGGTGCCGCTGGTGGTCGACGCGGTGGCGGCCTCTACGCGGCTCCGGGCCAGGCGCGCAACCGGCTGGCCGGTCACGGCGTGGCTGTCACGGCTCAGGCCCGACCCGCTCAAGCGGCTCCACCTCGACCTCGGCAAGGACGGCCGCGCACTGACCAAGGCGTCGCGGACCTCGGTGCCGCCGCCGACCCAGGTCCAGCGGGCCCGGGTCGATGCGGCGGTGCGCGGCGTCGCCGACGACGTGGGCACGCTGCTCACCCGACCGTGGCAGGACGCCGTGCGCCGTGCCTCGGTCGCGCACCTCGACGACATCTCCGACCGCCTCGACCTGACCCTGGCGCAGACCGACCTCGGCGCCACCAGGCTCCCGTGGTGGGCCGGTCTGGTCCGGGTGCTGCAGTGGCTGCTGATCCTGGCTGCCGTCGCGGGCGCGGTCTGGTTGGGCTCGCTGGCGGTGGTGGGCTACCTCCAGATGCCCCAGCCGTCACTGCCCTCGGTGGTCGGGATCCCGGTGCCGACGCTGCTGCTGGTCGGGGGAGCGGGGTTGGGAATCCTGCTCGCCCTGTTCTGCCGGGTACTGGTCTTCTTCACCGCCAGAGCGCGGGCCCACGCGGTCGACAAGCGGCTCCGGAGCGGCATCCGCAGCGTGGTCACCGACATGGTCACCAAGCCGATCGACGAGGAGCTCGAGGCCTACAACAAGGTCCGGCACGGGCTCAACGACGCGCTGCGCTGAACCGGGCGAGGGCCTCCTCACGTCCGTCGGTGGAACCTGATGCCTCCGTCGGGGGTGTTCTGGACGAGGTAGCGGTCGTCGTGGATGCGGTGGTGGTGCCAGGAGCAGAGCAGCATCCCGTCGCTCAGGTCGGTGCGGCCGCCGCGGCACCAGGGGTCGCCGGCGTGGTGGGCCT
>JBEVFC010000242.1:0-7067 GCA_040512455.1 Nocardioides sp.
GGGCCTCGTGGGTCCCGTCGGCGACGCGGTCTCCACCGGCGGCCGGCCCTCGTCGCAGTTCGCGATCGCGGCGAGCGGGAGGGTGGTGCTCGGAGTCGACGTCGGCGCCTCGCACGTGCGGATCGCGGTCAGCGACCTCACCGGCCGCATCCAGGCCGAGAGCAGCGAGCGCATCCGCGTGGCCGAGGGGCCCGAGGCGGTGCTGAGCTGGGTCTCCACCGCGGCACACGAGCTGCTCGAGCAGCTCGGCCGCGCCCCCGGCGACCTGCTCGCGATCGGCATCGGGCTGCCCGGACCCGTCGAGCACAGCAGCGGACGCCCGATCAACCCGCCGATCATGCCCGGCTGGGATCGCTTCGACGTGCCCGGCTGGTTCCGCGACAGCTTCGACGCCCCCGTGCTCGTCGACAACGACGTGAACATCATGGCGCTCGGCGAGCGTGAGCTCTCCTGGCCCGAGGTCGACCACCTCATCTTCGTCAAGGTCGCGACCGGCATCGGATCCGGGGTCATCTCGGGCGGCATCCTCCAGCGCGGCGCGCAGGGCACCGCCGGCGACCTCGGCCACGTGTTCGTGCCCCGGGCGGGGGACGTCACCTGCCGTTGTGGCAACCAAGGTTGCCTGGAGGCGGTGGCCGCGGTCCCCGCCCTGGCCGCCGGGCTGCGGGCCGCCGGGGTCGCGGTCGAGGGGGACCACGGCGTGGTCGGACTGGTGCGCGGCGGCGACCCGCTCGCCGTCCAGATGGTCCGGCAGGCCGGCCGCGACCTCGGCGAGGTGCTGGCCGTGCTGGTCAACATGATGAACCCGTCCGTGATCGTGATCGGCGGCTCGCTCGCCGTCGCCGGGGAGAGCCTGCTCGCCGGGATCCGCGAGACCGTCTACCAGCGCTCGTTGCCGCTCGCGACCGAGCACCTGCGCATCGTCACCTCGCTGGCCGGCGAGCGGGCGGGTGTGCTCGGCGCCGCCGCGCTCGCGATCGGCCACGTGCTGTCGGCCGACTTCATCGAGGCCGCGATCGAGCAGCCCGCGATCCGACGTCCCACGGCCTGAGCCGCCGGGTCGGGCGTCTCGTCCAGCGAGCCGGCGCGGCTGGCCCGAACCAGGTCGTCAGTGCCCGCGGCAGCTCCGGGTCGGAGGCCTCCCCGACCCAGGCGACGTGGCCGTCGGGTCGGATCAGCACGGCAGGGGGCGCAGGCACCTCGCCGAGGACCGGGAGCCTCCACGCGCCCTCGTAGCGGGCGTCGACCGACCGGACCCGGTCGGCCCACGGCGAGATGTCGAGTCCGCGGGGCTCACCGAGGTTGAGGAGCACGGGCCAGGCGTCGTGCAGCACGGTGAACACGCGCGTGGGACCGGCCGCGGTCAGCAGGTCGAGGTCGGGCATGCGCCGCCCGAGCAGCGGGTGTCCCTCGCCGAGGTCGTAGTGGATGTCGAGACCGGAGATCATCCCCGCCGTTCGCCTGCGTGGCTCCTCCATGGCCAGCTGTTCGAGCACGGTGTCGCGGAGGGCCCGGCTGCGCTCGTCGGTGCGGCTGAGCGCCACCTGCGCCATGGTGTTGCGCAGCACCCGGGCGCCGACCGGGTGCCGTTCGGCGTGGTAGGAGTCCAGCACGCACGCGGGGGAGGTCCCTGTGACAACCCGGGCCAGCTTCCAGCCCAGGTTCACGGCATCCTGCACACCGGTGTTGCGGCCCTGTCCACCTTGCGGGCCGTGCACGTGGGCGGCGTCGCCGGCGAGCAGCACCCGCCCCTCGCGGTAGGACGCCGCCTGCCGGCAGGTGTCGGTGAACCGGGAGATCCAGGTGGGGCTGTGCACCCCGTAGTCCGTCCCGACGGCGGAGACGAGGGTCTGTCGGAGGTCCTCCAGGGTGGGTTCCCTGGTGTGCTCGACGTGCTTCTCGAGCAGCACCACCCGGTACGGCCCTCCGGGTGTCGTCGGGTCGACCGGACCGATGCCGCCGCCCTCGGGGCGCATGCCGACCTCCGGCTCCTCGTCCATCTCTGCCTCGGCGATCAGGAAGCTGGTCGTCGGATCCCACCCGGGGAACTCGATACCGGCGGCCTTGCGCACCACACTGCGTCCTCCGTCGCACCCGACGAGGTACTCAGCGCGTACGGTCTGTCCGCCGGAGACCTCGACGTCGACGCCGGTGTCGTCCTGCGCGAAGCCCGTCACCTCACGTTCGCGAAGGACCGGGACCCCCAGCTCCTCGACCCACCCGGCCAGGATCCGCTCGATGTGGCTCTGCCAGAGCCCGAGGATGTAGTTGTGCCGTGTGGGGAAGTCGCTGATGTCCAGGAAGGTCCCGGCGTAACCCACGAACGGGTGCTGCTTCCCCTCCGAGATGAAGCGCTCCGCGACGCCGCGCTGGTCGAGCACCTCGATCGTCCGGGAGTGCAGACCTCCGGCGCGCGACCCGTCGAGATCCTGGCTGGCGCGTCGTTCGACGATCGCGACGTCGACCCCCGCCAGCGCCAGCTCGCCGGCCAGCATCAACCCGGTCGGCCCACCGCCGGCGACCACGACCGCGTGGTCGGTCATCCTCGCGGTGCCTGTCGCGCATCGGGCCTCAACGCACCACCTCGGCCAGGGCGACGTTCTCGTCGCGCAGCCTCGCGGCGTCGACCTGTCGACCGACGATCGCCCGGATGGGGTCGATCGCGTCCCAGTCGTTGACGTGCATCCCGGCGAGCACCTTCCCGCCGGCCAGCCAGAACGCCGTGAACACCCGGCCCTCCTCGTCGCCGCGCACCACGACGTCGTCGAAGCCCTCGGGGCCGACGTTGCCGACGTACTCCATGCCGAGGTCGTACTGGTCGGTGAAGAAGTAGGGCAGCCGGGTGTACGGCGCCTCCTCGCCCAGCAGCGCGCCGGCGACGTGGGTGCCCTGCTCGATGGCGGTGTCCCAGTGCTCGACCCGGATCCGGCGACCGAGCACCGGGTGGTCGTGCTGGGCGACGTCGCCGGCGGCGAACACGCCGGGGACCGCCTCCAGGCGGCCGTCGACGAGGACGCCCCGGTCGCACGGCAGGCCGGCGGCGCTGGCGAGGCCGTCACGGGCGGCGGCCCCGATCCCGACCACGACGAGGTCGCCGGTGACGGTGCCGCCGTCGGCGAGGCGGACAGCGGCGCCGTCGCCCTCCGGCTCGATCGCCTCCACGGTGGCGCCCAGCCGCAGGTCGACGCCGTGCTCGCGGTGCAGCCCGGCGAAGGTGGTCGCGACCCGGGAGCCGAGCGCGCCGAGGAGGGGGAGCTCGAGCGACTCGATCACGGTGACCTCGCCCCCGGCGGCCCGGGCCGCCGCGGCGACCTCGAGCCCGATCCAGCCACCGCCGATGAGGATGAGGCGTCTGCCCAGCTGCGCCTTGAGCGCGAGCGAGTCGTCGAGGGTGCGCAGGTAGGCCACCGGTACGCCGCTCGCGTCGGCGATCGGGAGCCGGCGGGGCGCGGAGCCGGTCGTCAGCAGCAGCCGGTCGAAGGTGACCTCGGCGCCGCCGGCCGAGACCCGGCGGCGGTCGAGGTCGAGCCCGGTGACCTCCACGCCGGTGCGCACGTCGACGCGCTGCTCGTCGTACCAGGCCTGGTCGTGCACGAAGACGGAGTCCGGCTCGTCGGAGCCGAGCAGCAGGCCCTTGGAGAGCGGCGGGCGTTCGTACGGCAGGTGCGGCTCGGCGCCGAGCAGCGTGATGTCGCCGTCGTAGCCCCGGTCCCGGAGCCCCTCGACGGCCTTGGCGCCGGCCAGGCCGCCGCCCACGATGACGATGTTGGTCGGGTCGGTCATCGGGTCCTCCTCGTCAGGGCCAGGAACTCGGCCCGGTCTGCAGGATCCTCGCGCAACCGACCCAGCAACGTCGAGGTGATGGTCCGGGTGCCGGTCGCCCGGGCGCCGCGGAGGCTCATGCAGGTGTGCTCCGCCTCGATCACGACGCCGACGCCGAGCGGCCGCAGCTCGGAGTCGAGGTGCTCCGCGATCTGCCGGGTGAGCCGTTCCTGGGTCTGCGGGCGGCGCGCGTGGAAGTCGACCATCCGGGCGAACTTCGAGAGGCCGAGGATGCGCGCGTGGGGGAGGTAGCCGACGTGGGCCACCCCGACGAACGGCAGCATGTGGTGCTCGCACAGCGACCGCAGCGGGATGTCCTGCACCAGCACCAGCTCGTCGTAGCCCTGCTCGTTGGCGAACGTGGTCAGCTCGAACTCCGGTGGCGCCGTCATCTCCAGCAGCGCCTGGGCCATCCGCCGCGGGGTCTCGGCCAGGTCCGGGTCGGTGAGGTCCATGCCCAGCGCTGTCAGCAGGTCGGCGGCTGCCGCGTGCGCCGCCGGCGGGTCGATCTCGGGCCCGGGGTGGGTGATCCGGGGCCGCCACGGTGCCGGGACCGGCTCCGGGGAGGACCTGTCGATCGTCGCGGCATGGGTCATCTGCGGGCTCCCTGTTCTAAAAGATAACGAATTGTCATTAAGACATGTCGGTCCGGCTCCGTCAAGGGGCCCATTGCCCACTGGCCGGGCGTCCTTCGTTCTGCCCGCGTCGCGGTCCCGGACGATCTACGCTGACGCCTCATCTGCGATCGGGGGCGCACGCATGGACAGCACGGACTGGGAGGAGTTCCGGCGGTCGCTGCTCGCCGACCCGATCCAGGACGAGAGGCGGGCCCCGGTGCGCGGCCGCCCCGCAGGTGATCCCGCGGACCAGGGGGGATCGGTGTGGGGCGTCGCGATCCTGACCCACGTGATCGGCCTCGCCGTCCTCTTCGGGGTCGCCCTGGTGCTCGGTTTCCTCGTCATGGCGCTGGTCTTGTGGATGGGGCTGACGGGCGCGGCCGACGACATGTCGCTCACCCGGCTGATTCTGCTGGCCCTCACCCCGTTCGTCGCGGCCGTGGCATTGAGCATCGCCGCGCAGGCCCGCTTCCTGCGGCACGCTGGATTCGGTCCGCCCTGGGCGGCGCCCCTCTGGGCGGCCGCGGCCGGGTGGGCTCTCGGCTCGTTGACCGGGCTCGTGCCGCTGCCGACCGCCGCGCAGGTCGTGCTGACGTCCATCGTGGAGATCCTGGTCCTGGTCCGGCTGATCCGACCTGCACGCTGAGGTTCTGCCGATTCGGTGACCCGGGGCGCATCAGGGAGGATGTCCCGCATGTCACGCGGTGCCCTCGTCCGTCTCCTGCTCGTTCTCGGCCTGCTCGTCGGCTGTGTCGCCCTCGCCCTGAACAAGGAGCCACGTCTCGGTCTGGACCTCCGCGGTGGCACCCAGATCATGTTGCAGGCCAAGGACACCGGCGACGTCGAGGCCAACGCCGAGTCCGTCGACCGCGCGATCGAGATCCTCCGCGGCCGCGTCGACGCGATCGGTGTCTCCGAGCCCACCCTGGCCCGCATCGGCGAGGACCGGATCCTCGTCGAGCTGCCCGACGTGCAGGACCCGGCCCAGGCCAAGGAGGTCATCGGCCGCACCGCGCAGCTGACCGTCCACCCGGTCATCGGCCAGGCGGCCTCGCCCGACGCGGAACCGTCGAAGAAGGACAACCTCGTCGTCTCCTCGAAGGAGACCGGGGAGACGCTCGAGCTCGGCCCCGCGGCCCTGTCCGGCAACGAGATCAAGGGCGCGGACGCCGTGCAGCCGCAGCAGGGCGTCGGCTGGGAGGTCTCCGTCGACTTCGACGGCAAGGGCTCGGACGCGTTCGGCAAGCTGAGTGGCACGGCCGCCTGTGAGGAGGGCGACCCGGGACGGATCGCGATCGTCCTCGACAACGACGTCATCTCCTCGCCCGACGTGTCCGTGCCGTGCGGGAGCAACATCACCGGCGGCACCAACATCTCCGGTGGCTTCAACGAGTCCCAGGCCAAGGACCTCGCGCTGCT
Organism: Nocardioides sp.; assembly: GCA_040512455.1. Taxonomy (GTDB): domain Bacteria; phylum Actinomycetota; class Actinomycetes; order Propionibacteriales; family Nocardioidaceae; genus Nocardioides. Next base: position 5,859 of record JBEVFC010000242.1, read on the forward strand.
GATCGAGGGCGGCGCGCTGCCGCTGCAGGTCGAGGAGATCTCCTCCAGCACCGTCGGACCGACCCTGGGTGAGGCCGCGATCGAGGCGTCGGCCAAGGCCGGCATCTTCGGCCTGATCCTCACCGGTCTCTTCATCATCATCGTCTACCGCTTCGTCGGCTTCCTGGCCGCGCTCGCGCTCACGTCGTACGCCGTGCTGGCCTACGCGATGCTGCTGTTCCTCGGCTCCACGCTGACGCTCCCCGGCCTGGCCGGCTTCGTGCTGGCCATCGGCCTCGCGATCGACGCCAACGTGCTGGTCTTCGAGAGAGCCAGGGAGGAGTACGCCGAGAACCCACGCGCGGGGATGAAGCGCGCCCTCCAGATCGGCTTCAACAAGGCCTGGACCGCGATCATCGACTCCAACGTCACCACCCTGCTGGCCGCGGCGCTGCTGTTCATCCTCGCCTCCGGCCCGGTCAAGGGCTTCGGTGTCACGCTCTCCATCGGTGTCATCGCCTCGATGATCTCCGCGCTGGTGATCGCGCGGGTGCTCACCGAGATCGGCGTCGGCACGAAGTTCATCTCCAGCCGGCCCGCCATCACCGGCCTGGCCAACAGCGGCCGCGTGCGTGACTGGCTCAACAAGAAGAACCCCGACCTGATGATCCGCCGCAAGCTGTGGCTGGGCATCTCCGGTGCCGCCCTGGTGCTCGCGGTCATCGGCATCTTCGGCACCGGCCTCAACCTGGGCCTCGAGTTCACCGGCGGTCGGGTCGTCGACTACTCCACCAGCGCGCCGGTCACGGCCGACAAGGCCCGCGAGATCGTCACCGACGCCGGCGTGCCCGAGGCCGTCGTCCAGGAGTCCACCCGGTCCGGCGAGGACAACCCGGTCATCACCGTCCGCGCCGGCGAGATGTCCGACGCGGAGGTGGACGAGATCCGGGCCGGCCTCGCGGCCGAGGCCGGCGAGGCGGACCTGCTCACCGACAACGAGATCGCGGCCAGCCTCGGCGACGAGCTGCGCAACAAGGCGCTGCTGGCCTTCGGCATCGCGCTGGCCGTGCAGATGCTCTACCTCGCGTTCCGCTTCAAGTGGACGTTCGGCGCCGCCGCGGTGATCGCGATGTTCCACGACGTGGTGATCGTGACCGGTGTCTTCGCCTGGCTGGACAAGCCGATCGACGGCATCTTCCTGGCCGCGGCGCTGACCATCATCGGTCTGTC
>JBEVFC010000283.1:0-3458 GCA_040512455.1 Nocardioides sp.
CATCGAGGACGTCGACGACCTGTGGGACGACCTCGCGAGGGCCCTGGACGCCCTGACCTGAGCGCCGCGGTCGGGGTCAGTCCGTCTCGGCCTTGGTGTCGCGCGAGATGAAGGCGTCCATCATCTCCTGCGCGGTCATCCGGCCGGCGACAACGGCATCGACGTGCTCGGCGATCGGTGCGTCCACGCCGTTGCGGTGGGCGAGCTCGAGCAGCGAGTGGCAGGACTTCACGCCCTCGGCGACCTGCCGGGTCGAGGCGATGATCTCGTCGGTGGTCATCCCCTGGCCGAGCTTCTCGCCGAAGGTCCGGTTGCGCGAGAGCGACGACGAGCAGGTGGCGACCAGGTCGCCGAGCCCGGCCAGGCCCATCAGGGTCATCGGGTTGGCGCCCAGCGCCATCGCGAGCCGTGCCGTCTCGGCGAGCCCGCGCGTGATCACCGAGGCCGTGGTGTTGTCGCCGAAGCCGAGGCCCACCGCCATGCCGACACTGAGGCCGACGACGTTCTTGTAGGCACCCCCGAGCTCGCAGCCGAGGACGTCGACCGACGTGTAGGGCCGGAAGGACCGGGTGTGGCTGAGGCCCTGGATCCGCTGGGCCACCTCCTCGTCGACACACGCGACCACCGAGGCGGCCGGCTCACGCATCGCGATCGGCTTGGCCAGGTTGGGACCGCTGACCACGGCGATCCGCTCGGGCGCGGCGTCGGTGACCTCGGCGATCACCTCGCTCATCCGCTTGAGCGTGCCGAGCTCGACGCCCTTCATCAGGCTGACCAGCACGGCGTTCGCGGGGATGTACGGCGCCCACTCCTCGAGGTTCTGGCGCAGCGTCTGGGACGGCACCGCGAGCACCACGGCCTCGGCGCCGGCCAGCGCCTCCTCGGGGTCGTGGGTGGCGGTGATCCGCCGGTCGAGCTCGATGCCGGGGAGGTAGTCGGTGTTCTCGCGCTTCTCGTTGATGGTGGCGCACACGTCCTCGCGGCGCCCCCAGATGGTGACGTCGTTGCCCGCGTCGGACAGCACGATCGAGAACGCGGTCCCCCAGGATCCGGCGCCGAAGACTGCGACCTTGCTCATGGACGCCTGCCCTTCTTCTTCTTCTTGTTCTTGTTCGGGTTGCCGATCTCGGCGGTGCCGGTCGCGCGTGGGTCGTAGCGGATGGCCGGCGCCTTGGCGCCGCGGATCTCCTCCAGCAGCGCCGTGATCGCCGCCATGATGCGGTCCGTGGCTTCGAGGGTGGCCTGGTTGGAGGTCGGCTGCTCGAGCAGGTCGTCCAGCGGGACCGGGTCGCCGGCACGGTACGTGATCCGCTTCCGCGGGAACAGATCGGGCTTCTTCGCGTAGGGAGCGAGCAGGTCCTGCACGCCCCACTGCGCCACCGGGATCACCGGGCAGCCCGTGGCGAGCGCGATCCGGGCTGCCCCGGTCTTGCCGCGCATCGGCCACAGGTCGGGGTCACGGGTGATGGTCCCCTCGGGGTAGACGACCACGCACTCCCCCGCCCGCACGGCGTCGACGGCCGCGCCGTACGCCCCCACGGCGTCCGTGGTGAGGCGCTTGACCGGGATCTGTCCGGCAGAGCGCAGGAAGTAGCTGAGCGCGCCGTTCTCGAACAGGCCCGACTTCGCGAGGTAGCGCGGCAGCCGGCCGTGGTCGTAGAGGAAGTGCGCCGTGGTGAGCGGGTCGGCGTGCGAGATGTGGTTGACCACCACCACGCAGCCACCGGTGGCCGGGACCTTGTCGCCGTCGACCCAGGTGCGCCGGGTCAGCGTCTCCAGCGGCGGCTTCAGGATGCACGCGCCCAGGGTGAACGCCCAGCCACGCGGCTGGTCGAGCTTGCGAACCCTCACGGCCGTCCTCACTCCTCCGCGCGGCTCGGGTGCCGCGGTGCGTCGGCAAGCAGGCTACCGGCAGGTCGCCCCCCGGGTCGTTGCCACGCGCGGGTCGCGCGGATGGGAGGATCGCGCCGATGTCCATGCCGCCCGGTCCCGCCGTCCGCTTCGCCGTCCTCGTGCCCGTCAAGCCTCCCTCGCAGGGCAAGTCCCGTCTGGTCGGGCTGCCCGACGAGCGGCGCACCGCCCTGGCCACCGCGTTCGCCCGCGACACCGTGACCGCCGCGCTCGCCGCCGAACGCGTGGCCGAGGTGATGGTGGTGACCGACGACGCGACGTTCGCGGCGCTTGCGGCCGCCGATGGCTGCGCCACCCTGCCCGACGGCGTCACCGGTGACCTCAACGGCAGCCTCGTCCAGGCCGCGCTCGAGGCCGGCCGGCGCTGGCCGTCGTACGCCGTCGCGGCGGTGTGCGCGGACCTGCCGGCGCTGCGGGCCGCGGACCTCGACGCGGCGCTGGCCCAGATGCCTGCCCACGGCAGCGGTTTCGTGGCGGACGCCCGCGGCGACGGCACCACGGCGTACGCCGCGAGCACGGCGGAGCTGTTCGACCCGCGGTTCGGGCCGGGCTCGCGTGACGCACACACCCGTGCCGGGGCGGTGGAGATCCGGGGCGATCTCGCGTCGCTGCGCCAGGACGTGGACGACGTCGGCGACTTGGGCCGGGCGATGGTGCTGGGAGTCGGCGCACGCACTGCGGACGCGATGGGCCTCGGCGCCACCTGACCACGAAACGCAACAGCACCCGGAGCTTCCGCTCCGGGTGCTGGGCGTTCGACGTTGGTCAGGACTTCTTGGCAGGAGCCTTCTTGGCCGTCGTCTTCTTCGCGGTCGTGCTCTTGGTGGCGGTCTTCTTGGCAGGAGCCTTCTTGGCCGCCGACGCCGTCGTCGTCTTCTTCGCCGGCGCCTTCTTGGCGGCGGTGGACTTCGTCGTCGCCTTCTTGGCCGGCGTCGCCTTCGCCGTGGTCTTCTTCGCCGTCGACGTCTTCTTCGCCGGCGCCTTCTTGGCAGGAGCCTTCGTGGCCGTGGTGCTCTTGGTGGCCGTCTTCTTGGCGGGCGTCGCCTTTGCGGTGGTCTTCTTCGCCGGCGCCTTCTTCGCCGCGGACTTGCTCGCCGTCGCCTTGGTGGCGGCGGCCTTTGCGGTGGCCGCTGCCTTGGCCGGTGCGGCCTTCGCTGTCGCGGCGGCCCTGCCCGGTGCTGCCTTCGCCGTGGCAACGGTCAGCTTGGGCAGCTTCTTGGCGCCCGAGATGACGTTCTTGAGGTCCTGGCCCGCCGTGAACTTCGGGACAGCGGTCTTCTTCGCCTTCATGCGCTCTCCGGTGCGTGGGTTGCGCACCCAACGGGCATCACGGACCCGCTTCTCGAACGAACCGAACCCGGTGATTGCCACCTTCTCGCCTTTGGCCACCTCGCGGGTGATCGTGTCCAGGACCGACTCGAGCGCATGGGCTGCTGCCTTGCGGTTCCCCTCGTAACGCGCGGCCAGCGCGTCGATGAGCTGCGTCTTGTTCACTAGCTTCCCTTCCAATGAACCATGAGGCCGAGCCCGTGCTCGACTTTCTCCTT
>JBEVFC010000292.1:0-4527 GCA_040512455.1 Nocardioides sp.
CGGGCCGTACGGGTGTTGATGGAGCGGAAGTCGTGCTTGAGCGTGCGGTGCGCGAGCTCGGCGATCTGGCCGGCCATCTCCACACCGGTCGGGCCGGCACCGACGACCACGAACGTCAGGTGGTGGTCGACGCTCTCGCCACGGGCGGCACCGAGCTCGGCCATCTCGAAGGCGCCGAAGATCCGGCCGCGCAGCTCGAGGGCGTCGTCGATGCTCTTCATGCCCGGCGCGAACTCGGCGAACTGGTCGTTGCCGAAGTACGACTGGCTGGCGCCGGCGGCCACGATGAGCGAGTCGTATGGCGTCACGTTCGTCCGTCCGAGGACGTGCGAGGTGACCGTGCGGGCCTCGAGGTCGATGTCGGTGACCTCACCGAGCATGACGCGGGCGTTCTTCTGGCGGCTGAGGATCTCGCGGGTGGGCGGCGCGATCTCGCCCTGGGACAGGATCCCGGTGGCCACCTGGTAGAGCAGCGGCTGGAAGAGGTGGTGGGTCGTCTTGGCGACCATGGTCACGTCGACGTCCGCCCGCTTGAGCGCCTTGGTGCCGAAGAGTCCGCCGAAGCCGGACCCGATGACGACGACCTGGTGCCTGCCTTGCGTGCCTGCCATGACCGTTGGCCTTCCTGGTGCTCAGCCTTGTGCTTCTTTCCTGTCAATTCTCTCATCGCGGCACCCCCGCACCGAATCGCGGCAGCCGTCTGGACAACTGACCCCAGTATTCGTGTTTGCGGCGCGTCGCTGTTGGGTATCGCCATCAAGACTCATCCACACTCTCACCATCAGGACCCCCGTGGACAAGGCTCGTCGTTGCCTCTGAACAGGCCGCCGATGGCACTCGACAGCAGCCCGCGCGCCGTGCAGGAGGCACGACGCTGGGCTGGCGATGTGTGCCGCGAGGTGGGTCGCCCGGAGCTCGCGGAGACCGCCGAGCTGGCGATCACCGAGCTGGTCACGAACGCTGTCCTGCACGGCAAGCCGCCCATGACGCTGCGGGTGGCCGGCACCTTCGACCATCCGCGGTTCGAGGTCGCCGACGGCTCCCGGGTGGTGCCGTCGGTCAACCCGCGGATGACCGACGAGGAGGAGCTGCTCACCACCTTCGGCCGCGGCCTCGGCCTGGTCGCGATGTGCGCCCTGTCGTGGGGGGTGGATGTGCACGACAACGGCAAGATCGTCTGGTTCGAGCCCGACGAGGTGGTGGCCGATACCCCCTCCGACCCGGTCATCGACCTGCCCGACGACGGCAGGGCGCGCGGTCCCGTGGTCGTGCCCGAGGACTACGAGACCGTGGTCTTCGACGCGATGCCGGTCCAGCTGCTCGCAGACTTCCGGCGGCACTTCCAGGAGGTACGCCGCGAGCTGCGGCTGCTGGCCCTGGCCCACGAGACCGACTACCCGGTCGCCAAGAGCCTCACCCAGCTGTTCGAGCGGGTCGACGAGATGAGCCTGGCGATGAGCGGCCTCGAGGAGGTCGACGCAGCGATCGCCGCCGGTGTCGATCGGGCGGACATCGTGTTCCGGGTGCCGCCCGGGTCGGCCGACACGATGACCCAGCTCCTCGACCTGCTCGAGCTGGCCGACGAGTTCTGCCGGTCCCAGCGGCTGCTCACCCTCGCCGCGACCCCGCAGCAGTACCAGCTGCAGCGCTGGTACCTCAACGAGTTCCAGCGCCAGTCCCGCGGTGAGGAACCCCTCGCGTGGGGTGGGACCTACCAGGTGGACCGGTCGTACCGGCAAAGCGCCTCGTGACCCGCTCCCCCGTCTCGCCGGCAGCCCTGCTGGCGGTGTCGCTCGGCGGCGCCGTGGGCGCGGTCACCCGCTGGGGCCTCGGTGAGCTGGTCCCCGACGGCAACGGCTTCCCGTGGACGACGTTCGCGATCAACCTGTCGGGGTCGTTCCTGCTGGCCCTGCTGCCGCTGTGGGTGACCGCGAAGCGGCACCACCTGGTCCCGCTGTTCCTCGGACCGGGTGTGCTGGGCGGCTACACGACACTCTCGGCGTACGCCGAGCAGGGGCGCGCCCTGCTGGCCGACGGCTCGGAGGCGGTGGCGGCGGCGTACGTGCTGGGCACGCTCTTCTGCTGCCTGGCCGCCGTCCTGCTGGCCCAGCGGATCGTGCACGGCTCCGCGGAGCCGGACTGGACGGAGGACTCGCCGTGACCGCGGTGCTGGTGGCGCTGGGCGCGGCCGTCGGGGCGCCGCTGCGGCACCTGGCCGGGCACCACCTCGACCGGCGGCTGCCCTGGGGGATCCTGCTGGTGAACGTGGCGGGGTCGTTCCTGCTCGGGATGTTCGTCGCCCTCGGCCTGTCGGGGTCGTCGTGGGCGCTGCTGGGCACCGGCTTCTGCGGCGGCCTCACGACGTACTCCACGTTCGCGGTCCAGACGACCCGCCTCGGCCCCCGCCACGGCGCCCTCAACGCTGTCCTGACCCTGGCCCTGTCCCTCACCGCCGCCACCCTCGGATTCGCCCTCACCCCCTGACCCAGTGCCCAGGTGCGCCTTCTTGCGCCGAACCGTGCGTTGTTGCGGCCCGAGCCGTGCGTCGTTGCGTCAGGCGTAGCCGAGCTCGTGCAGGTGGGCGTCATCGATGCCGAAGTGGTGCGCGATCTCGTGGACGACGGTGATCTCGACCTCCTCGACCAGCTCCGCCTCGCTCTCACACATGTCCAGCAGCGGTAGACGGAAGACGAAGATGCGATCCGGCAGCTCGAACGCGTGGTTGGCCTGTCGCTCGGTCAGCGCGACCCCGTCGTACAGGCCCAACAGATCGTCGGGCTCACCCTCCGGGGGCCGGTCCTCGACCAGCACCACGACGTTCTCCACCAGGGACGCGATCTCCTCGGGGATCCCGTCCAGCGCACGGTCGACGAGCAGCTCGAACTGCTCGCGACTCATCTCGACCGGCACGCGGCCAACCTAGTCCGGCGCCACAACGCACGGCTCGGGTCGCAAGAACGCACGGCTCGGCGCGGAAGGAGGCGCATCTCGACGGACCAGAACTCACACCCGGTCAGGGACGGAGGGTGGCGGCTTCCCGGGCGAGGGTCTCGATGACGGTCCAGTCGCCGGTGGTGACCGCGGCGGCGACGGCATCCTTGGGGGTGAGCCAGGAGCCGCCGACACAGCCGACGTTCGGCAGCGCGAGGTACGACGCCGCGGTGGTCGCGGTGATGCCACCGGTCGGGCAGAACCGCGCGGCCGGGACCGGCGAGGCGATCGACGACAGGAACGCGGTGCCGCCGGAGGCCTCGGCCGGGAAGAACTTCATCTCGGTGAGACCGGTCTCGAGCACGGCGATGACCTCGGAGACGGTGGCGGTACCCGGCAGGAACGGCAGACCGGTGTCCGCCATCCCGCCGAGCAGCCCCGGCGTCGCCCCCGGCGACACCAGGAACTGGGCGCCCGCGTCGTGCGCGAGCTTGGCCTGGCCGGGCGTCAGCACGGTGCCAGCGCCGACCAGGATCTCCGGCACCTCGTCCGCGATCGCACGGATCGCCTCGAGCGCGACCGGCGTACGCAGCGTCAGCTCGATCACCGGCAGGCCACCGGCGACCAGCGCCCGGGCCAGCGGTACGGCGGTCGCGACGTCGTCGACGACCACGACCGGGACGACCGGGACCAGGTCGAGAAGGGACTCAGACTGCCTGGACAACGGGGACCTCCTGCTGGGGGGCGCCGTACGACGGGAACACGCTGGCTCCCATGTCGGCGGTGCCGACGGTGGCGCGGAAGGCGGCGAAGAGCTCGCGGCCGGTGCCGGCCCACTCCTCGCCCTGGGGAGCGGCGCCCTGCGGCGACCGCTCGGAGAGGCGTACACCGTCGAGGTCGAGCCGACCCGCGAGCGCGTCGACGGTGATGAGGTCACCGTCGCGGACCCGCGACAGCGGCCCGTCCAGCGCGGCCTCCGGCGTGACGTGGATGGCGGCCGGGACCTTGCCCGACGCGCCGGACATCCGACCGTCGGTGACGATCGCGACCCGCTGCCCGCGGTCCTGGAGTACGCCGAGTGCGGGCGTCAGCTTGTGCAGCTCGGGCATCCCGTTGGCGGCCGGGCCCTGGTACCGGATCACCGCCACGAAGTCGCGGCCGTCCAGCTCCTTGTTCGCGAACGCCGTGAGGAAGTCGGCCTGGTCGTCGAAGACGACGGCCGGCGCGGTGACCACCCGGTGCTCGGGCTTCACCGCGGAGACCTTGATGACGCCGGTGCCCAGCGGGCCGCGGAGGACCTTGAGGCCGCCGTCCGCCGAGAACGGGTGGCTGGCCGGGCGCAGCACCCCGAGGTCGAGGCTCTGCTTCGGCCCCTCCTCCCACGTGAGCTCGCCGCCGCGCAGCGTCGGCTCGGTGGTGTAGCGCCACAGGCCGTGGCCCGCGATGGTGCGCACGTCGTCGTGCAGCAGGCCCGCGCGCAGCAGCGGGTGCACGAGGAAGCCGATGCCGCCGGCGGCGTGGAAGTGGTTCACGTCCGCGGCGCCGTTCGGGTAGATCTTCGCGATCGACGGGACGACCGCCGACAGGTCGGAGAGG
>JBEVFC010000327.1:0-4738 GCA_040512455.1 Nocardioides sp.
AGGGTCTCCCGAGCCGGAAGCAGCTCGACCCGCTCACCGTCGAGGTCGGCGAAGGTCAGTTCCTTGCGCATGATGTCACCCCCTTCCGCTGCGCTGGATATGTGACGGGTACATGGAAGCCCCGGCAGCGTGACCGTTCCGTGACCGCCGATCAGCCGACCGGGTAGCGTTTCTCGAAGTCGGCTCGTGTGGGGCGAGTCTGTGCTAAAACTCGTCGCCTAGACCCGTGCCGCCGGACGGACTGACTCGAAGGAAGACAGGCGTGGATCCGAGCCCCGATGAGGGAGTGCAGCCACCCGACGGCGTGCTCGTCGTGCGGTCGGTCCCGGGCGTGTCCGGCGGGCGCCGGGCCTTCCGGATCACCCTCGGGTCGGGGATCGACAGCGAGCCGACGGTCACCGTGGTGTCCGAGGTGCAGGCGCTGCACAAGGTCATCGACGACTGGGTGTCCTCGCTGGGGTCCTGATGGTCTGATCGGGCAGGCCCCGATGCTCCTCGCCGCGGGCCGTCAATGCCCCGTTGCACCCATTGCCTCCTGCCGAGGTGTGACGGTTGTGGGCAAAGGAGCAGTTGTTTCCTTGACACCCCCCGGCTGCGGCGATTCGCTGGTCGGTGAGTTCAGGTCCGCAACATTGTGGGGTTGTCGACTGCAGCACTCCAGAGCGGGGCGTGAGTATGCGGCCGCAAGTGAATGGGTCAGCCGGTGGAGCGGCGACCCTCCAGCTCCTGGGTTGGTGGCGCCTCAGCAAGGCGGGGGCTCCCCTCCAGCTCGGGGGCAGGGAGCAGCGCCTCACCGCGCTCCTGGCGCTGCGCGGTCCGCGACCGCGCGTGCTGGTGGCCTCGACCCTGTGGCCCGACACCCGGGAGGACCGGGCCCGGGCCAGCCTCCGCACCGCGATCAAGCGGACCGAGGAGCACGCGCCCGGACTCCTGGAGGCGGACCGCTGGACGGTCGGGCTGAGCCGCCGGGTGCGGGTGGACGTGCACGTCCTGCTGCGGGCCATCGCCGCCGCCCCCGCGCGCCAGCGGCAGGATCCCTCCGGCCTGCTCTCGCTCCTCGAGTGCGAGGAGCTCCTGCCCGGCTGGTACGACGACTGGGTGCTGTACGAGCGCGAGAAGCTCGAGCAGCAGAAGATCCGGACCCTCGAGAACCTGGCCACCTCGGCGTACGACAGCGGTGACTGGGTCACCGCCCTGGACGCGGCGCGGGAGGCCTCCCGACGGGAGCCGCTCCTGGACGCGATGCGGTCGATCGTGATCCGGGCCCGCCTCAGCCTCGGGGACGTCTCCGGAGCCGTGCACGAGTACCGGCGGTACCGCCGGTTCCTCGCCCTCGAGCTCGGCATCGAGCCGCCGGCGGAGCTGGCCTCGCTCTTCGACGGCACCGGTCCCTCGCGACTTCCCCGCGTGGACGCGGCACTGCTCCCGAGCCCTCGGCGGCCGCGGCGCACCTCGCCCAATCCCTTGACCTGAACCCGCCGCGCCCGGACCGTCTGCGCGGCCGCGCAGGAGCCCGGGGGTGAGGTCGCCAACTGAGTGCGGTAGTCCTAGACTGTGGCCCGCACCACTATGTGAAGACTTTCACAAACTCACATGACACGAGGGATTCGATGACCGCCGCAGCCTTGACGCCTGGAGCAGAGCGTCAGGCACAGGTGATCGTCGTCGGGGCCGGGCCCGCCGGCGCCGCGACGGCGTACCACCTCGCCAACGCCGGCATTGACGTGCTGCTGCTCGAGAAGTCGTCGTTCCCCCGCGACAAGATCTGCGGCGACGGGCTCACGCCCCGCGCGGTCAAGCAGCTGCTGAGCATGGGCTTCGACCTCGACGAGCCGGGCTGGCAGAAGAACAAGGGCCTGCGCATCATCGGTGCCGGGCACCGCCTCGAGCTGCCCTGGCCCGACCTCGCCAGCTACCCGCCGTACGGCATGGCCCGGGCCCGGATGGGCCTCGACGAGCTGCTCGCCCGGCACGCCGAGAAGGCCGGCGCCCGGCTGATGGAGCGCATCTCCGTCACCGGCCCGCTCCTCGACGAGCGCACCGGCCGCGTCGTCGGGGTGACCGCCAGGCCCGTCGACGACCGCGGTCGCAGGACCGGAGACGAGGTCACCTACACCGCGCCGCTCGTGGTCGCCGCCGACGGTGTCAGCGCCCGGCTCGCGATGGCCCTCGGTCTCGAGCGCCGCGAGAACCGCCCGATGGCGGTCGCCGCACGCGCCTACTACCGGACCCCGATGCACGACGACCCGTGGATGGAGTCCTGGCTGGAGCTGTGGGAGGGCAAGCCGAACGAGAGCAACCAGCTGCCCGGCTACGGCTGGATCTTCCCGCTGGGCGACGGCACCGCCAACGTCGGCCTCGGGATCCTCAACACCAGCAAGGCCTTCCAGAACATCGACTACAAGGGCTCCATGCGGGCGTGGCTGTCGAACACCCCGGAGGAGCTCGGCTTCCGCGACGAGAACCTCGTCGCCCCGATCCGCTCGGCCGCGCTGCCGATGTGCTTCAACCGCAAGCCGCACTACACCCGCGGCGTGCTGCTGGTCGGTGACTCGGGCGGCATGGTCAACCCGTTCAACGGCGAGGGCATCGACTACGCGCTCGAGGCCGGCCGCATGGCCGCCGAGACCGCCGTCCAGGCACTCGCCCGGGTTCCCGGTCCGATGCGTGAGAAGGTGCTCGAGGGCTACCCGGCGGCACTCGACGCGGCGTACGGCGGCTACTTCACACTGGGCCGGGTCTTCGCCAAGATGATCGGCAACCCGACGTTCATGAAGCAGGCCACCAAGTACGGCCTGCCACGACCGACGTTGATGCGCTTCATGCTCAAGCTGATGGCGAACCTGACCGACCCGCGCGACGGCGACACCTCGGACCGGATCATCAACGGCCTGAGCAAGGTGGCACCGAATGCGTGACGCACGCGAGACCGACGCCCGCAAGATCACGGCCCGCACGATCAAGGGAGAGAACTGATGGACCTCTACACCCCGGTGCTGGCGCTCGGCCTGCTGGCCGCCGGCTTCGCGGTCTTCTCGATCGTGGTCAGCTCGCTGACCGGCCCGAAGCGCTACAACCGGGCGAAGCTCGACTCCTACGAGTGCGGCATCGAGCCGACCCCGCAGCCCGTGGGCGGCGGCCGGTTCCCGGTGAAGTACTACATCACCGCGATGCTGTTCATCGTGTTCGACATCGAGATCATCTTCCTCTACCCGTGGGCGGTGCACTTCGACGCGATGGAGTTCTTCGGCCTCGCCGAGATGGTCATCTTCATCGCCACGGTGTTCGTGGCCTACGCGTACGTATGGCGCCGCGGCGGACTGGAATGGGACTGAGTACCTGATGGGCATTGAAGAGAAGCTGCCGAGCGGCGTGCTCCTGACCACGGTCGAGGGCGTCGCGGGCTACATGCGCAAGGCGTCGTTCTGGCCGGCCACCTTCGGCCTGGCCTGCTGCGCCATCGAGATGATGACCTCGGGTGGACCGAAGTACGACCTCGCCCGCTTCGGCATGGAGGTCTTCCGGGCCAGCCCCCGGCAGGCCGACCTGATGATCGTGGCCGGCCGGGTCAGCCAGAAGATGGCGCCGGTGCTCCGCCAGATCTACGACCAGATGGCCGAGCCCAAGTGGGTGCTCGCGATGGGCGTGTGCGCCAGCTCCGGCGGCATGTTCAACAACTACGCGATCGTGCAGGGCGTCGACCACGTCGTCCCCGTCGACATGTACCTCCCCGGCTGTCCGCCGCGGCCCGAGATGCTGATCGACGCGATCCTCAAGCTCCACGACCAGGTCCAGGCCGGCAAGATGGGCGCCAACCGGCTCGCCCAGATCGCCGAGCTCGAGTCCGAGGCGCTGACCGCGCTGCCGACCTCCGAGATGCGAGGTCAGCTCCGATGAGCGACGAGAAGAAGGAAGGCCCGGAGAAGGCCGTCGAGCAGCCCGCGACGGAGCAGTCCCCGGAGAACGTCCCCTCGCCCGACCCGGTCGCCACCGAGGTCACGCCGGTCGGTCGCCGTACCGGCATGTTCGGCGTCCAGGGAACCGGCGACACCAGCGGGTACGGCGGGCTGGTCAAGCCGACGCTGTTCCCCGCACCGGCCCAGGCACCGTACGGCGGGTGGTTCGACACCGTCGCGCAGGGCCTCGACGGACTGATCGAGTCGGTGGTGATCCACCGCAGGGAGATCACCTTCCACATCGCCCGCGAGAACCTCGTCGAGGCGGCCCGTCGGCTGCGCGACGACGCGGCGCTCCGGTTCGAGTTCTGCGCCGGCGTGAGCGGCGTGCACTACCCCGACGACGCCGGGCGCGAGCTGCACGCCGTCTACCACCTGCTCTCGATGACCCACAACCGCCGGATCCGGGTCGAGGTCACCTGCCCCGACGCGGACCCGCACATCCCGACCCTGGTGCCGATCTACCCCACGAACGACTGGCACGAGCGCGAGGCCTGGGACTTCTTCGGGATCATCTTCGACGGCCACCCGGCCCTGACCCGGATCCAGATGCCCGACGACTGGCCGGGCCACCCGCAGCGCAAGGACTACCCCTTGGGCGGCATCCCCGTGGAGTACAAGGGCGGGACCATCCCCCCGCCGGACCAGCGGAGGTCGTACAACTAATGGCTACCACCACCAACGACCCGTACGCCGCCTCCGAGGCGGACACCAGCCAGGGACGCGTGTTCACCGTCACCGGGCAGGACTGGGACGAGCTCGTCGAGGGCATCGGCTCCGGC
>JBEVFC010000004.1:0-15086 GCA_040512455.1 Nocardioides sp.
GTCGGTCCGATGCAGTTCGAGGTGGTCGAGGACCGGATGACCAACGAGTTCAACGCCCCGATCCGGTTCTCCCGGCTCGACTACCAGGTCGCCCGGCGGACCGACGCCGCGGGCGCCACGGCGCTGTCCGGGATGCGGGGCGTCGAGGTCCTCGAGCGCAGCGACGGCACTCGGCTGGCGCTGTTCGTCGACCAGTGGCGCGCCATGGTCACCGCACGGGACAACCCCGACGTCATGCTCGAGTCGCTGCCCGCCGGCGGGAGCTGACCGACGCCGGGCCACCCGGCCCGACCGGGCAGCACTCTCAGGTCAGGAGACGACGGAGGTCGACGGCGAGGTCCTGGGCGACCAGCCGCTGCGCCGTCAGACAGCCGGAGACACGTCCCCGACCACCACGACATCCACCGCGTCGCGCACTCTCACAGGCTGGCCAGATCACGTCGGGGTCGCACCCGATGGCGCAGGGCGGGGTCGTCCGCGGACGCGTCCGAGCACGCCGAAATCCTGATCGGGCATCCCATGCCCTATCGTGGGTCCTGTTGAAGGGATGGCCCTGCAAGCCGTCCAGGCCGCACACGATGTTGCGGCTTGTATCTCGCACTCCTGGTTTTCGGTTCGCTGGTCATCAGCACAGGTGGATGTCTTCAGCGGCTCGAGGGCACATTGCCCCCGACACGAGAACAAGGGAAAAGATCATGGCTCAGGGAACCGTCAAGTGGTTCAACGCCGACAAGGGTTTCGGCTTCATCGCTCAGGATGGTGGCGGCGAGGACGTGTTCGTCCACTTCTCCGCGATCCAGTCCGGTGGCTACAAGTCGCTCGATGAGAACCAGAAGGTCGAGTTCGACCTCGCCCAGGGCCCCAAGGGTCCCCAGGCCGAGAACGTCCGCGTCTCCTGATCTCACCGCGAAGGGCCCCGACCGCAGTGCGGTCGGGGCCCTTCGTGCGTTGTTCTCGGGATCGGGCGTCCAGCGGCGGATCGAGCTCAGACGTGACCGCTGAGCTGGGCCAGCCGGGCCGCGAGCGCATCGACCATCGCGCTGGCCGCCTTGGCCGAGATGGCCGACGTGCGATCGCCGCCGTGGCTGGACACCGGGAGCACGTCGACCGATAGCTTCGCGCCGCCGGCCAACGCTCGCAGCTCGTCGATGTTGTCGCCGAACGGCGACCCGCTCCCCGGCGAGTAGTACTGCACGACGTCCTCCAGCTCATCGGCGTACAGGTCTGTCTTGGTCACGGCGATGACGAGCCAGACCGGCTTGTCCCGACGGACGGCCATCGAGGCGATCCGGTGAGACGTGATCGCCCAGTCCTCGAGCTCCGCGGTGAGCTGCTCCTCGCGGGTGGCGGTCGCCGAGCCGGTGGTGCCCGCCGTCCGCCGCGGCGTGGCGTGCCCGTTGGCCACCACGTGGATCACTCCGTCGACCGGCTCGTCGTGGAACACCTCGTCGAGGGCACCGAGCCGCGTCGCCGCGTTGTCGCCGGGCACCACCAGGAAGCGGAAGCCGTGCATCCGCGCGGAGCGACGGGTACGGCGTTCCATCACCGCCGAGCCGACCTCGGCGGCGCCGCCCCCGGAGGTACGCCGCGCGAGCCTGTCGGCGAGCTGGGTCTTGCCGACCCCGGTCATCCCGGTCACGGCCACCGTCGGGAAGCGCCTGCGGAACAGCCGACCGATCCGCTCGGGAGCGGACGCCAGACCCGTCAACACACCGCCGGCGATGGTCGCGCCGAGGGCGGCGCGGCCCGAGGTGGGCAGGGTCGTCCGAAATCGGGTTGCTGCGCGGGACACGGGGCCTCCTCGGCCTGCGATTCAGGAACCGGCTGGCACGCCTGAGCCTACGTTCCGCACGGCAACGGCTCGAACCCTCTAGCGTGCGGGGATGTCCTCGACACTCGTGGCAGTGACCTTTGACGCCCACGATCCCGCGGAACTGGCCTCGTTCTGGGGCAACCTGCTCGACCGGCAGGTCGTCCACGAGGCCGACGGCGCCCTGCTGCCCGGGGACCACACCCAGGTGGGACTCCGCTTCGTCGCCGCGGCCACCGAGAGGTCCGGTCGCAACCGGCTGCACCTCCACCTGACCAGCACCAGCCCGGACGACCAGCAGCGGACGGTCGCGATGGCTCTGAGTCTCGGGGGTCGACACCTCGATGTGGGCCAACTCCCGGAGGAGGACCATGTGGTCCTGGGCGACCCTGAGGGGAACGAGTTCTGCGTCATCGAGGCCGGCAACAGCTTCCTCGCGGGGTGCGGCCACCTCGGCGAGGTCTCCTGCGACGGGAACCGGGGGGTGGGTCTGTTCTGGCGTGATGCACTCGGCTGGTCCCTGGTCTGGGACCGGGACGAGGAGACCGCGGTCCAGTCGCCCGCGGGCGGTACCAAGCTCTCGTGGGGCGGTCCCCCGGTGGCACCCAAGCAGGCGAGGAACCGGCAGCGCTTCGACCTCGCCGCGGCCGACCCCGAACGAGAGGCGGAGCGGCTGGTCGCGCTGGGGGCGACGCGGCTGGGCGACCGAGACGGAGGCGTCGAGCTCGCCGACCCAGACGGCAACGAGTTCTGCGTGGCTCCGGGCCGGCGGCCTGGGTGTTGCTGACCTGGCCCCGGACCCGCGACTTGGGACATGGGACATGGGACATGGGACATGGACCGAGGATTCGTCGTCCAGCGATGGTCGGCTTCTTCGAGGAGCTGGCTGCTGCCGAAGCAGCGGGAGACCCGACACCCGCCGCCTCGGACGAGATCGCGGCCAGGAACCACATGGACGTCCTGGGGCCGGTGCCGGAGAGCTTTCTCTGAGGTGCCTCGCGCGAGCCGATCACTCAGCGGCCCGGGCCCTGACCGGACGACGGCGGCCACTGCCGCCTCAGCAGCCCGAACACCCACGAGTCCGACGCCTCGCCGTTCACGACGCAGTCCTCTCGCAGCGTCCCTTCACGCACGAAGCCGAGCTTCTCCAGCACCCGAGCAGATGCCGCGTTCCGCGTGTCGGTCTCGGCCTGGACCCGGTTCAGGTCGAGCGTCTCGAACGCCCACTGGAGAACGGAGCGCGCGGCTTCCGTCGCGTAGCCGTGGCCCCAGGCCGCGTCGCTGAGGCAGTAGCCCAAGGACGCGCTGCGATGGTCCGGGTTCCATCGGGTCAGGCAGCACCAGCCGAGGAACGACGTGTCGGAGACCCGGTCGATGGCCAGCCGCGCACCGGTGCCCTCCTCCTCCATCTGCCGGCAGGCCGTCAGGAAACGCTCGGCGCGCGAACGCTCGCTCCACGGCGGCGCGTCCCAGTAGCGCAGCACGTGGGCGCTGCTGTGCAGCGCGTAGAGGGCGTCCGCGTCCGCGCTGGTGAACGGGCGCAACCGCAGGCGAGCGGTCTGCAGTGTGGGGGTGGGCAGGGACATGCGCGCCATGGTGTCGTCATGAGCGGCGGCGGACAACCGAATACGCGAAGACCCGGTCGCGCCCCGCGCCCGGACGCGAGGAGGTGACGCAACGGCGTTCACTCGTGAAGCCGCGCGACGATGATCGCGCCCGGGACCTCCTCATCCGGTCGCATGACCAGTTCGGCCTCGATCGTGAACCCCGCCTCCCGCAACCAGCGGGCAACCTGGTCCGGTCGGCGGCGGTGAGTGTCGACGTTGATCGAACGACCCGAGTAGCCCTCAGGCGTATGGCGTGTCTCGTCACCGACGTGAAACCCGACCAGCAGCGGACCTCCCGGGCGCAACACCCGACGGAACTGTCCGAACACGCCGGGCACAGCGTGATCGGGCACGTGGATCACGGACCAGAAGGCGAGTACGCCGGCGACCGAGTCCTCCGCCAGGTCGAGGGCGGTCATCGTCCCCACGTCGAAGCGGAGGTCGGGATAGTCGCGTCTTGCGATGGCGATCATCTCGGGCGAGAGGTCGATGCCGAACGCGTCCACGCCGAGGTCGTGAAGGTGGCGGGTGACGTAGCCCGGACCGCAGCCGACGTCGGCGACGGGCCCTCCCCCGGCATTGCGCACCAGCTCCGCGAACAGGGCCAGGCTCGCGCGCAGGTAGGGACTCCCCTCCAGCAGGCCACGCACCTTCTCGGCGTAGCCGGAGGCGTCGGTGTCGTAGGAGCTGCGCGTATCGGACAGCCAGTCGTCGGGCATCGGGCAACACCTTAGAACGAACCGCGAAGAACGGGCACCGGGTGCATCGGTCGACGTGTTGTGGCTACCGGTACACCGGCCGAGTCCAACCAGAATGCCTGTTCCAAGAGCCTTGGTACCTCTATGTTCTGCGGATGGCATTGGAATGGGAGCAGGTAATCGTTCACTCGGCGGATCCACTGACCTTGGGACAGTGGTGGGCCGAGGCTCTTGGTTGGGTCGTCGTCTACTCCTCCGCTGACGAGTTCGAGATCCGTCCGGAGCCGAATCAGACGCCAGGGTTGGACTTCGTCCGGCTCGATGAGGAGAAGAAGGCCAAGAGCCGATTGCATCTCGACTTCAGGCCTGATGACCAGGACGCCGAGGTGGCTCGTCTGGTGGCTCATGGCGCACGGCGTGTCGACATCGGCCAGGGTGATCGACCGTGGGTGGTCCTGGCAGACCCCGAAGGCAACGAGTTCTGCGTCCTGGGCCAGGCGCAGCCGTAGTTGCCGTACTGATTCGCAAGGGTGCCGGGGCTCATCGAGCCTGTTCAGTTGGTCCCGGGCGTCCCGTAGTGCGGCACGATCCGCAACCTGTCAGGGGTCCCGTCACCATCCAGGTCGCCGTACGCACGGGGTCCGGTCACAGCCAGGCGACAGTCGCCGGTGGAGAGCCGGCACACGAGGATGTCGCCGTAGCCGGTGTCGTCCGCGGGCAGGTCCGGATCGAGTCCGGGCACGAACCCCATGCTGCCGGCCCCGGCCATCATCGCGACCCGGTCATCGTCGATCCACTGGAAGAGCGTGAACGAGCGGGCCCGGTCGTAGTCGGCGGGGACGCGCAGCCGGACCGGGTTGCCCGCGGTGTCGAAGGCCGTCTCGAGGCGGTCGCGCGCAGCGCCAGTCTCGTGCAGCGGCCGCAGCCACGACCCCTGTCGGATGAAGTCGAGGTCCAGGCCTGGCGACACCTGTCCGGTCCCGAAGGAACCGCCCACCACCAGTGCCCGCGGCTGGTCCAGCATCGCCTGGCCAACTTCCCGGGCCGGTGCGACGCTCGCCCTGCCGGTGGCGACGTCGACGCGAAGGGTCCGCTCACCGCCGCGTCGGTTCTCGACGTACACATGGTCGGTACCGACCCACAGGATCCGGCAGAAGGAGGCCAGGCAGCGGTGCCGGGCCACCACCCGCCGGTCGGCGGTGTCGTAGACGACCAGCGCCCGCTCGTCGATCCAGGCGGCGAGCGTGCCGGTGTTGCCGGTCCGTACGTCGAGGCGAGCCAGGAAGCTGCTGCGGACACCGGTCTTCGCGACCTGCCGGACCGTGGTGCCGTCCGCGAGCCAGACCCGTCCGTCCACCGTGGTGAGCACGACCCCGTCGTCGGTGAGGTCCATGGCCGCGAAGTCGTACGTCGTCCGGTCGAGCCGGGTGTCGATCACCTGGTCGCCGTAGTTGAACCGGCGGCTGGGCCAGAACTCGTCGGTCCAGGTGAGCGGGCGGACCGGGGTGCGCGGTGTGGGCTCCACCCGGTCCGGCCTCGGGGCGGGGGCCGGGTCGTCGAGGTCCGAGGACGAACGTAGCGCCGCGGCCCCGAGCACCGTGGCCAGCACCAGCACGCCGGCGCTGAGCACCAGCCCCGCGGTACGACGGCGACGGATGCTGAGGATCCGGTCGTGCACCTCGGAGACCCGGTCGTCCTCCCGGCCGGTGACGCCCTCGGCAAACTGCGCAAGGCGGGTCCACTGTTCGGTGCTCACGGACGGTTCCCTTCGTCAGCGGCGGGCGTCAGTGCCTCGTCGGTGCGGAGCTTCGCCAGCGCCCTCGCTGCCTGGCTCTTGACGGTGCCCACGGAGCACCCGAGCAGCTGCGCGGTCTCGGCCTCAGGGCGGTCCTCGAGGTAGCGCAGCACCACGACCGCCCGCTGCCGGGCGGGAAGGTGGCCGATCGCCACCCACAGGTCGTGGTCTGCGTCGCCGGCAGCCGGGGTCGCGGAGGCGGCGCGGTCGGGCAGGTCGGCGCTCGGGGTCTCGCCGATCCAGCGCCGGCGCCACCACGACGCCGACGTGGTGACCAGGATCCGGCGCACGTAGGCCTCGGGATCCTCGATGCGGGACCAGGCGAACCAGGCCTTCGCCAACGCGGTCTGAAGCAGGTCCTCGGCCCGCCCCTCATCGTGGGTGAGCAGGTAGGCCGAGCGCAGCAATGCCGGCGACCGGGTCACGACGAAGTCGTCGTACTCCCCTGTGTCCGCCACGCGATCACGACCTTCGGCGCCCGGCCGGCCTCGCCACCGGCACTCGTACCAAGACGCGCTGGGGTCGGCGGGAGGTTGCCTGTGCCACTCAGGGTAGGCCTCTACGAGCTGGCCCGCCGCTGGCGCGGCCCGACCCCGGACCCGGATCGTTGGGCCTACCCACGGCGCTGCCGCGGGCGTACCTTCGAAGACGTTCGCGCCTGCTGGACCCTCTCGAGGAGGACCGATGCGCAAGCTCGTCTTGTTCGTGGCCGTCGTGGCCTGCCTGCTCCCGGGACTCACCCCGGTCTCCGCGACCGCGTCGCACGAGAGCGATCAGGCCCGCCTGTATCGCTACGCCAACGCGACCTGGCGGTCCTTCGTCGCCATGGTGGACACGCCGAGCGGCCTGCCCACCGACCAGCTGTTCTCCGACGGGCACACCGACGTGCAGACCTCCACGACGAACATCGGCGCCTACCTGTGGAGCGCCGTCGCCGCCGAGAAGCTCGGCATCATCGGGCACCGCGAGCTGCTGACCCGGCTCTCCGCGACGGTCACCACGCTGGAGGCCATGGAGCGGCACGCGCCCTCGGGCCAGTTCTACAACTGGTACGACCACCGCGACGGCGCCAAGCTCACCACCTGGCCGCCGAGCGGGGAGCCCCTCGACCCGATCCTGTCGTCGGTCGACAACGCGTGGCTGGCCGCCGGGCTGCGGATCGTGCGCAACGCCGTACCCGAGCTGTCCGCGCGCGTCGGCGCGATCTACGACTCGATGGACTTCGGCTTCTACTACGTCCCGGACAAGAACCGGATCCTGTTCCACTACTCGCCGGCCCAGGGCACCGGCCCGTGCTGTTACGACACCGTGGTGTCCGAGAGCCGGATCGCGGACTACATCGGGATCGCCAAGGGCGACCTGCCCCGCAAGGTGTACTACGGCCGCTGGCGGACCTTCCCGGACACGTGTGACTACTCGTTCCAGGAGGCCAAGCCCACCGGCTTCTACCGGACGTACGACGGAATCAGCGTCTACGACGGCGCCTACCCGTACGGGCGGACGCACCTGACGCCCAGCTGGGGCGGCTCGATGTTCGAGGCCCTGATGCCGGCGCTCTTCGTGCCGGAGGAGCAGTGGGGCGCGGGCTCGTGGCGGGCCAACCACCCGTACACCGTCGACGCCCAGATCGACCACGGCCTGCGGGTGGCGAAGTACGGCGTGTGGGGCTTCTCGCCCTCCAACACCCCCGAGGGCGGCTACGGCGCGTACGGCGTCGACGCCGCGGGCATGGACCCCAACGGCATGCCGTCCAACGAGGACGCCACGCTGGTCGACCGCGGCTTCGCCGGCTGCCCGGGACGGCCCGCTGTCGCGGACCCGCCCGCGTCGGCGTACACGAACGGTGTGGTGACGCCGCACGCGGCGTTCCTCGCGCTGCGCTACCGGCCGCACGCCGCCGTCACCGACCTGGCCCGGCTCGAGGCGATGCCCGGGATGTACGGCAGATGGGGTTTCCGGGACTCCGTCAACGTCACGACCGGGCACCCGAGCGACTCCTACCTGTCCCTCGACCAGGGCATGATCATGGCCGCGCTCGGCAACGCGCTCGGCAACGACGTGATCCGTCGCGACTTCGTCGACCGGACGCTCCGGCACGCGATCCGCCCGGTGCTGGGGGTCGAGGAGTTCGGGGTCCGCCCGCGGGGCTGCACGGTCACCGGCACCCGTGGGAACGACGTCCTCCGGGGCACGCAGCGGGCCGACGTGATCTGCGGCCGCGGCGGCGACGACCGCATCACGGGTCGGGGCGGGGACGACACGATCTACGGCGACGCCGGCAACGACCGGATCAGCGCCGGTGTCGGGGACGACACGGCCTACGGCGACACGGGCGACGACGTCATGCGCGGAGATGCCGGTGAGGACGTCCTCGCCGGCGGACCCGGCGGCGACGACCTCGACGGCGGCCCCGGCCGCGACCACCTCGACGGTCAGGGTGATGGCGGCACCTGCCACCTGGACGCGGCCGACGACGAGCCCGGGGACTGCTGAGGGACACCCGACGTCGCGTCGTGCCTCAGCTCCGCCCGGACACGATGAGCGCGGTCAGTTCGAGCGGATAGCTGCCGCCCTGCTCGAGCGCATCCATCTCCTGGAAGCAGGCGTCGCGGTAGACGACCAGGGCCTCCGGTTCGAGCTGCTCCAAGAGTCCCCGGACACTGAAGGACCAGTGCCAGTCCCACCACTGCTGCTTGGACGCGAAATGGACCTCGGTCACCTCGTGATGCACCTGGAGGTCGGCGAAGCCGGCCGCCCGCAGGAGGTCGGCGACCTCCTCGGCGCGGTCGAACGGCTGCTGCAGGGCTCGTCGTCCCGGGGGGCCGGCGGACGGGAACAGGTCGTCCTCAAAGCTCCAGCGCTCGTCCTGCCGACCCCAGGTCGACACCGCGACGATGCCGCCCGGGCCGAGCACGCGCCGGAACCCGGCCACCGCGCGCGCAGGGTCGGGGAGGAAGAACAACGCGAAGGCGGCGGTGACCGCGTCGAAGCGGGCATCGGGGAAGTCCAGGTTCTCGGCGTCCATGACCCGCAGGTCGGCGTCGGTGACGCCAGCGGCGCCAAGGTCGGCGGCCGCGAGCTCGACCATGGCCGGCGACACGTCGATGCCGGTGAGGCGGCTGACGCCACGCGCCGCCGCCGCGCGCAGCACGGCACCCCGACCGCAGGCGACGTCGAGCAGGCTCGCACCGGCATCCAGGGCGACCAGGTCGACAAGACGCTCGGCGAAGTGCCCGTGGTAGGCATCGCCGATGCGGTCGTAGGTCGGCGCCGCTCGATCGAACACCCCCGACAGCCACGCCTTGTGCTCGTCCACGCGGCCAGAATAGTTTCCAGACCGCAGGTGAGCGTGGCCGGGATGCGCGGTTCCGTCACCGGCCGATGCTGCTCACTGCTCAGGTTTGTCCATCGCCGCCGCGTCAGCGGGGATGTCCTCCTTGTGTGCGTTGATGAACACGATCGTCGCGGCCAGGGCGCATGCGAACAGGACCGCCCCCCAGAAGAACGCGACGTGGTAGCCGTGGATGAAGGCGAGCGGGAGGATCTGCTCGGCCTGGCCGGGGCTGGTCGGCGGGTTGTCGGTGAAGTAGGCGGTGACGGCGCCGGCGAACAGGGTGTTCAGCAACGCGGTGCCGAGCGAGCCGCCGATCTGCTGGGAAGTGTTGAGCACCGCGGACGCGACGCCCGCGTCGTGGCTGGCGACTCCGATCAGCGAGGTGCTGGCCGCCGGGATGAAGACCGCGGCCAGGCCCACCGACATGATGACCATCGCCGGGAACACCAATAGCCAGTACGACGAGTCCTGGTCGATCTGGGTCAGCAGGAGCATTCCCACGATGGCCATCACGAGGCCGGGCACCATGAGCACTCTGGGACCCACCCGCGGGAGCAGTTGGGACACGAAGCCGGCGGCGATGATGATGCCGAGGCTGAAGGGCAGGAAGGCAAAGCCGGCCTTCAGCGGCGTGTAGTCGAGGTTGACCTGGAAGTAGTAGGTCAAGAACAGGAACATCGCGTACAGCGCCGCCCCCACGAACAAGAACACCAGGAACGACCCGCCGCGGTTGCGGTCGAGCACCACGCGCAGGGGCAGCATCGGGTTGCGGGCCCGGCGTTCCCAGACCACGAACGCGACGAGCAGCACCACCGCGACGATCAGGAACGTCAGCGTGCTCGGGTCGCCCCAGCCCTGCACGTCGGTGGAACTGGGGTCGTCGGGGTGCTTCGGCCTCGCGGCCTCGGTGAAGCCGTAGACCAGCGAGAACAGGCCGACCGTTGCCAGCAGGACGCCCGGGATGTCGTACCTGGTGTCACCATGAGCCTTGCTCTCGTGGACGAGTGGGATGGCCGCCGCTGCCACGATGAGGGCGAAGGGCACATTGACCCCGAGGCACCAACGCCAGGAGGCGTACTCGGTGAGGAGGCCACCGACGATCAACCCGATCGCGGCGCCGCCACCGGAGAGCGCCCCGAACACACCGAAGGCCTTGGCGCGCTCCTTCGGCTCGGTGAACGTGACCGTCACGATGGACAAGGAGGCGGGCGCCATGAGGGCCGCGAAGGCGCCCTGAAGTGCACGCGCCGCGAACAGCAGCTCCTGGTTCGGTGCAAGACCGCCCAACGCAGAGGCGCCCGCAAACCCGATCAAACCAATGATGAAGGTGCGCTTCCGACCGGTGTAGTCGGCGATCCGCCCACCGAGCAGCAGGAGTGCGCCGAAGGCCAGGGTGTACGCCGTGACCATCCACTGCCGGTCGGCGTTGCTGATCTCGAGGTCCGCCTGTGCCGACGGAAGGGCGATGTTCACGATGGAGGCATCGAGGATGATCATCAGCTGCGCTGCCGCGAGAACGACCAGCGCCCACCATCGGCCCGGGTCGGGCTCGGTCCTCTCAGACGGGGTGTCAGCAGCGGGAACGGGTTCACTCATGGCGACTCCTCGGGTCTCTCACTCCCCGGCGTCGTGGCGCAGCTCGTGACGTGAGCGCCCGCGACGCTCCGGGTTCGCGCCGGCACCTCGGCACGCCCGGAGCATCGCGGACCTCGGCTCGCCGATGCGTAATCGACGAGCGGCTGGTGGCCACTGGCGGCGCGCTGCTAGGCGGCTCCCCGGGCGTGCCGTGCGAGGTAACGCTGCACTTCCTCCCGTTCGTGCCTGCGCTGCGTGCAGACAAGCGCGGCCCGGCGAGCGTTGCGCCGGGCCTGCTCCTGCGAACGGAGAGGACGGGCAATCCAGATGTAGGTAGTGCGCATGATGAGGGTCCCGAGAGGTTGCAAGCGGCGTGCCATCTGGCCGAAGCACCCGCACGACGGTAGGAAACTACTGCTCAGTAGGACATAGCCCATTCGGACTATTCAGACAATTGTCCGCCGCGGGTACGCGCCGTACGACGCACTGATGGCGGGCGCAGCGAGCTCCGAGGCTGGTGCCCTAGGCTTCGGGACATGGGCGGATCGGGAGTGGACCCGGCCCGGGTGGCTGCGCTCAAGGAGCGCGAGGACGCCGCCTTCGTGGGGATGCGTCCGCGTAGCCAGGCGCTGTGGGCCTCCGGGCAGACGGTGATGCCGAACGGCGTGCCGATGAGCTGGCTGCGCACGTCGTACGACCATCCGCCGCTGTTCATCGAGTCGGGCTCCGGGTCACGCCTGCGTGACGTCGACGGTCACGACTACGCCGACTTCAACATCGCCGACATGTCCATGTTCACCGGCTACGGACCGGCTCCCGTGGTCGAGGCGGTGAGTCGGCAGGTGAGCCTTGGATCGCAGTACCTGCTGCCGACGGAGGACTCGATCTGGGTCGCGGGCGAGCTGGTGCGGCGCTACGGCCTTCCGCTGTGGCAGTTCACGCTGGCGGCGTCGAGCGCCAACACCGAGGTCATCAGGATCGCCCGGTCGTCGACCGGCCGCGAGAAGGTGCTGTTCTTCGACGGCAAGTACCACGGCCACTTCGACGACGTGCTGGTCGAGCTCGAGGACGGTCGCCTGGTGCCGGAGGAGGACGGCCTGCCGCACGACGTCACCACACGGACGCTCGTCGTGCCGTTCAACGACCTCGAGGCTCTGGAGCGTGCGCTCGAGACGCGCGAGGTGGCCGTGGTGATCACCGAGCCGGCGCTCACCAACAACGTGGGGCTCCTGCTGCCGGACGACGACTTCCACGAGGGCCTGCGTGAGGTGACTCGGCGTACGGGCACGTTGCTCGCCTACGACGAGACCCACACCCAGGTCGTCGGTCCCGGCGGGCTCACCCGGCGGTGGGCGCTCGCGCCTGACTTCGTGACGGTCGGCAAGTCGATCGCCGCAGGCATTCCGCTGGGTGCGTACGGGATGACCGAAGAGGCGGCGGCCGTGCTGCAGCGCTCCAGTGGCCGCGACGACGACAAGCCGCAGGTCGCAGTCGGCGGCACGTTGTTCGGCAACCCCGTCTCCATGGCCGCGGCACGGGCGGCCATGAGTGAGGTGTTGACCGACGAGGCCTACGCGCACAGCCAACGGCTCGGCACCCGACTGGCCGACGGGCTGTCTGAGGTGGTCGCCGCGGCGGGGATGGGGTGGACGACGCACCGGTTCTGGCCACGCAGCGGGTTGTCGTTCAGCCCGGCCATGCCGCGCACCGCCACCGAGGCGATGGAGTCATGGGACGTGCCCCTACGCAGGCTCATGCGTGTCTACCTCGCGAACCGGGGCGTCTGGGACGCCATCATCGGCGCTGGGCCGACGTGCTCGGTCGCCGCGACCGATCAGGACGTCGACGCCTACCTCGCCGCCTTCACCGGGCTCATCGGCGAGCTGGTCTGACCGACCGCTCGGTCGAGCAGCACCAGGACCCGCGCGTCGGGACCCTCGTCGCCACGGACCGCTCGTAGCCACTCCGGTCTGGTCCGCATCACCTCCCGCCATCCGTCGCTGTTGTAGAGCGCCATGGCCGCGGGACGTGCCGGGTAGGCCTCGAGGCACGGTCGTCGCCCCGCGGCTCGGAGGTCGGCCACGACTGTGCCCAGCAGCCGCCGACCGAGGCCCAGGCCACGGGCGCCACGGCCGACGTACAGCGTGGAGACCCACCCGAGCTCGTCGACGGCGCACCCGTGCGCCTCGGCGCAGGTCTGCTCCACGACCGGGTCAGGGTGCCCGGTGGTCCGGCACACGTGCCCCGCCGGCCGCCCGTCGACCGTCGCGGTCCAGGCCGCGTCGGCGTCGTCGGCGTGCATGAACGCCGTGGTGGGAATGGGCAGCGGGTTGCGCAGCGGATAGGAGGACTCCGGCTGCTGGTCCCACAGCAGGTCCACCAGCGCGGGCAGGTCCGCGGTCGTGCGGGCTCGGATCTCGACAGTCACGGGTGGACCCTAACGACCCCGGCACCGGGCGCCACAGGACGGAGAGAGTTGCCTGCCGGGCTGGGCGCCCTACTCCTCGGTCTCGAAGACTGCCTTCCGCTGGCGAGCCCTCGCCATGGCGGTCATGAAGAGCTCGTCGTACTCCGGATCGTCCACCGGGATCTCGGCGATGACGTGCTCGTCCAGGACGTGGGAGCCGCCGGGCCGCACCTTGTGCACCACCACGCGGGTGCGGCCCTTGACGTCGTAGTGGGCGACGCGCCACTGACCGACGGCCGCTGACGGATGCTCCTGCCTGGGCACCTGCCTGCTCAGCAGGGCCTGGACAACGGCGTACAGGAGAAAGCCGATCACCCCTACGATCACCAGGCCCTCCACCATCACCATGGCTCCATTGTCCCCAGTCCGCCGGTACGGCGCACCCCTGTCGATCGGTTTGCGAGGATGTGCGGATGCGCGCAGTTGTGGTCGACGCTCCCCTGGCTCGGCCCGAGGTCCGAGACGTGCCGGCACCGTCGGCTCTCGCCGACGGCGTCGTCGTCCGTGTCGTCGCCACGGGGATGTGCCGCAGCGACTGGCACGGCTGGGCAGGGCACGACGAGATCTCGTTCCCGCACGTGCCGGGCCACGAGCTCGCCGGCGAGGTCGTGGAGGTCGGGGCGAGTGTGACCCGGTGGAAGGCGGGAGACAGGGTCACCGTTCCGTTTGTCTGCGGCTGTGGTCGCTGCGCCTGGTGCCTGGCTGGGAACGCGCAGGTCTGTCCCGACCAGGAACAGCCGGGGTTCACCCACTGGGGCTCGTTCGCTGAGTACGTCGCTCTGCGCGCCGCCGACACCAACCTGGTCGCCATTCCCGAGCAGGTGGACTTCGCGACGGCGGCCAGCCTCGGATGCCGGTTCGCCACGGCGTACCGCGCGCTCGTGGGGCGCGCGCGGATCACCGAAGGTGAGTGGGTCACGGTGATCGGTGCCGGCGGCGTCGGTCTGAGCGCGGTGATGATCGCCCGCGCGCTCGGCGCCCGCGTGGTCGCGGTGGACCGCAACCGGGAAGCCCTCGCCGTGGCCACCGAGCTCGGCGCGGAGCACACCATCGTTGCCGACGGAACCGACATCCCATCAGCGGTCGGAGACGTCGTCGCGGGTGGCAGCGACGTCGCGATCGATGCGGTGGGCAGCGAGCAGACCTGCGCCGACGCCCTCCTCAGCCTGCGACGTCGAGGCCGTCTCGTCCAGGTCGGACTGCTCCCGCCGATCGACGGGCACCCGAGGGTGCCGATGTCACGAGTGATCGGGTGGGAGCTCGACATCCTGGGGAGCCACGGGATGGCTGCGGCGGACTACCCCAGCATGCTGGCGCTGATCGAGGCGGGATCGCTGCAACCGCAACGGCTGATCGAGCGCACCATCGGTCTCGACGATGCCGCGGCCCTGCTGCCGGGGTTCGACCGGGCAAGGGTTGCCGGGATGACCATGATCGATCCGACCCGTTGACCTGCGCCCTGGCGGCGCCTGCCACGAACCGTCCGACGCCGCATCCACGGCGAGCGCCGCGGCGCCCATCCTGCGACGCATGTCGGCGGCGTCCTCGGCGGAGGCGGTGACCGTGCTCGCTCTCTCCATCTGGCCCGCCGCCGCCCGCGTCGGAGCGCGTCCCGGCTCGGATCCCCCCGTGCCCGTCCGTGCACGGGGGGCCGCGGCGAGGATGGCGGCAAGCAGGTCGGCCGGGGTTGCGCCGGCCACCTGGGCCGCGGCCGTCGAGCCGGCCGACGTCCCGATCGTCAGGTCGGCTGTGGTCACGTCCAGCCCGGCATCGAACAGGCCGGCGATGACGCCGATCAGC
>JBEVFC010000017.1:0-4653 GCA_040512455.1 Nocardioides sp.
GGCGTCGGGACGCACCGGCAAGGCCCGGGAGCTGCTCGAGCGCGCGCACGCCGGCTGGTCGGAGCGCGGCCGGTGGTGGGAGGCGCACTGGGGTGCCCTCGACCTCGCCCGGTGCGCGATCGCCTCGAACCGCCGTACCGAGGCGGCCACGCTCGTCGAGGCGGTGCGTCAGGCGGCGTCGGCGGTCGGAGCCACGCCGCTGCTCGAGGCCGCGGCCGGCGTCGGCTCGCGGCTCGACCACCACGACGCCCCGGAGCCCTGGTCCCCGCTGACCCGGCGCGAGTTCGAGGTCGCCCTCCTCGTCGCGCGCGGGCTCACCAACCGGGAGATCGCCGAGGAGCTGCGGATCACGGCGCGCACCGCCGGGTCGCACCTCGAGCACATCCGAGCCAAGCTCGGGGTCAGCCGGCGCTCGGAGATCGCGGCCTGGGCCACCGCGATCGAGGGAGCCCAGACCTCCTAAGCGCAGACCTCCTAGAGGCCGAGCAGGGTGCGCGCCTCCGCCGGCGTCATCGGCTGCCGCTGGGCCAGCCGCCCGGCCTCGACGGCGCGCTCGACGAGCTGGGCGTTGGACTCCACCGGGACTCCCCTGCTGATCGTCAGCACATCCTCCATGCCGACCCGGAGGTGGCCGCCCTTGGACAGCGAGGCCAGCATCACCGGCAGCGTGGAGCGGCCGATCCCGGTGGCGGACCACGAGGTGGTGGCGGCCGGCAGGTCGGAGACCGCGGCGACCAGGGAGTCGGCGGTGCCGTTCATCCCGCCCGGCACTCCCATCACCAGGTCGACGTGCACCTTGCCGCCGGCCGGCAGGCCGTAGCGGTCGAGCAGCCGGTGCAGCGCGTGCACCTGGCCGAGGTCGAACAGCTCGAACTCCGGGACCACGCCCCGCTCCTGGCTGAGCTGGTAGAGCTCGCAGACGAACGGCCACGGGTTCATGAAGACGTCGTCACCGAAGTTGGTGGTGCCCATCGTCAGGCTGCACGAGTCGGGGGCCGCGTCGAGCACCTTGAGCCGCGTCTCGAGCGGGTCGTGCACCGACCCGCCGGTGGAGAGCTGCACGATCAGGTCGGTGCTCTCGCGGAGCGCGTCGACGGTCGCCTTGAGGCGCCCCCCGTCGAGGGTTGGCCGGTGGTCGTCGTCGCGGATGTGGACGTGGATCATCGCGGCGCCGGCGGCCTCGCACTCCCGGGCCGTGGCCACCAGCTCCTCGAGCGTGGTGGGCAGCTGTGGGCAGTCGGCCTTGGCGGTCTCGGCGCCGGTGGGCGCCACGGTGATCATCAGCGGGTCGGGCATGGCGGTCATCGTGCCAGAATCGCGGGTCCCGGGTCGATCCGGGCAGACCACCGATGGAGGAAGATTTCCCGATGCGCGCCGTCGTACAACGAGTTCTTCGCGCATCGGTGACGGTCGACGGGAAGGTCGTCGGCGCGATCGAGGGTCCCGGTCTGCTGGTCTACCTCGGCGTCACCCATACCGACGGCCCCGACGAGACCGCCTGGACCGCCCGCAAGGTCTGGGACCTGCGGCTGCTGCGCGACGAGCGGTCCGCCTCCGAAGAGGCCGCGCCGGTGCTGGTGGTCAGCCAGTTCACGTTGTACGGCGACGCGCGCAAGGGCCGGCGCCCGACCTGGCAGGCAGCCGCTCCCGGTGAGGTCAGCGAGCCGGTGTACGACGCGTTCTGCGCCGCGCTCGAGGGGCTCGGCGCCCACGTCGAGCGCGGCGTCTTCGGGGCCGACATGCGGGTCGAGTCCGTCAACGACGGCCCGATCACCCTGCTCCTCGAGAAATGACGGACGCCGCCGACCGGGAGAGCCCGGCCGGCGGCGTACGCGTGGATCAGATGGAGATGGCCACCTCGGCCACGGAACCGCGGGCAGCGACGACGCGCAGGTCCACCGGCTCCGCCTTGGGGGCGAGGGTGCGCAGCGTCCACTCACCGTCGCCGGCGAAGAACCGGAACTGGCCGTGCTCGTTGGTGGGCACCTCGGCGGTGAACTCGCCGGTCCGGTCGAGCAGCCGCACGTAGGCGTTGCCGACCGGTTCACCCGCGTGGGTCACCTGGCCCTGGACCACGGCCTCCTTGGCGACGTTGACGCCGTCCAGGGAGAGGCCACCCTCGATCGCTCCGCACATCAGCGGTCCCCCTCGTCGGCGGAGCCGGGCTCGTCGCCGAGTGCCACGGGCACGCCGACCAGGGAGCCGTACTCGGTCCAGGAGCCGTCGTAGTTCTTGACGTTCTGGTGACCGAGCAGCTCCTTGAGCACGAACCAGGTCAGCGACGAGCGCTCACCGATGCGGCACAGGGCGATGGTGTCCTTGTCGTCCTCGATGCCGGCCTCGGCGTAGAGCGCCCTGAGCTCGTCCTCGGACTTGAAGGTGCCGTCGTCGTTGGCGTTCTTGCTCCACGGCACGTTGATCGACGTCGGCACGTGGCCGGCGCGCTGGGCCTGCTCCTGCGGGAGGTGGGCCGGGGCGAGCAGCCGGCCGGCGAACTCGTCGGGGCTGCGTACGTCGACGAGGTTCTTGACGCCGATCGCGGCGACGGTCTCGTCACGGAACGCGCGGATCGTCAGGTCCTGCTCCTGCGCGGTGTAGCTGGTCTTCTCGCGCGTCGGCAGCTCGTCGGTGAGCTCGCGGGAGTCGAGCTCCCACTTCTTGCGGCCACCGTCGAGCAGCTTGATGTCGTTGTGGCCGTAGAGGGTGAAGTACCAGTAGGCATAGGCGGCGAACCAGTTGTTGTTGCCGCCGTACAGCACCACGGTGTGGTCGTTGGAGACGCCACGGTCCGAGAGGAGCGCCTCGAACTGCTTCTTGCTCACGAAGTCGCGACGGACCTGGTCCTGGAGGTCGGCGGTCCAGTCGAGCTTGATGGCGCCCCGGATGTGGCCCTTGTCGTAGGCGGTGGTGTCCTCGTCCACCTCGATCAGGACGATGTCGGGGTTGTCGAGGTTGTCCTCCACCCACTGGGCGGAGACGAGCGAGTTCTCGCGGCTCATGGTTCTCTCTTTCGGTTCGGTGCGGTCTCGGGTGGTCGGGCGGTTGTCTGGTCGTGCGGTTGTCTGGTCGGGCGGTCAGTCGGTGCCCACCGGGACCACCCGTGGTCCGGTCAGGCGCTTGAGGAGCAGGTACATCTCGCAGCCCAGGCAGAAGCCGAAGACCGCGTTGAGCAGTGCCGCGACCAGCGCGAAGCCGGTCGCGATGATGCCGAGCAGGTCGGCCCCGAGGAGGAACCCGACCAGTCCCACGACGGCGAACCCCAGGCCGACGGCCTGCGCGAACCGCGGCGGGGTGGCGTCCTCACGCTCGGCCGGCGGGCCGAGGCGCGGCAGCACCGCGGCGCGGAACAGCACGGAGTACGGCGTGTGCTGGACGCCGCGAGCGGCCCCGACGGCGAAGACCGCCGCCTGGAGCGCGAGCAGCACCACCGCGAGCGTGCTCGGGGCGAGCAGCAGCACGGCGGCGAGCAGCACCGAGGTGAGCGCCGCGGCGAAGCGGGCTCCGCGCGGATCGATGGTGGGCATGAAGTCTCCTGCGTCAGGACGCGCGGATGCGCGTCGGAGGCCTGGGCTAGGCACGGGACCGAGGATAGTCGAGTAAATGACTAGACAAAAGGAAGCTTGTCGTGCGGTCCCGTCAGGGCATACGACACAGCGCCGAACGCACGCGGCAGTTGTCCACTGCCCGGCGTCGGGTGAGCATGGTCGTCGACATGCCGGTCAATCTACGGGCCAGGTCGCGGGTAGCCACCTTCGAATCCCACGATGTGGACCTATGTACCACAATGTGGACATTCACTCGGGGATCGCCACGCGCGCCAGCGTGGCCAGCACCGCGTCGCGGCGCGGCGTACCGCACGCCCGGCTGACCTCGCGGCCGTCGACGTCGAGGATCAGCGTCGTGGGCGTCCGCAGCACGCCGACCCGGCGTACCAGCTCGAGGTGGTGCTCGGCGTCGATCTCCACGTGTGCGACGCCGGGAACCAGGGCGGCGACCTCGCCGAGGACGCGGCGGGTGGCGCGGCACGGCGCGCAGAAGGCGCTGGAGAACTGCAGCAGGGTGGCCCGCTCCCCCAGCGTGTGCTCGATGTCGGTGCCGGCGAGGACGCCCGGCTCGTGCACCGTCTCGGCCTCCGCGCCCTTCACCTCATGGGTGCCGCGGAACCGACCGTCCCGCAGGCCCCGCCAGGCACCGAAGCCGAGGGCCAGCACGACGGCAGAGAGCAGGACGATCTGGCCGGTGGTCACGGTGGCGTCAACGCGCGGGCACGTTCGTGCATTCCTTCACCGCCGCCGGCGGCGGAGCTCGGCGTTCTCGGCGCGGAGCCGGGCCACGTCGTCCTCGAGGATCAGCACCCGAGCCACCCCGGCGAGGTTGAGGCCGGCGGCGAGCAGGTCCCGGATGCGGCGCAGTCGGTCGATGTCGTCACTGCTGTAGCGCCGCGTGCCACCGGACGTGCGCCCCGGGGCGACCAGCCCCCGCCGCTCGTAGACGCGCAGGTTCTGGATCTCCATGGCGACCATGTCCGCCGCCACCGAGATCGCGAACACCGGATCGGTGGACTTCGACAAGATCTCTCCCGGGGGATTGACTTTTCTGTGGCCGAGTATTACATAAAACCTGTATCAACTGATACACATATCGACCCGAGGA
>JBEVFC010000034.1:0-5258 GCA_040512455.1 Nocardioides sp.
GCTCGTCTACCACAAGCACACCCAGTGGCCCGGGCCCGGCCGCACCGAGGAGAACGTCGTCGGCTACCCGATGCTCCCCGTGTACGCCGCCAAGGCCGGTGGCTTCTTCTTCATCGTCTTCGGTGTCACCGCGCTCATGGGTGGCCTGCTGTCGATCAACCCGGTCTGGAAGTACGGCCCCTACGACCCGTCCAAGGTCACCGCGGGCTCCCAGCCCGACTGGTACATGGGCTGGCCCGACGGCGCGCTGCGGATCATGCCGGGCATCGAGACGCACATCTTCGGTCACACGATCTCGTGGAACGTGATGATCCCGATCCTGATCCTGCCTGTGGTCATGCTGATCATCCTGATGCTGCTGCCGTTCCTCGAGGCCTGGATCACCGGAGACAAGCGCAC
Source organism: Nocardioides sp. (assembly GCA_040512455.1). GTDB lineage: Bacteria > Actinomycetota > Actinomycetes > Propionibacteriales > Nocardioidaceae > Nocardioides. The sequence goes on from JBEVFC010000034.1 coordinate 400, forward strand.
GCACCACCTGCTGGAGCGGCCGCGCAACGCCCCGACCCGGACCGCGACCATGGTCGCGCTGATGACCTTCTACGGCCTGCTCTGGGCCGCGGGGGGCAACGACATCATCGCGATCGTGTTCAACGCGAGCATCAACCACATCACGTACTTCATGCGTGGTGCGGTGTTCATCGGGCCGGTGATCGCCTTCTTCATCGCCCGACGCTGGTGCATCTCGCTCCAGCGCGCGGACGAGGCCAAGCTGCTGCACGGCTACGAGACCGGCATCATCATGCGCTCGGCGGAAGGCGGCTACACCGAACGGCACCTGCCGGTCAGCCCGGAGTCGGCGTACACCCTCACCGCGCGCAAGCGTGACGAGGTCTGCGAGCCCGGCTCCGAGGTCGACGCCAACGGCGTGCCCGCCAACGGCACCCGCGCGGCGGCGGTCCGCGCCCGCCTGTCGCGGCTGATGTACGCCGACAACGTGCAGAAGCCGACGGCCGCCGAGCTGGAGGAGGCGCACCACCACGCCGACCACGTGCACGAGATGGAGCACGTCCTGGAGGGTCACTCCGCTGACGGGCACCAGTTCGACGGCCGGCACCCGGTCGACGGCGAAGAGCTGCGTAGCCACTGAGCACGAGGAACCTGACCCGTTGGGGGGTCCTGACGGGACTGGTCCTGCTCTCGTTCAATCTGCGCCCTGCCGCAGTGAGCGTGGGACCGGTCCTGGCCGAGGTGCGCGACGGCCTCGGCATGTCGTCGATGACGGCGGGGTTGCTGACCTCCCTGCCGGTCCTCGCGTTCGCGCTGTTCGGAGCCCTGGCCCCGTGGCTGGCGGCGACCGTGGGCGTGCACCGGGTCACCCTGGGCGCGCTGCTCGCCGTCGTCGTCGGGCTCGGCGGCCGGGCTCTGGTCGGGTCGTCGCTGCCGTTCCTGGCGCTGTCCATGCTGGCCCTGGCCGGCATGGCCACCGCCAACGTGCTGCTGCCGTCCCTGGTCAAGCTGCACTTCCCCGACCGCGTCGGTCAGGTCACCGCGCTCTACACGACCGCGCTGGCGATCGGCCTGACGGCCGCGCTGGTCCTCACCGTGCCGGTCTCCGAGGCCGCCGGCGGCGCGGACGGCTGGCGCTGGGGCCTGGGCACCTGGGCTGTCCTCGCGCTCGTCGCCGCCCTCCCCTGGCTCCGCCTGGTCGCCCATGACGAGCACACCGGCCAGGCCGGCGCCGGCGTACGCCTGCTCGACGTCGGACGCACCCGGCTCGGCCTGGCGATGGCGGCAGTCGTCGGGCTGCAGTCGCTCCAGGCGTACGCCGTCTTCGGCTGGTTCGCGACCCTGTGGCGCGACAACGGCTTCTCCCCCACGATCGCCGGGCTGCTGCTCGGGCTGGTGGCGGGGGTGAGCATCCCGCTGTCCCTGTGGCTGCCGGCAGCCGCGGACCGCGCCGACGACCAGCGGATGATCCTCACGGCGGTGATGGCCTGCTACCCGCTCGGGTACGTCGGCCTGCTGGTCGCGCCGCACACCCTCGCCGTACCGTGCGCGGTCCTGGTCGGCATCGGTGCCTGCACGTTCCCGCTGGTGCTCACCATGATCGGGCTGCGTTCCCGCACGCCCGCCGGCACCGCGGCACTCTCGGGCTTCACCCAGTCGGCGGGGTACCTGCTGGCAGCAGTCGGCCCGTTCGCGGTCGGCGCGATCTACGAGCACACGGGTGGCTGGACCTGGCCGCTGGTGCTCCTGCTGGTGCTGACGCTGCCCCAGGTGCTGCTCGGCCGCTACGCCGCCCGCCCGGCGTACATCGAGGACCAGCTCCCCCCGCTCCCCACCCCCTGACCAACACCCGCTTCCCCACCCCCGGCCGAAGTGTCACTTCTTGCGCGCCGTGGTGTCACTTCTTGCGTGCCGAGGTGCGTGTTCTTGTGCCGAACCGTCCGTTGTTGCGGCCCGAGCCGTGTGTTCTTGCGACAACAACGCACGGCTCGACCCGCCAGAACCCACGGTTCGGCGGGGTCGCAAGAATTCACACCTCGGCGCACCAGAACGCGCACCTGGCCGCGCAAGAACACGCACTTCGGCTGGGTATGTCAGGCGTGAGGGGCGGGGGGAGGGTCAGAGGGCGGAGCCGGCGGACCAGGTGGCGTAGGAAGCGTTCCAGTCGCCGTAGCCGTTGGTGAGCGTCATCGGGCGGTCGGTGCCGGTGTACTCGACGACGTCGCCGCGCTTGGAGTGGTCGTAGATCCACTTCGCGTCGGCGGTGCTCATGCCGGTGCAGCCGTGCGAGACGTTGGCGTGACCCTGGTCCGCGACCGACCACGGCGCGGCGTGCAGGAACTCACCGCTGTAGGTGACCCGCATGGCGTACTCGACATCGTCGATGTCGTAGCCGTCCTCGCTGTTGGGGTCGATGCCGACGGTCTCGGAGTTCATCCGCTTCTGCCGGAACTTCTCGATGATCACCTTCACGCCGCTGCGGGTCGTGTGGCCGGGCTTCCCGGTGGTGATCGGCGTGGTCTTGACGAGCTTGCCGTTGATGAAGGTCTGCATCTGGTGGGTCTGCGCGTTGACCTTGCTCACCACGGCGTCACCGACGTGGAAGGAGATCGTGCGCGACTCCTGGCCGTAGATCCCGTTGCCGGCCGGCACGCTGTTGACGTCGACGTCGACCGACACGTCGGTCCCCGCCCGCCAATAGGTCTTGGGGCGCCAGTGCACCTCGTTGTCGCTCAGCCAGTGCCACGAGCCGGCCTGCTGCGGCGAGCTGGTGACCGTCATGTGCTTCTCGATGGCCTTCTTGTCCGTCACCGGCACGTCGAAGGTCACGATCACCGGCATGCCGACGCCGACGGTCTCACCGTCGAGCGGCGCGATCGCGGCGTACGTCTGCTGGTCCAGGCTCAGGTCCACGGTCCGGAACGTCGTGGAGGTACGGCGAGTGGTGCCGCTGGGGCTCTCGGTCACCGCCTTCGCGGTGTAGGTGGTGCCGGGCTCGAGTCGCGCCTTGGCGACCCAGGCCTTCTTGTCCCGGGTGATGCCACCGTCCAGCGTCGTGCCCTTGCCGGAGAGCACCTCCATCGTCTGGAGGGTGCCGCCGTCGGCCTCGACCCGGATCTCCTTGTCGACCGGCACCGCGGTGCGGTTCTTGACGTTGGTGGTCAGCTTGACCGGGGCCTCGGGGGTGGCGCTGCTGCTGCCCTTGGCACCCGACGACGGGTTGCCCTGGGCCTGCTCCGCGTCACTGTCGCCGGAGCACGACGAGAGACCCACGCAGAGGACGAGGCCGACGGCCAGACCTGCGGCGGCGCGCGTCGTACGCCTGGTGTGTGTCGGCATTGAGAGGTATCCCCCAGAACGGAGTCGCGGATCAGGTGCACTTCCACGGTACCTGCTGAGCGGCGATGCTCCACATCACCGGCGCGTGGCGGACCTCACCTCGCCGACCCCTCAGAGGGGTCGACGAGGCGGGTCGACGCCGTCAGTGAGCGTGCTCTCCGCGGTAGTACTCGAAGATCCAGCCCTGGAGAGCGAGGACGCCGAGGAAGCAACCGATGATGAACAGCCACCACCCGATCACCACTCCGAGCACGCACACGCCGAGGGTCAGTCCGCACCACAGCGGCCACCACGAGTAGGGCGGGAAGAAGCCCAGCTCGCCGGCGCCGTCGGCGATCTCGCCGTCCTTGCGGTCCTCGGGCCGGGGCTCCATCCGGGCGGCGTGGAAGCCGAGGTAGAGCGACACCATGCCCACCAGCAGGGCGGCCATGGTCAGCGCCGAGGTGCCCGTCCAGTCACCGGTAATCAGCCAGTAGGCGGGGGTGACCAGCACGAAGAAGATCGTGGTGGTCACGAAGATCCAGGCTTCGGCCTTCATCGATCGGTGTCCCTCTCGTCCTTGCGGCGGCGTGCCTCGTCCACATGACCCTGAAGCATCTCCTCGCGTCCCTCGACGTCAGGCGCGTCGGCCGGACGGCCCTCGCGCTCGGCGTCGTTCTCCGCGAGCTCCATGGCGGCGATCTCCGGGTGGTGGAGGTCGAACGCCGGGGACTCGGAGCGGATCCGCGGGATGGAGTGGAAGTTGTGCCGCGGCGGCGGGCAGCTGGTGGCCCACTCGAGCGAGCGGCCCCAACCCCAGGGGTCGTCGACCTCGACCTTCGGGCCCTTGCGCGAGATGTAGACGTTGTAGAGGAACGGCAACGTCGAGGCGCCGAGCAGGAACGCGCCCACGGTCGAGATCTGGTTGAGCGTGGTGAAGCCGTCCTGCGGCAGGTAGTCGGCGTAGCGACGCGGCATGCCCTCGACGCCCAGCCAGTGCTGGACCAGGAACGTGGTGTGGAAGCCGAGGTAGAGCGACACCATGCCCACCAGCAGCGCGGCCATGGTCAGCGCCGAGGTGCCGGTCCAGTCGCCGGTGATCAGCCAGTAGGCGGGCGTGACCAGCACGAAGAAGATCGTGGTGGTGACGAAGATCCAGGCTTCGGCCTTCATCGATCGGTGTCCTTCTCGTCGTTGCGGGCACGAGCCTCGTCCACGTGACCCTGCAGCATCTCCTCACGGCCCTCCATGTCGGGGGCGTCGGCCGGACGGCCCTCGCGGGCGGCGTCGTTCTCCGCGAGCTCCATGGCGGCGATCTCCGGGTGGTGGAGGTCGAACGCCGGCGACTCGGAGCGGATCCGCGGGATCGAGTGGAAGTTGTGCCGCGGCGGCGGGCAGCTGGTCGCCCACTCGAGCGAGCGGCCCCAGCCCCACGGGTCGTCGACCTCCACCTTCGGGCCCTTGCGCGAGATGTAGACGTTGTAGAGGAACGGCAACGTCGAGGCGCCCAGCAGGAACGCGCCCACGGTGGAGACCTGGTTGAGGGTGGTGAAGCCGTCCTG
>JBEVFC010000081.1:0-5632 GCA_040512455.1 Nocardioides sp.
GTCTCGGGGCGCAAGTAGTGCAGCCCGGACTCGTCCTCGACGACGCCGAGGTAGGTCTTGAGCAGGCCGGAGAACTGGCGCGGCTCGGTCCACGCACCGCGGGTGCCGCAGTTGGGGCAGGCGAGGTCCTTCAGCTCCACGGTGTCCGGGTCGACACTGTGCCCCTCCTTCTTGGCCTTCTTCTCGGCGTACTCCTCCTGGAGGTGGTCAGCCCGGAAGCGCTTGTGGCACGACTGGCACTCGGTGAGCGGGTCGCTGAACGTGGCGACGTGGCCGCTGGCCTCCCAGGTCTGCCGCGGCAGGATCACGCTGGAGTCGAGACCGGCCATGTCGTCGCGCATCTGCACCATGGACCTCCACCACTGGCGCTTGATGTTGTCCTTGAGCTCGACGCCGAGCGGGCCGTAGTCCCACGCCGACCGGGTGCCGCCGTAGATCTCGCCGCAGGGGTAGACGAAACCCCTCCGCTTGGCGAGGGAGACGACGTTGTCGACGGTGGACGGGGGCGGCTTGGCCACGGGATCACTCCTGGTTCGGACCGGCTGGCTGCCGGTCGCTGGTTGAAGGGGTCAGCCTAACGACCGCGTCGACCCGATATTGAGGGCCTCCCCCGGCACCACGGACTCGTACGCGCTGGGCTCGTCGAGTGCGCGGCTGAGCAGGGGCACCGCACCGACCTTGACGTCGTACGACGAGAGCGCGCGGCGGTAGGCGCCCACGTGCACCCAGCGGGTGCTGAGCACCCACAGCTCGGGGTCGTCGACATTGCGGCCGATCTGCCCGTCGAGGCAGCCGTCACGGGCGGCCAGCAGGGCCAGCGCCGCGGTGACGTCCTCGCGGAACGTGTCGGCGGCCTCCGCGGGCACCCGGAACCTGTTCACGACCAGCACCCGCCCACCCTAGCCGTGAACAGGTTTGACAATGATTCTCATTCTGTTGAGAATCGTTTTCATGTTGTCCCCTCTCCCTGCGCCCGTCCCCCGGGCCCTCGCCGGCGCGGCCGCCGTCACCCTCCTCCTTGCCGGGTGTAGCGCACTGACCGGCGGGTCGGGCGGTGGAGGCGACCGGGTGGTGGCCGCGTTCTACCCGCTGGCCTGGGTGACCGGGCGCGTGGCGGGCGAGCACTACCAGGTCACCAACCTCACCAGGCCCGGCGGCGAGCCGCACGACCTCGAGCTGTCGATCAAGGAGACCGCCGACGTCGAGGACGCGGCGCTCGTCGTCTTCGAGCACGACTTCCAGCCCGCGGTGGACGCCGCCGTCGACCAGAACGCCGAAGGCGAGGTCCTCGACGTCGCCGACGTGGTCGAGCTGCGCCCGTTCGCGGACCACGAGGGAGAGGGCCACGAAGGAGAGGGCCACGACCACGGCGACAGCGGCCTGGATCCCCACTTCTGGCTCGACCCACTGCTGATGGCCGACGTGGCCGACGCCGTCGCGGACGAACTGAGCGGTCTCGACCCCGACCACGCGGACGAGTACGCCGGCAACGCGGCCGACGTACGCGACGACCTGACCGCCCTCGACCGGGAGTACGCCGACGGGCTGGCCGACTGCGAGCTCCACACCGTGGTGGTCAACCACGACGCGTTCGGCTACCTCTCCCGCTACGGCCTGCACCTCGAGCCGATCGTCGGGCTCACCCCGGAGGCCGAGCCGACCCCCGCCGACCTGGCCCGACTCCAGGACCTGGTGCGGATCGACGACATCACCACCCTCTTCGCCGAGTCGCTCGGCAGCCCCAAGGCCGCGGAGTCCCTGGCCGGAGACCTCGGCGTGAACGTCGAGGTCCTCGACCCGATCGAGGGACTGAGCGACGCGACCGCCGACGAGGACTACCTGTCGCTGATGCGCCAGAATCTCGAGAAGCTGCAGGAGGCGAACCAGTGCGTGACCCCATGACCCCCGGGACGGACGCCGTCGTGACCGTCGACGACGCCGCGGTGGCGATCGCCGGCCGCCCGGTGCTGCGCGCGATCAACCTCCGGGTCCACCGGGGCGACTTCCTCGCACTGATGGGCGCCAACGGCTCCGGCAAGTCGACCCTGGTCCGGGCGATGACCGGGCTGCGACCGCTCGCCGCCGGCTCGGTCAACCTGTTCGGGACCGACCTCACCGACTTCAAGGCCTGGCACCGGATCGGCTTCGTGCCCCAGCGCTCCACCGCCGCGACCGGCGTGCCGGCCTCGGTCTGGGAGGTCGTCGCCTCCGGGCGGCTCACCCGCCGCCGCTGGCTGCGCCCGCTTCTCGGCGCCGACCGGGCCGCGATCCGCAACGCCCTCGAGGTGGTCGGGCTGTCCGACCGCGCCCGCGACGGCGTCACCTCCCTGTCCGGCGGCCAGCAGCAGCGCGTGCTGATCGCCCGCGCCCTGGCCGGCGAGCCGGAGCTGCTGTTCCTCGACGAGCCCGCCGCGGGAGTCGACCTCCCCAACCAGGAGGCCCTGGCCCGGGCGCTCGGCGTACTCAAGGAGCGCGGCGCCACCATCGTGCTGGTCGCCCACGAGCTCGGCCCGCTGGCGCCGCTGGTCGACCGGGCCGTGGTCATGCGCGACGGCCGGGTCGCCTACGACGGCCGGCCGCTAGCGGACGACGCCGTCCACCACCCCCTGTTCCTCGAGTCGCACAGCCATCACCACCATCCGCCGTCACGGCACGACCACGCACCGCACGTGGCGGCCCCACTGGACACGAACGGCCAAGGATTCGGGCGGGGAGGCAACGGATGAGCATTCTCGGTTACGACTTCATGATCCGGGCGATGGTGGCCGCCATCTTCACGGGCCTGGCCGCCCCCGCGGTCGGCACCTACCTGGTGCAGCGCCGGCTGGCCCTGATGGGCGACGGCATCGGCCACGTCGCGGTCACCGGTGTCGCGCTCGGCCTGCTGACCGGCGCCTCCCCCACCTGGACCGCTGTGGTGGTGGCGATCCTCGGCGCGGTGCTGATCGAGGTGATCCGCGAGCAGGGCCACGCCAACGGCGACGTCGCGCTGGCGCTGCTGTTCTACGGCGGCATCGCCGGCGGTGTGCTGATCACCGGCATCGCCGACCAGAGCGCCGCCCAGCTCCAGGCATACCTCTTCGGCTCGATCACCACCATCTCGGTCGGCGACGTCTGGGTGACCATGGGGCTCGCCGCGGTGGTCGTGATCATCGCGGTCGGCCTGCTCCCCCAGCTGTTCGCCGTGGCCCAGGACGAGGAGTTCGCCCAGGTCGCCGGCCTCAACGTGCGCGCCTACAACATCCTCGTCGCGGTGCTGGCCGCGGTGACCGTCACGGTCGCGATGCGGACCGTCGGTCTGCTGCTGGTCTCCGCGCTGATGGTGGTGCCGGTGGCGACCGCCCAACAGGTCACCCGCACGTTCCGTACGACGCTCGGCCTGGCCATGCTGATCGGTGTCGGCTCCTCGCTCGGCGGGCTGGTTCTGGCTGCCTTCGCGTCGTACCAGTGGCGGGTCTCACCCGGCCCGGCGATCGTGCTGCTGGCGCTGGCAGGCTTCGCGCTGACCTGGCCGATAGGGGTGCTGCTGCGGCGGCGCGAGCGGCTGCGCACCCCGTTCACGCCCGACGCGCCTCTCGGCCACGACGTGACCGAGGGCCACGACCACGAGCACGGCGAGCGCTGTGGCCACCCGGCCGTCGAGCACGGCGACCACGTCGACTACATCCACGACGGCCACCGGCACGCCGCCCACGGGAGCCACTATGACGAGCACTGACACCAACGGCGGCCTGCCGCTGCGCCCCACGAAGCAACGGCTCGCGGTCGCCGAGGCGCTGGAGACCTTCGACGACTTCCGCAGCGCCCAGGAGATCCACGAGCTCATCGGTCGCACCGGCGGGAACGTCGGGCTCGCGACGGTCTACCGCACTCTGCAGAAGCTGTCGGACTCCGGTGAGGTCGACATGCTGCGCACCGAGGACGGCGAGGCGATCTACCGCCGCTGCTCGGCCACCCACCACCACCACCTGGTGTGCCGCGCGTGCGGCGCCACCGTCGAGGTGGAGGGCCCCGCCGTCGAGCGCTGGACCCGCGCGATCGCCGCCGAGCACGGGTACGACGACATCAGCCACACGCTGGAGATCTTCGGGACCTGCGCGTCCTGCCGCTGAGCCGGTTCACTCCTCGACCTTCTCGAGCTCCACCGAATCCAGGAGGACGCGCGTCTCGGCGCGGATCCCCTCCGGCAGTCCGGGGCTGAGCTCCGAGTAGACGATCACCCATGCGCCGTCGACGTCGACGACCCAGACCTCGAGTACCTGTCCCGGGTAGATGACTGTGGCGATGCCGGGCTGGCCACCGAACATCGCCTTCGTGACTCCCCACAGGATGACGTCGTTCCACTTGGGGCACAGCTTGGGCACCTCGAGTCGCACGTATGCCGCGGGCCAGCCAGACAGCTCGGTCGCCCGCGCGCTCCCGATCGCGCGCGTGCCCGGGATCTCCGCGATCTGGCGGGCCGCGGCCAGAGGGTCCTCGGCAAGGTCCTGTCGCGGCGGGTTCACCTCGCTGCACTGACGTACCGGCACCCGGTCCGCGGTCATGACGGCCACCCCGGCGTAGGGACGGCGCGGCAGGTCACCGTAGGTGCCGGACGGCATCTTGAGGGCACCGTCACCCCGCCACACCCAGCCCCGAGCCGGCGCGATGAAACGGGCGCTCACGCCGTACCCGTCGAGGTTCCACGGGCGGACGGCGTACTGCTTCCCGGGGACCAACCGCGGGTGCTCGGCCGGCCGGGCACTGAGCTCCTCGAAGGCCGGCGTGGGGACGGGATCCTCCGCGGGAACCGTGCTGCGGTCGTCGCGCGTCACCGAGGAGAACACGCCGCCGATGGTCACCACGAGCGCGAGGGCACCGGCCACCGCGGCCATCCGGATCCGGCGCAGGTCCCGCCCTCGGCTCGTCAGGTCCGCCAGATCCGGGACGGGAACGCGCCGCTCCGCAGTCTCGGCGAAGTCCTTCAGGTGCTGCTCAGACATCGGAGCTCCCCTCCCAGGGACCCAGCGTCTCCGCGAGGGCCTCGCGGCCGCGCGTGAGCCGCGACTTCACCGTGCCGACCGCGCAGCCCAGCGTGTCGGCGACCTCGGCCACCGGCAGGTCGGCCAGGTAGAACAACGCGAGCACCTCCCGCTGGTGTGCGGGCAGGGCCCGGAGCGCGGTGATCACCACGACGTGCTGCTCGAGCCCGGGCAGGTCCGTCGGACGCTCCAGCCGGTAGCGGATCCTCGAGAAGTTGCGCATCTTGCGCCAGCGGTTGCGGTGCAGGTTGATCGCCGCGGTGCGCAACCAGGCCTCGTGGTTCTCCACCTTGAGGAAGCGACGACCCGCGGCCGCCGCGCGCACGAACGCCTCCTGGACCAGGTCCTCGGCCTCCGCACTGTCGCCGGTGACGGCGTACAGCTGCACCACCAGCCGGCGGTAGGAGCCCTCGAAGACGTCGTGCAGCACATCGGCTTCCTGGGTGCTGTCTCGCCGTTGTTCCCTGGCGAGGATCTCCTCGCTCATGAGACCTCCTGGGGTCGTCCTCGAGAAGAACGACACTCCAGCGTGCTCCCGGGTTCCCACCCGGGGCGAGGTGGTCTAGGACGTGTTCGGGACGGCCCCGCCGTAGCGCCGGTCGCGCCGGGCG
>JBEVFC010000117.1:0-3859 GCA_040512455.1 Nocardioides sp.
CGGGCTTGCCGGCGGCGGCGAGGTTGAAGAAGGCGGTGTCCTCGGAGACCCGGGCGGCCTGCTGCATGTTGTGGGTGACGATGACGATCGTGTAGTCGGTCTTGAGCTCGTGGATCAGGTCCTCGATGGCCGAGGTCGAGATCGGGTCGAGCGCCGAGCACGGCTCGTCCATCAGCAGTACCTGCGGTTCGACGGCGATCGCCCGGGCGATGCAGAGCCGCTGCTGCTGGCCACCGGACAGGCCCATGCCGGGCTTGTTGAGCCGGTCCTTGACCTCGGTCCACAGGTTCGCGCCCTGCAGTGACTTCTCGACGATGGTGTCCGCCTCGGCCTTCTTCATCTTCTTGGCGTTCAGCCGCGATCCGGCGAGGACGTTCTCGTAGATCGACATCGTCGGGAACGGGTTCGGCCGCTGGAAGACCATGCCGATCTGGCGGCGCACCTCCACCGGGTCGATCGCGTCGTCGTACAGCTCCTGCCCGTCGATGACGACCTTGCCGTCGACGCGCGCGCCCGGGGTCACCTCGTGCATCCGGTTGAGCGAACGCAGCAGCGTCGACTTGCCGCAGCCCGACGGGCCGATCAGCGCGGTCACCGCCCGGGCCCTCACGGTCATGCTGACGCCCTCGACGGCCTTGAAGTCGCCGTAGTAGATGTCCAGGTCGGAGATGTCGATGCTCTTGGCCATGATGTTTCCTCTCAGCGCCCGGTCTTGGGGGCGAAGATCTTGCCGATCGCGCGGGCCAGCAGGTTCAGGGTCATCACGATGATGATCAGGACCAGGGCCGCGCCCCAGGCGCGCGCCTGGCCGGCCTCGGGCGGGAGCCCGGGCTGGGTGTACGAGAAGTAGATGAAGACCGGCAGCGTGGTCATCGGGTCGCTGAACATGTTCATGTTCAGACCGTCGGTCTTGCCGGCGATGATCAGCAGCGGCGCGGTCTCGCCGATGACGCGGGCGATCGACAGCGTGATGCCGGTGACGATGCCGCTCATCGCGGTCGGCAGCACGACCTTGGAGACGGTGCGCCACTTCGGCACGCCCAGGGCGTACGCCGCCTCGCGCAGCTCGTCAGGGACCAGCTTGAGCATCTCCTCGGTCGAGCGGACGACCACCGGGATCATCAGCAGCGACAGGGCGACGGATCCGCCGAAGCCCATCCGCACGCCCTCACCGAAGAACAGCACGAACAGCGCGTACGCGAAGAGGCCGGCCACGATCGACGGGATACCGGTCATCACGTCCACCAGGAACGTGATCCAGGCCGCCAGCCGCGAGGTGGCGCCGTACTCCACCAGGTAGATCGCGCAGAAGATGCCGATCGGGATCGAGATGGCGGCGGCGTACGCCGTGATCAGCAGGGTGCCGATGATCGCGTGGTAGATGCCGCCCTGCTGGTCCCCGATGACGTTGCGCATGGAGTACGTCAGGAACTGCATGTTGATGACCGGCAGGCCCTTGGCGACGACCGTCCACACCAGGGAGACCAGCGGGACCAGCGCGAGGATGAACGCGCTCCACACCAGGCTGGTCATCAGCCGGTCCTTGGCCCGCCGGCCGTCCTCCACCAGGCGGGACCAGACGGGCAGCCCGACGATGTAGAACAGGGCGGCGAGGAGGATGCCGCCGACCGGGCCCCAGCCCAGCAACAGGGTGAACAGGGCGCTGGCCGCGGCCGAGACCGCGAGCACCAGCAGCGGTGCCCAACGTGGCAGCGACGGCGTGGCCAGCCGCATGCTCGAGCGGGTCGGCGGTGCGGGGGTGAGCGTGGTCATCACCTCGCCTCCCTCTGGCTGCGGGCGACGATCGCGCGGGCCGCGAAGTTCACCGCGAAGGTGATCACGAACAGCACCAGGCCGCTGGCGATGAGCACGTTGACCTTGAGCCCGGTCGCCTCCGGGAAGTTCAGCGCGATGTTGGAGGCGATCGTCGCGGGGTTGGACGAGGAGATCAGGTTGAAGGTGACGATGCCGCTCGCGGAGAGCACCATCGCGACGGCCATCGTCTCGCCGAGCGCGCGGCCCAGGCCGAGCATCACCGCGGAGACCATGCCGGAGCGGGCGTACGGGAAGACCGCGAGCCGCATCGTCTCCCAGCGGGTGGCGCCCAGCGCCATCGCCGCCTCGCGGTGCAGCTGCGGGGTCTGCGCGAAGATCTCGCGGCAGATCGCGGTGATGATCGGCAGCACCATGATCGCCAGCACGATGGACGCGGTGAGGATCGTGCGGCCGGTGCTGCTGGCGGGGCCGGCGAAGAACGGGAGGAAGCCCAGGTGGTCCTCCAGCCAGGCGTACAGCGGCTTGAGCCGCGGGCCGAGGAAGCCGATGCCCCAGAGGCCGTAGACCACGGACGGTACGGCAGCCAGCAGGTCGATCAGGTAGCTCACCGTGCCGGCGATCCGGCGGGGCGCGTAGAACGCGATCACCATCGCGACCCCGATGGCCAGCGGCGTGGCGATGATGAGCGCCAGGGTCGCGGCGAGGAGCGTGCCGAAGACCAGCGGCCAGACGTAGCCGAGGAAGGACGAGGCACCCGAGAGGGCGCTCCCGGTCGCCGAGAAGGCCGGGAAGCCCTCCAGCGTCAGGAACACGGCCACGCCGGCCAGGGCGATCAGGATGACGATGCCGGCGCCGCGGGCGGTCCCGGCGAACAGCACGTCACCCAGGCGGGCCCTGGGCTTCGCCCGGGGCCTCGGCTCGGTGGCGGTGGATGTGGACACTGGACTCCTTGGAACTGCGCTCAGGTGCGGTGACCCGGACCGGGCCACCGCACCTGAGGACGGGTCACTTCTTGGTGATGTTCTCGACGATGGCGACGGCCTCGTCCTGGAGGGCGGGGTCGAGCGGTGCGGAACCGGCGTTCTCGGCTGCGGTGCTCTGGCCCTCGTCCGAGAGGACGTAGCTCAGGTAGCCCTTGACCAGGTCCGCGGTGCCCGCGTCGTCGTAGTGCTGGCAGGCAATGAGGTACGACGCCAGCACCAGCGGGTAGGCGCCGGCCTCGGTGGTGGTGCGGTCGATGTCGATGGCCATGTCCACGGCGGGACGGCCCTCGACCCGCGGGGACACCGCGACGACCTTGGCGGCCGCCTCGGCGGACGGGGCGACGTACGCGTCCCCGACCTTGATGCTGGCGGTCTTGAGGTCGCCGACCTGGCTCTCGTCGGCGTACCCGATCGACCCGTCACCCTCGGTGACGGCCTGGATGACACCCGAGGTGCCCTGGGCGGCCTCGCCGGACTTGATCGGCCACACCTTGTCCTTGGGGTGCGGCCAGCCGCCGTCCGACGCCTTCTCGAGATAGTCGGTGAAGTTCTCGGTGGTGCCCGACTCGTCGGAGCGGTGCACCGGGGAGATCGTCGTCGACGGCAGGTCGGCGTCGGGGTTCTCCTCGGCGATGGCCGGGTCGTTCCACGTGGTGATCTTCTCGTTGAAGATCTTGCCGATGGTCGAGGCGGAGAGCTGGAGGCTGTCCACGCCCTCGACGTTGAAGACGACGGCGATCGGGCTCACGTAGGCGGGGACCTCGATCGGGTCCTCGCCTCCGCAGCGCTCCTTGGCGTCGGTGAGCTCGGTGGTCTCGTCGTCGTCCTTGAGGTAGGAGTCGGAACCGGCGAAGTCGACGGCGTCGGCGATGAACTTCTCGCGGCCGGCACCCGAGCCGGACGGGTTGTAGTTCACGGTGACGCCGCTGTTGTCGCCCTGGAAGCCGGCGCGCCAGGCGGTCTGGGCGGCCTCCTGGGCGGAGGAACCTTCACCGTTGAGCGTGCCGGAGAGTCCGGAGTCGCTGCCGGACGCTTCGTTGCCGGCGCCACAGGCCGAGAGGCCGGCGGCGAGGGCGACGACGGCGACGCCGGGGACGAGT
>JBEVFC010000136.1:0-5145 GCA_040512455.1 Nocardioides sp.
CAGGGCACCGAGCCGGGGCGCTCCATCGACACCGTCGCCAACACCGGCCAGTACCTCTAGGCCGGGGACGCGGGACGGATCGGGACACCGGTGGCGGGACCCACGGGCGACGACCCGGTCGAGCGGGGCGACAACGAGGCGCGGCTGGCTGCCCGCCAGGAGCTGGGACCGACGTACGACGCCGCGCTGGTGGAGTCGTTCGCTGACCGGGTCGAGCGTGCCCTGGACGAGAAGGTCGGGTCGACCGTCGACAGCCGGCGACACCGCGAGCAGATGGAGCGACGGCAGCTGATCTTCCAGTTCGTGCTCGGCTCCGCGTCGATGGTGGCCGCCATCCCGATCAGCATCACGCTGGGCGTGACCGGCAACTACTTCGCGCTCCTGGTCGCCTGGATCGGGATCGTCGCCGTCAACATCGCGCACGCGTCGACGGCGCGCCGCGGCAACCATTGACGCGGTCCGCGGGGTCGTTCACGCGGTGGCAACCTCCCGGCGGCCTAGACCGGCCAGTCGGTCGACTCTCCGGGCGGTACGTCGAGCAGCCCGGTCTCCGGGCTGCGTTCGGCCAGCAGCCGGGTGAACTCGGTCAGCGGACGGTGCATCCAGCCCAGCCCCGCGGCCGAGAAACCGGGCGGGTGCAGCGTGCCGTAGTGGATCGGCAGCACCGCGCGCGGACGGACCCGCAGGCAGGCCTCGACCGCCTCGGCGGGCCCCATGTGCCCCGCAGAGAGCCGGGGCCCCCACCCGGCGATCGGCAGCAGCGCCACGTCGACGCGCCCTCCGGCGAGCTCCGGCAGCCCGGCCATCTCGGGGTAGAGGCTGGTGTCCCCGGCGAACCACACGATGCCGTCGCGGCCGCGGATCAGGTGACCGTCGCTGGCGTTCGGCCGGTGCGGCATCGGTCGGGCACCGTGGTCGGCGCGCACCAGGCGCACCTCGACACCGCCGTCGTCGGTGCCGGGCGCCGGCACCCGGGTCCAGACCCCGTTGCCGAGGTCGGCCACCGGCGAGCCCACCCGGCGGGTGACCCAGCGGGCGTTGACCGGTGCCGTGAGCACCCGGGTGCCCCGCACCCGGCGCAACGACGGCAGGTCCGCGTGGTCGAGGTGGAGGTGGGAGATCAGCACGGCATCGGGGTCGCGCCAGGACGCCTCGTCGGGCCGGCCGCCGGGCCGGCGGAGGAACCCGGCGTGGCGCCCGAGGAGCGGGTCGGTCAGCAGCCGCACCCCGTCCATGTCGATCACGACGGTCGCGTGCCCGAGCCAGGTGAGCCGGATCACGGGAGGCCCGCCCTGACCAGGTAGCCGAAGCACCACGGACGCGACACCCGGGGGCCGTCGAGGTAGCGCGCGGCCACCTCGTCGATCCGGAACCCCGCCCCGATGAGGAGGTCGGGCACGTCCCGGGTGAGGTGGCAGCCTCCGAACACCCGCTTCTGCACGGGCTCGAGCCGGTGCTGCCACGCCTCCACGCGGGCGTCCGGCGCCACGCCGTGCTCGAACACGTGGACCGTGCCGCCCGGCCGCAGCACCCGGCGTACCTCCGCCAGGGCGCGGCCGACGTCGGGGATCGTGCACAGGGTGAGGGTGGACAGCACGCAGTCGACGCTCGCGTCCGCCTCCGCAAGTCGCTGCCCGTCGACGCCCGTCCTGCGGATCCGCGCGCCGGACCCCTCCCGACGTACCCCCGAGACCGACCAGGCGGTGTCGGACGGCTCGATCGCGAGCACCTCGGTGACCGCGGCGGGGTAGTGGGGCACGTTGATCCCGCTGCCGAAGCCGAGCTCGAGGACGGTGCCGTGGAGGCCCCGGCACACGTCGGCGCGGAGCCGGGTGACCTCGGGCGCCTGGCCCATCGAGTCGAGGACCCGGGGCAGCAGCCGGTCGCCCCAGATGCCCATGCGCCTCACCTCCGACGGGCCGATGATCCCGCCCAGCGTAGTGGTCACCGGAGGTGGTGCCGCCTTCACCACATTCCCGCTCTGGTCCTGACCCCGGTACCGCGTAGGCTCGTGTCCATGAGTGTGCGCCGGGTGATGGGGACCGAGATCGAGTACGGCATCTCGGTCGCGGGGCAGCCCATGGCGAACCCCATGGTGGCCTCCTCGCAGATCGTCAACGCCTACGCGTCGGCGACGGCACGGGCCCGCCGGGCGCGCTGGGACTTCGAGGAGGAGTCCCCTCTGCGGGACGCCCGCGGCTTCGACATGTCCCGCCAGGTCGCCGACGCGAGCCAGCTGACCGACGAGGACATGGGCCTGGCGAACGTGATCCTCACCAACGGGGCCCGGCTCTACGTCGACCACGCCCACCCGGAGTACTCCAGTCCCGAGTGCACCACCCCGCTCGACGTGCTCCGGTTCGAGAAGGCGGGGGAGCAGGTCATGCTCGACGCCTCCATCCGGGCGTCCGCGGTGCCGGGAGCGGCGCCGATCCTGCTCTACAAGAACAACACCGACAACAAGGGCGCCTCGTACGGCGCCCACGAGAACTTCCTGATGCGGCGCTCGACGCCGTTCGCCGACATCGTCAAGCACCTGACGCCGTTCTTCGTGTCCCGGCAGGTCGTCTGCGGCGCGGGGCGGGTCGGCATCGGCCAGGACGGCCGCGACCACGGCTTCCAGATCAGCCAGCGCGCCGACTACTTCGAGGTCGAGGTGGGTCTCGAGACGACGCTCAAGCGGCCCATCATCAACACCCGCGACGAGCCGCACGCCGACCCCGAGAAGTACCGCCGCCTGCACGTGATCATCGGCGACGCCAACATGGCCGAGGTGTCGACGTACCTGAAGGTCGGCACCACCTCGCTGGTGCTCGCGATGATCGAGGATCGCTACCTCACCCGCGACCTGGGTCTGGAGACGCCGGTCGCGTCCCTGCGGGCGATCTCCCACGACCCCACCTGCACCGCGCTGGTCACGCTGATGGACGGCCGCAAGCTCACCGCCGTACAGCTCCAGATGGAGTACCTCGACCTGGCCCGCAAGTACGTCGCGGAGACGCTCGGTGACGACGTCGACGCGCAGACCGCCGACGTACTGGCCCGCTGGGAGTCGGTGCTGACCCGTCTCGAGACCGACCCGATGCAGTGCTCCACCGAGCTCGACTGGGTGGCCAAGCTGGCGCTCCTCGAGCAGTACCGCGAGCGCGACGGTCTCGACTGGGACGACGCCAAGCTGCACCTCATCGACCTGCAGTACGCCGACATCCGGCCCGAGAAGGGTCTGTACCACCGGCTCGCCGGGCGGGGCCGGATCGAGCGGCTGCTCGACGACGCGACCATCGAGGCCGCGATGCACGACCCGCCGGAGGACACACGGGCCTACTTCCGGGGTCGGTGCCTCGAGAAGTACGCCGACAACGTGGCCGCCGCGTCGTGGGACTCGGTGATCTTCGACCTCCCCGGGCGCGAGTCGCTGCAGCGGGTGCCCACGATCGACCCCCTCCGGGGGAGCCGGGCGCACGTGGGAGAGCTGATCGACCGGTGCGACACGGCGGAACAGTTGTTCGCAGCGCTCACGCGCCAGCCACGTTCTGGATAGGTTGGGGACATGGCACAGGAGCAGAAGCAGCCGAAGAAGGCTTCCGAGACCGAAGAGGCTCCCGAGGTGGCGCCCGACGCGGCCGTGGCCGAGCGCAAGGAGCAGCTCGACGAGGACATCGACGCGATCCTCGACGAGATCGACGACGTGCTCGAGTCCAACGCCGAGGACTTCGTGAAGTCATTCATCCAGAAGGGCGGGGAGTGACCCGGTGACCGTCCCCGGCCCGGGCTCCCGCCTGCCCGACGCATTCTTCGCGCCCGGCACGTCGTCGTTCACCGAGTTCGTCGGCAGCCAGTCGCCCCAGCTCCTCCCGTCCTCCCGCTCGCTGCCGCAGGGCCACGCGGGTGACCTCGCGCCGCACGGCACCACGATCGTCGCCGCAACGTTCCCCGGCGGCGTGATGATGGCCGGTGACCGCCGCGCGACGATGGGCAACATCATCGCCCAGCGCGACATCCAGAAGGTCTTCCCGGCCGACGAGTACAGCTGCGTCGGCATCGCCGGCGCCGCCGGCCTCGCCGTCGAGATGATCCGCCTGTTCCAGACCGAGCTCGAGCACTACGAGAAGATCGAGGGCACCACGCTCTCCATGGACGGCAAGGCCAACCGCCTGGCCGCGCTGATCCGCGCCAACCTCGGCCTGGCCATGCAGGGCCTCGCGGTCGTGCCGCTGTTCGCGGGCTTCGACCTGACCACCGACCAGGGGCGGATCTTCTCCTACGACGTGACCGGTGGCCGCTACGAGGAGACCGCGTTCCACTCGGTCGGCTCCGGCTCGCTGTTCGCGCGCGGTGCGCTGAAGAAGCTGTACCGCGAGGACCTCACCGAGAACGAGTGCGTCACCGCGATCGTCCAGGCGCTGTACGACGCCGCCGACGACGACTCCGCCACCGGTGGGCCCGACGTCACCCGGCGCATCTTCCCGGTCGTGCAGGTGATCACCGCCGACGGCGGGCGCCGGATGCCCGACGACGAGGTGGCCGCGGTGGCCGACCGGGTCATCGCCGCCCGCATGACCCGTCCCGACGGCCCGGCCGCGGCGCTGACCTGAGGGGATGACTGACAGATGAGCATGCCGTTCTACGTCTCACCCGAGCAGCTGATGAAGGACCGGGCCGACTTCGCCCGCAAGGGCATCGCCCGGGGCCGGTCCGTCGTCGTCGTCCAGTACGCCGACGGGGTGCTGTTCGCCTCCGAGAACCCCTCCCAGGCGCTGCACAAGGTGTCGGAGATCTACGACCGGATCGCGTTCGGCGCGGTGGGCCGCTACAACGAGTTCGAGAACCTCCGGATCGCCGGGGTGCGGCTGGCCGACATGCGCGGCTACGCCTACGACCGCCGCGACGTCACCGGCCGCGGGCTGGCCAACGCCTACGCGCAGACGCTCGGCACCATCTTCTCCTCCGGCGGCGAGAAGCCGTACGAGGTCGAGCTGTTCGTGGCCGAGGTCGGCGAGCAGGCCTCGGACGACCAGATCTACCGCCTCACCTACGACGGCCAGGTGGCCGACGAGCACGGCTTCGCCGTGATGGGTGGCGCCGCCGACGTGGTCGCCGCGTACTTCAAGGAGCGGTACGTCGAGGGTGCCTCGCTGGAGGACG
>JBEVFC010000138.1:0-5124 GCA_040512455.1 Nocardioides sp.
CCTCGCGGGTCCGCGGTGGCAACGACTACAAGTCCATGGCCGCCGGCAACACCTCCGGGTTCAACTGCCGCAACGTGGTCAACCGCCCGGGGGTGCGCTCGCCGCACTCCTACGGCCGGGCGATCGACATCAATACCTGGGAGAACCCGTACCGGTCGGCGACCGGGCTGGTGCCGAACTCCTGGTGGATGTCGCGCTCGCACCCGCGGGTGGCCTGGCGCTCCAGCAAGCACGCGGTGGTCCGGACCATGCGGAGCAACAACATCCGCTGGACCTACGGCAACGGCGACACCCAGCACTTCGACGCCGCTACCTCCGGCGGTCGCGTGGTCATGGTGCCGGGCTGCGCGCTTCCCGCCGCGGTGGCCTGCGACTGACGCCGGTCGTCGGAGCGCGGCGCTAGCCTCGCGGCATGGCTGACTGCGTCTTCTGTGCGATCGCGGACGGGAGTGTCTCGGCCGACCGGGTGCTGGAGACCGACGACCTCGTCGGCTTCCTCGACACCCGGCCGGTCTTCAAGGGACACGTGCTGCTGGTGCCCCGGGAGCACGTGCCCACCCTGCCCGACCTCCCGGCGGCGCTCCGGGACCCGTTCCTGGCCGCCGGCCAGCGACTCGCGGCCGCGATGGTCGAGGGTCTCGGCGCCCAGGGGTCGTTCGTGGCGATGAACAACACCGTGTCCCAGTCGGTGCCGCACCTGCACCTGCACGTCGTACCCCGCACCAAAGGTGACGGCCTCCGCGGCTTCTTCTGGCCGCGCACGAAGTACGCCGACGGCGAGGCGGGGGAGTACGTCGCGAGGCTGCGCGCAGCGCTCGGCTGTTGCCCTAGGGAGTCCCCGGCCGCCCGGGGAAGTGCTGTCCTGTCAGGCAATGCTTTCCCTGACAGGGCAGTGATTTCCCTGATCGGATGCTCCTCTAGGGTGACGAGCCGGACCACTTTCGAGCGCACAGGAGTCAGCATGGGCCGCTTTGACGGACGCGTAGCCGTCGTGACCGGAGCCGCACGGGGCATCGGGTTCGGGACCGCCAAGCGGTTCGCCGAGGAGGGCGCCGCGGTGGCGATCCTCGACCTCGACGAGGGCGCGGCCGCGGAGGCCGCCGCGAAGACCGGTGCGGAGAAGTTCGTCGGCATCGGCTGCGACGTCAGCGACGCGGCCTCCGCCGAGGCGGCGGTCGAGCGGGTCGTCGCGGAGCTCGGCGGCATCCACATCCTGGTGAACAACGCCGGCATCACCCGGGACAACCTGCTCTTCAAGCTGACCGAGGAGGACTGGGACCTCGTCATGGGCGTGCACCTCAAGGGCGCGTTCTTGATGACGAAGGCGGCACAGAAGCACTTCGTGGCGCAGAAGTACGGCAAGATCCTCAACCTCTCGAGCGTCTCCGCGCTCGGCAACCGCGGCCAGGCCAACTACTCCGCCGCCAAGATGGGCATCCAGGGCTTCACCCGCACCCTGGGCATCGAGCTCGGCCCGTTCGGCATCAACGCCAACGCGATCGCCCCCGGGTTCATCGCCACCGAGATGACCGACGCCACTGCGGCCCGGCTCAAGCTCGGCGTCGAGGAGTTCCGCCAGATGAACGCCGACGCCAACCCGGTCCGCCGGGTCGGGTTCCCCGAGGACATCGCCGCCGCCGCGGCGTTCCTGTGCAGCGACGAGGCGTCCTACATCACCGGCCAGACGCTCTACGTCGACGGTGGCGCCAAGCTCGGCTGAGGTCCACCGGTCGCCCCGGGATTTGGGCCTCCGGGAGGGTGTGCCTACCCTCTCGGAGGTCCCCGGTGCGTTTCCGCGCGCCTCCCCGCCAGCGGCGGTGGCACGCGCACACTGGGAATCCGTACCAGAATTGTCGACGAACGGAGAAACGCGTGCGCCGCGTTCGCCTGTCCCTTGCCGCCACCCTTGCCGCCAGCCTGCTGCTGGCCGCCTGTGGGGGAGGCGACAAGGAGAGCAACCAGGAGGAGGCCGCTGCCACCAAGGGCACCGGTGCCTCCACCGTGCTGGAGAGCACCTGGCCGCTGACCGGCCTGCCGGTCTCCGGTGACGAGTCGGCGTCGACCGACCACCCGGTGTTCGTCGTCAAGATCGACAACACCTCGAGCAGCGCCCCGCAGCTCGGTCTCGGCAAGGCCGACATGGTCGTCGAGGAGCTCGTCGAGGGGGGCTCGACCCGCCTGGCGTCCTTCTTCTACTCCCAGTTCCCGACCACCGCCGGCCCGGTGCGCTCCATGCGCGCCTCCGACATCGGCATCGTCAAGCCGGTCAACGGCCAGATGGTCACCAGCGGCGCCGCCAACGTGACGATCAACCGCCTCAAGGGCGCCGGCGTGAAGTTCTACAGCGAAGGCGCCAAGGGCTTCTTCCGCGAGGGCAGCCGCAGCGCCCCCTACAACCTGATGGTCAAGCTCGACGAGCTGGCCGGCTCGGTCAAGGTCGACGAGGCCCGTCCCGAGGACTACCTGCCCTGGGGCGATGCCAAGGACCTGCCCAAGGGCCAGCCCGCCAAGAAGATCGCCGCGTCGTTCTCCGGTGGCCACACCACCAACTGGACGTTCCGCAGCGGGAAGTACCACAACGACAACACCTACGCCGCCGAGGGCGACCAGTTCATCGCCGACAACGTGCTGGTGCTGCGGGTCCCGGTCGGCGACGCGGGCTACCGCGACCCGGCCGGCAACCCGGTCCCCGAGACGAAGTTCGTCGGCAAGGGCCAGGCGATGCTGTTCCACAACGGACGCCTCGTGCGCGGCACCTGGTCGAAGTCCAAGCTCGACGCGCCGCTGAAGCTGACCACCAAGGCGGGCGAGCTCACCGTGCCGGCCGGGCACACCTGGCTCGAGCTGGTGCCGAACGGCTCCGGCGCGGGCGTCACCTTCGGCAAGTAGCAGCACCCCCGTCGATCCGGGGTCGATCCTCGGGTCGACGGGGTGTCAGTCCGGCCGCAGGCCGAGCAGCCGCTCGGCCGCGGCGCCCGGTGCCTGCACCGGGTCGTGGAGCTCGACGCCGGAGTCGACCAGGGACCGCAGCCCCATCAGGATGAAGCCGATCGCCGCCTCCACGCGGAGGCTGGCGGCCTCCGGGTCCTCGGACCCGGAGACGCTCTCCCCGGCGCTCGACAGGGCGCCGAAGAAGATCCGGCTGAACGTCTCCGTCATCGCCTCGTCGAGCCGGAGCGAGCCGGCCGAGAGCACCGTGTCCACGATGTCGAGGACGATCGCGAACGACGAGCGCTCCTCCTGCTCGCGGAACCGCTCGTAGCCGAGCACGCTCGGCCCCTCCTGGATGACCACCCGGCGGTACGTCGGTTCCTGGACCACCGCGAGGAACGCGCGGAGTCCCTCGATCGCCTTCTCCCACGGGTCCGTCACGCCCTTGGCCGCGGCGGCGATCTCGCGCGCCGCGTCCGCCTCGACCCTCTCGAAGACCGCCTCGAAGAGCGCCTGCTTTCCGGAGAAGTGGTGGTAGAGAGCGCCCTTGGTCACCGCGGCGTCCGCGACGATCGCGTCGAGCGAGGTGGCGACGTACCCCTTCTCGCTGAACTGCGCGAGCGCGGCGTCGACCAGCGCGCGCTTCGTCGAGGCGGAGTACTGCGCCCGCCGGGAGGCGCCGGGGAGGTCGGGGACCTTGGGCAGCAGGCGCTTCGCCGCGGACTTGCTCATCCGCGCAGTCTAGGTCCGCGCCCCCTCCGCGCCGGGGAGCCTCGGTGGGCGGGATCACACGCGCCAACGTTGGCATACCGTCGGACGGATGCATACTGTGAGTACGTACCAACGGTATGTGTGCGTGAGAGAGAGGAGCTTGTCCCATGACCTGGGAAGCCTTCCACCACCGTGGAGAAGTGCTCCACACCGTGATCGCCGAAGCCAACACCCGTCGCGACGGAACCCTGCCGATGGACCTGCCCGGTGTCACCGAGACCTTCCGAGGCGAGCTCGACGTGCTCGCCACCCTGCAGCTGCGCTGGCACACTCGCCTCGCCGGCGGCATCGAGCGCGAGCTCGCCAGCCAGCCCCTCGACCTGGCGTCCGCCGTCGTCGACGCCTGGCGGGTGACCGCCGACCAGCTCCCGGGCGTCCGGGCCATCCTGGACCGGTACGCCGGCGAGCCCGCCGACGACGCGATGGCCCACGTGATGGCCGTCTCCACCGCCAAGGAGCGGCAGATGCTGGCCGTGCTGGCCGGCCGGGTGTCCAGCACCGACGTCGAGCCGCACGGCCAGCGCATCGGTGAGGAGCTCGAGGACCGGGCCCGGGCCGGCTGGTCCGAACCCACCCTCGGCCGCCGCCGCGTCACGCAGGTCGGCTTCGTCGACCGCCTCAAGGCGGCGCTGGCCGCCTGACGCAGCCCGGGGACATTTCCAGCCCACCCCCGGTGCGGCATGCTGGTGACATGGAACCGACTCCGGGCACGCTCCTGGTGGCCAGCCCGGAGCTGCTGGATCCCAACTTCGCCGACGCGGTGGTGCTGGTGCTCGACTCCGATGAGTCCGGCGCCCTGGGGGTGATCCTCAACCGCCCCTCCCAGGTGCCGGTCGCAGCCGTCCTCGAGTCGTGGGCGGACGTGGTGGCCGATCCCGAGGTGCTCTTCCACGGGGGCCCGGTCAGCACCGACGGCGCACTCGCGGTCGCCGTACTCGCCGATCCGGAGGACCAGCCGGTCGGCTGGCGGCCGACGTACGGCGCGGTCGGCCTCATCGACCTCGACTCCCCGGTGGAGCTCGTGGACGGCAGCGTACGGGCGATGCGGGTGTTCGCGGGGTACGCCGGGTGGGGTGCCGAGCAGCTCGTCGAGGAGATCGCCGAGGGCAGCTGGTACGTCGTCGCGTCCGAGCTCGACGACCTCTTCCGCGCCGACGTGGACGACCTCCGCCGGCAGGTGCTGCGTCGCCAGCCGGGCGAGCTGGCATGGGTGTCGACGCGCCCGGCCGATCCGTTGATGAACTGAGATCTGACGTAGGCTGGTCCGGTGAGCAACCCCATCGGATTCACCGACACCGACGTCCTCGAAGACCGCCGCACGGTCCCGACCGACGACGGTGACCACGAGCGGTTCTCGCACTATGCGCCGAAGGACAAGGTCACCGAGGCGATGGTGATGGGCACCCCGGTCACCGCGTTGTG
>JBEVFC010000142.1:0-10992 GCA_040512455.1 Nocardioides sp.
GACCCGGAGCAACGCCCCGTCGAGCAGCACCCGCAGCTGGATGGCGGTGCCGGCGTGGACCAGGGCGTTGGTGATCACCTCGCTGACCGCGAGCTGGGCGGCGTCGTTCACCTCTGACGTGGCGACGTCGGACAGGACCTGACGCACGATCGATCGGGCCCTGCCCGCGCTGGAGGCAGCGGCGGGCAGCTGCTCGACCAGCTCCACGGTCCCCTGCTCCACGGCGCAGCCCTTCGGATCCCCGACGTCCGACGGCCACTGGGTCCGGACCGTCACGCCGGATCAAACATGCCGGCGGCCCCGAGAGTACGCCGATCCGGCGCCGAAAGCCTGTCCCAACACGTCGACGCAGCGGCCACCCAGCGTCGCTCCCACGCCCGGGCGGCCCGGTTCCCTAGTGTGAGGACCACGCTCCCGAGGAGGTCCGATGGAGATCCACAGCCTGACCCAGGCCGAGGCCCAGGCCCGTGCGGCCCTGATCGACGTGCAGCGCTATGACATCGAGGTCGACCTGAGTGCCCTGCCCACGGGTCCGGAGGTGCGCTGCACCTCCGTGATCACCTTCACGTGCACCGAGCCCGGCGCCGGCTCCTTCGTCGACTGCGTCGCCGAGGTCGTCGCCGCGAACCTCAACGGGGTGGCGCTGGGACCTGCCGAGGGCGGTCGGATCGCGTTGACCGACCTGCGCGACGAGAACGTCCTCACCGTCGAGACGGTGCAGGTCGACACCGCCGGGGGCGAGGGGGTGCGCCGCTCCGTCGACCCGGCCGACGGCGAGATCTACCTCTGGATGTCGTTCGAGCCCGACGAGGCCCGTGCCGTCTACGCCTGCTTCGACCAGCCCGATCTCAAGGCCCCGCACCGGTTCACGGTGACCGCGCCCACGGCCTGGACGGTGGTCAGCAACTCAGGTGACCCGGCCGTCGTCGACGGCGGCGACACCCGCACGTGGACCTTCCCGGACACGCCGCCGCTCTCGACGTACAACCCGGTGGTCAACGCCGGCCCGTTCCACGAGATCCGTCGCGAGGTCGGCGGCCACGACCTCGGCCTGTTTGCGCGGCGATCGTTGGCGGACCAGCTCGAGCGCGACGCCGAGCTGCTGTTCACGCTGACCGGGCAGGGGCTGGCATTCTTCGGCGACGCGTTCGGGATGCCGTTCCCGCAGCGGAAGTACGACCAGGTCTTCGTCCCCGACCTCGGCGGCGCGATGGAGAACTACGGCTGCGTCACCTGGTCCGACTTCTTCCTTCGCCGGTCGACACCGACCGCGGCGGAGAACGAGGTCCTCGCGCTCTACCTGCTCCACGAGATGGCGCACATGTGGTTCGGCAACATCGTCACGATGCGCTGGTGGGACGACCTCTGGCTCAACGAGGCGTTCGCCGAGTTCGCCGCCACGTGGGCAGCCGCGACCTCCACCGAGTACGTCGACAACCGGGCCGGCTTCCTGGTCACCGACAAGGTCCGCGCCTACCTCGCCGACCAGGGCCCGCTCAGCCACCCGATCAGCCAGCCGATCCACGACGTCGCCGAGGCCGCGTCGATCTTCGACTCGATCACCTATCCCAAGGGCGCCTCGGTGCTGCACCAGCTCAAGGAGTACGTCGGCGAGGAGCGGTTCAAGGTCGGCATGACGGCGTACTTCGCCCAGCACGCCTGGGGCAACACCACGCTGCAGGACCTGATCGACGCGCTGGCCGCGGCCAGCGACCGGGACCTCGACGCCTGGCGGGAGGGCTGGCTCGAGACCGCCGGCACCGACCGGATCACCCTGGACCGCGAGGGCGACGGCTTCGTGCTCCACGCCCGTGGCCCCCGCGACGGTGCCCCGCGTCCGCAGGTGCTGGCCGTGGGTGCCTACCAGCGCGACGGCGACACGCTTCGGCGTACGGCGCTCGCGTCCGTCGAGGTGCAGGGCGAGCGGACACCGGTGGAGCTGCCCGAGGCAGACCTCTACCTGGTCAACGACGATGACCTGACCTTCGCCACCGCCCGGCCCGACGACGAGCGGCGGGGCACCCTGATCAGCGACGCCGGGCTGCTGCCGACCTCGCTCTCGCGGGCGGTGGCGGTCGCCACCGTCTGGGACATGCTGGTCACCGGCGACGCCACCGCCGCTGAGATGCTGCGCTGTGTCACCGGCGTGCTCGCCCACGAGACGTCCGGCTCGGTCGTCGAGCCCTACCTGAAGATGGCCGTCGACATCGCGGAGCTGTGGGCTCCCGACGCCGAACGCGTCGAGCTCCAGGCGCAGGTCGCCGCCGTGTGCCGGGCGATGACCGCGGACCCGGGCCGCCGCCAGGTGGCGCTGCGGGCGCTGGCCCGCGTCGCCCCCGACCTCGGCGCCGTCGCCGACCTCCAGGAGCAGGCGGGCAGGGACGTCGACCTGCAGTGGCGGATCCTGGTCCGCAAGGCCGAGCTGGGCGGTGAGACCGACGGCGAGAGCGAGGTGCTGCTCGAGCGAGACCCCGACCCGGAGGCCTGGACCCGCGCCCTTGGGGTGACGGCCGCCCGGCCGGACGCCGACGCCAAGACCGAGGCCTGGCGCCAGCTCGCGGTCGACCGCACCGTGCCCGTGGGCGCCTCGCACGTCGTCGCTGTCCCGTTCTGGCGGCCCGGGCAGGACGAGCTGCTGGCGCCGTACGCCGACCGCTACCTCGAGCTGCTGCCCGGCCTGCACCGCGGCGGGATGGTCCACGGGTTGGTGTTCACCTCCCGGCTGTTCCCGCTGTTCGGCATCGACGAGTCGTTCTTCGCGCGCGCCGACCGGGCCGCCGAGGGCGCCGCCCCGGTGGTCCGCAAGGCGATGGTCGAGCGCGCCGACGAGGTGCGCCGCATGCTGCGCTCGCGCGGGGTCCGGGGTCATCCGTAGCGAGTGATGCCGATTCCCCGGCCGAGTGGTTGCGTGGCGGGAGGGCCGCCGACCACGGTGGACCGGAGGAGAGGTGGGACCTGTGAGACAGCGACTCCTGCTGCCGATCGCCGCGCTGCTGGTCGGCGCCGCGGTCTCAGGGTGCAGCGATGACAAGCCAGCGGTGTGCACGTCCATCGACGAGCTCGAGTCGTCGATGGAGGGTCTCTCGGAGCTCGAGCTGACCGGCACCGGCGTGGCCGGTCTCGAGGACCAGCTGGCCCGGGTGGCGGAGGACTACGACCGGCTGAGGGACGACGCGAAGGAGGAGTACGGCGACCAGGTGGACGCGATCGACGCGGACCTGGAGCAGCTGAAGACGACCGCGTCCGAGGTTGAGGACTCGCCCTCGGCGGCGGCCATCGCTGCCGTCAAGACGAGCGTCCAGGCCGTGGTCGCCGGCGTCGACAACCTCGCCGACGACGTCAAGTCCACGTGCTGACCGACCGGGTTCGGTCCCGACCATGGAGGTGACGGCGCCAGGGGAGAGCGGCCCACCCGGGCTGACCCGACGTCGCTGGCGGAGCCGGCGGTCGGCGGCCGCGGCGGGCATCGTCTTCGCCGTCCTGCTGATCACGGCGATGACGATGATGCGCATCGCCCTGGCGGGCGGCAGCTTCGACGACCTCCAGTCCGACGAGCGCCGACGGTCGATGATCCGGCTGAGCCTCCACCTGATCCCGTTCGCCGGCATCGCCTTCCTGTGGTTCATCGGCGTGGTGCGCGACCAGCTGGGCGAGATCGAGGACCGGTTGTTCTCGACGGTGTTCCTGGGCAGCGGACTGCTCTTCCTGGCGATGCTCTTCGTCGGCGCCGTGATCTCGGCCAGCCTGATGTCGATGCTGGCCGGGCCCCATCCCGACCCGGGCCTCTGGGAGTACGGCCGCGACAACACCCAGGCGCTCGTCTCGGTGTACGCGATGCGGATGGCGGCGGTGTTCACCCTGTCGGTGAGCACCGCCGGGCTGCGGACGGCGGCGTTCCCGCGCTGGGTGGCCTACGTCGGCTTCCTGGTCGCCCTGGTGCTGCTGGTCGCGGCCGGGGAGCACAAGTGGACCCAGATGGCGTTCCCCGCCTGGGTGCTGCTGCTCAGCGTCGTGATCCTGTTCACCCGGCCCGCCCGGCGGGACTGACGCCGTCAGCCGCCCGTCGTACGGCGCCGCTCGAGGCCCTCGAGGATGAGCTCGAGGCCCCAGCCGAACTCGTCGCCGAACGCGTACCCAGGCCGTCCCACGTGCTCGGTCGTGAGCTCGGCCAGGTGCGGCAGGGCGTCGGTGGGGAAGTCCGCCATCATCTCGGTGGCCATCGCCTCGAGGTCGTCGCCGGGGGCGAACGGGAGGGCCAGCTCCTGCACCAGGAAGCCGTAGAGGTGGGCGTCGAGCACCGCGAACGCGTGCGCGGCCATCGCCACCGAGAAGCCCCCGGCCCGCAGGCAGCCGAGCACGGCGTCGTGGTGGCGCAGTGTCATCAGTCCGGGCGCGGAGCGGGAGTCCATCAGGCCGACCGCCCACCGGTGTCGGGTCAGCACCTCGCGGGCCGACGCGTGCCGCAGCCGGAGCTCCTCGGCCCAGTCGTGGCCGACCCGGGGGAGGTGGATCTCCCCGAAGACCAGGTCGACCATGCCGTCGAGCAGCGCCTCCTTGTGGGCGACGTGGTGGTAGAGCGACATCGCCTCGATCCCGAGGTGCCGGGCCAGCGACCGCATCGACAGCCCGGACAGCCCGCCCCGGTCCGCGAGCGCGACGGCGGCGGCGAGGACGGCCTCGCGGGTGAGCGCGGGTCGGTTCGGTCTAGCCATCTGGACCCTCCTGCTTGCTTGACTTACGGCGTAAGGCTACCGTGAGGAACACAGGCTTACAACGTAAGGGAGTTCGGTCATGAAGGCAGTCGTCCAGCACCGGTACGGCGGAGTGGAGCAGCTCCGGATCGCCGACCTCGAGGCGCCCGAGGCGGCGGCGGGCGAGGTCCTGGTGCGGGTTCGGGCGGCCGGCGTCGAGCGCGGCACCGTGCACCTGATGACCGGGCTGCCGCTGGTCGGCCGGGTGGTGCTCGGCCTGCGCCGTCCACGCTGCCCCGTCCCCGGCCGCGAGCTGGCCGGCGTGGTCGAGGCGGTCGGGGAGGGGGTCACCCGCTTCGCCGTCGGCGACGAGGTGATGGGGGTCCCCGCTCCGGTGCTGAAGTCCGGCTCGGGACACGGGGCGCTGGCCGAGCTGACCCGGGCGGTCGCGGACGGGCTGGTGACCAAGCCCGCCGCCCTGAGCTTCGCCGAGGCGGCCGCGGTGCCCGTCTCCGCGAGCACCGCCCTCCAGGCGGTCCGCGACCACGGCCGGGTGCGGGCCGGCCAGCGGGTGCTGGTGAGCGGCGCCTCGGGCGGAGTCGGCACGTACGCCGTGCAGCTGGCGACGTCGTACGGCGCCGAGGTCACCGCGGTGTGCGGTCCGGCCAAGCACGACCTGGTGCGGGCGCTCGGCGCGGTCGAGGTGCTCGACTACACGCGCGGCGAGCCGACGGGGGTGTTCGACGTGGTCCTCGACCTGGCCGGCAACCGTCCGGTCCGGCAGCTGCGCTCGCTGCTGACGCCCACCGGCACCCTGGTGATCGTCGGCGGGGAGGGCGGCGGCCGCTGGTTCGGCGGGCTGGGACGCAACCTCGGCCTGAAGCTGCGTGCCCCGTTCACCCAGCAGCGGCTGGTGGCGATGCTGGCATCGGAGAACCGTGCGGACCTGGAGGCGCTGGCCGAGCTGGCCGAGCGGGGTGCCTACCGGCCGGCGGTCGAGCGGACGTTCACGCTGGAGGAGTCGGCAAAGGCGATCGCGCACCTCCAGGAGGGCCACGCCCGGGGCAAGGTAGTCGTACTGCCCTGAGCCGGCCGTGGCGCCTTCCCCGTACCCCCTGGATCCGAGTGGACCCGCGCCCCCGATGCGGGTCCCCGGACCAAGTGTGCTGTGGGCGGGCCGGGTGCGGCAATGGCGCGCTGGGGTCAGCCCGTCCGGGTCATGTGCGATGAGCGTTGCCTAGGCTGCCTGGATGGATCTGCTCCTCATCCGGCACGCCCAGACGACCTCGAACGTCTCCCGGGCCCTCGACACCGGTCTGCCCGGCGCCGACCTGACCGAGCTCGGCCGGCACCAGGTGGCCGAGCTGGCCAGGCTGCTCGCGCACGAGCGGATCGACGCGGTGTGGTGTTCGCCGACGCTGCGCACCCGCCGTACGGCGTCGGGGTTGGCGCAGCCGCGCGGCCTCGAGCCGCAGGTCCGTGACGGGCTGGTGGAGATCTCGGCGGGTGACTGGGAGATGTCGACCGACGAGACGCACGCCGACACGTACCGCGACGCCGTGGTGGCGGCCGTCTCCGGTGAGGAGGGCGCCTTCGTGCCCGGCGGCGAGACCCGGGGCGAGGTGCTGGCCCGGTTCGACGCCGTGGTCGACGAGATCCGCGCCTCGGGCCACCAGCGGGTGGCGCTGGTCAGCCACGGCGCGCTGCTGCGGACCTGGTGCGGGATCCGGGTCGGCAACGTGTCGGTCGAGCGGGTCGCGGCCCGGCCGCTCGGCAACACCGGTCTGGTCCGGGTGCACGCCGACGGCGACGGCTGGTGGGCATCCGAGTGGGACACCGAGGTCGTGGAACCGGGAGGCGAGGCCGGCCCGGCCGCCGAGCCCGCATGAGCGGAATAACGGTTCGACCGGCGTTGCTGACCCGTCAGATCCCAGAGAAGGAGAGTCGCGTGGCCACCATCGACATCGGTGCGGAGAACTTCCAGGACACCCTGGCCGAGAACGAGATCGTCCTGGTCGACTTCTGGGCCTCCTGGTGCGGCCCGTGTCGCCAGTTCGCACCCATCTACGAGGCCGCGGCGGAGGCCAACCCCGACATGGTCTTCGGCAGCGTGAACACCGAGACCGAGCAGGCACTGTCGTCCGCGGCGCACATCACGTCGATCCCGACGCTGATGGCCTTCAAGTCGGGTCGCCTCGTGTTCGCCCAGCCGGGCGCGCTGCCGGCGACCGCGCTCGACCAGGTGATCGAGGCCGTGCGCGAGCTCGACGTCGACTCGCTGGCACCGATCGAGGACTGAGCACCTCTCAGGCGGTGCCGCCGGGCTCCAGCCGGGAGCCCGGGTCCAGCGTCGCGCCGTCCGCGACGGTCGCCTCGCGGCCGACCACGCTGATCAGGTCGGGATCCACCGCCCCGCCCGGGTCCGCGTCCGTCTCCTTGCCGACGTGCGCCCCCTCGCCGATCCGGCAGCGCTCGTCGATGACCGCCCAGTCCACCGACGCCCCGGTCGCGACGACGGTGTCCGGGAAGACCACGCTGTCGCGCACCACCGCGCCGGCGGCGACCAGCACGCCCGGTCCCAGCACGCTGCGCTCGACCCGGCCCTCGACCCGGCAACCGGGGCTGAGCAGGCTGTCCACCACGACGGCACCGTCGAGGATCCGCGCGGGTGCCCGCTGGGGCTGTCGGGTCAGGATCGGCCAGCCGGGGTGGTCGAACACGTCCTGGTCGTCGCGCAGCAGCTCGCGGTGCGCCTCGACGTACTTGTGCGGCTCGCCGACGTCGCGCCAGTAGCCCGGCATCGCGTGCGCGACCACGTGGTGCCGCTCGACCAGCCGCGGCAGCAGGTGGTCACCGAAGTCCTCGAGCCCGGAGTCGCCGGCGGGGGAGTCGGCGCCGAGCTCCCCGTGCAGCTCCTCCAGCACCCGGACCAGTACCTCGGGGTCGTAGACCATGATCTCGGCGGCGACCGTGCCGGTCGACGGCTCGTCGGGCTTGTACGCGAATCCCGTGACCGTGCCCTCGTCGTCCACCTCCACGCATGCATGGTCGCCGGCCTCGTCGAGCGGCCGCTCGGTGGTGACGATCGTGCAGGCGGCGCCCGCCTCCAGGTGCGTGGTGATCGCGTCCTGGTAGTCGAAGCGGTAGACGTGGTCGGCGCTCAGCACCAGGAGTACGTCGGGGCGCGCGGCGCGGATCTTGTCCCGCAGTCGGTAGAGCTCGTCGGCGTTGCCCTGGGCGAAGCCGTCCTCGTCCGTCGAGCCGGTGCCCTCCTGCGGCATCAGCAGGCGCAGCCCGCCACGGTTGCGGTCGAGGTCCCACGGGCGGCCGTTGGCGACCTCCTGCTCGAGGCTCGAGCCCAGGTAGGACACCGAGAGCCACACATCGGTGATCCCGCTGTGCGCGAGGTTGGACCACGGGAAGTCGCCCCGCTGGTAGATCCCGGCGAACGGGAGGGAGGGCTTGGCGCGCTCCCGGGTGAGGACGTCCATGCGGCTGCCCGCACCGCCGGCTTGGATGATGGCGAGGGTCCGGGTTCGGGGCATGCCTCATCGTGGCACGCAGGTGCATGCGCCCCCGAGAGGATGGGCACGACGCCCGGAGACCGGGAGTCCGGGAATCGACGAGAGGGAGTGCCATGGCGGAGTACGACTCGCACCTGCAGAGGGCTGTTGACGCGACATCCGTGGCGAAGGATGCCGGGGAGAACGACCTGGCGTCGTACCTGCGCGACCAGCTCGCGGAGCAGGAGATCGAGACCCGCGACGAGGAGTGGATCCAGCAGGTCATCGCGGGGATCGAGAAGGACCCCAACTACATGATCGAGAGCGAACCGAAGGACTACACGCCGCCCACCGCGTGACGCGGAGCCGTGAGGCCGGTCACCTCCGAGCGTCCTGGGGCCGGAACGAGTCACACAACACACCCGCAGGGGAAACAACACGTTCACATGCCTCGTTGAGACTGATGACTCGACATCCAGTCATGAGGAGAAAAAATGAACGAGCGCAGCCTCGTCCAGGACCTGAACGACCTGCACGCGTCCTTCGTCAGCAGCATCAACCTTGCCGTGGCCGACAACGACGTCGCCCTGGCCGACCGCTTGGCCGCCGAGTACGACACCGAGGCCATCAAGATGATCGCCGAGCGCGAGGGTCGCACTCACATGCTGCCCCTCGTCCGCCGCGGCGAGATCGCCGACACCCCGCTTCGCCGGCTGGTGCGCAAGCTCAGCAGCGCCCGCGTCGCCGCCTGATCCAGGCAGCCTGAAACACCACGTCCGGTCGTCCCCACGGGGGCGGCCGGACGTGTGCGTGCTGCGGGGTCAGGAGGCGATGTCGGGGTTCTCGTCGGTGCCGACCCGGGCCGCGTGCCGGGCCCGCTGCTCGGCGCGGCGATCGACGAACTTGGTGGCCTGCTCGTCCAGTCCTCCGAGGAACGTCGCGAGCTCCTCGCGGGCCTGCTCGCCGACCGGCCCGAGGCCGGTCCGGTCGAACACGTCCCAGTGCCGCAGCACCGGCATGATCACGTCGTCGTGGTGCAGGCGGAGGTCGTAGATCCCGGCCTTCGCGATGATCGTGGAGTTGCGCCGGAAGCCGGCCATCGTGGCGCCCGGCATCTCGAACCCGATGACCTCGTCGGCGATCGCGCGCATGGTCGCGTCCGGGGCGATCTCCAGCGCCGCTGCCACGATGTTGCGGTAGAACACCATGTGCAGGTTCTCGTCCTTGGAGATCCGGGCGAGCATCCTGTCGGCGATCGGGTCGTTGGTGACCTTGCCGGTGTTGCGGTGCGAGACGCGCGTCGCGAGCTCCTGGAACGACACGTACGTCACCGCCTCCAGGGCGGTCTTGTCGCCGGAGTCGTAGCCCGAGGTCATGTAGTCCATCCGCGCCCGCTCGAGCTCGACCGGGTCGACGCCGCGGGTGACCACGAGGTAGTCGCGCATCGCGATGCCGTGCCGGTTCTCCTCCGCGGTCCAGCGCCCGACCCAGGTGCCCCAGGCGCCGTCGCGGCCGAACCGGGTGGCGATCTCGCGGTGGTACGACGGGAGGTTGTCCTCGGTGAGCAGGTTGGTGATCATCGCCGCCTTGGCGGTCTCCGACAGCCGGCTCTGCTCGGGGGACCAGTCCTCGCCGCCGAGGAACTTGAAGTCGCGGCCCTCGCTCCACGGGACGTAGTCGTGGGGATGCCACTCCTGCGCCATCCCGAGGTGGCGGTCGAGGTTGGCGGCCACCACCGGCTCGAGCTCCTCGAGGAGGTGTGGCGGCACAACGGCCTGGGGTGTGGTCGACGTGACGGTCATCGCTGCTCCCTGGTGGTTGTCCCCGCCTGAGGCAGCCTACGCCCCGGGAGTGACCCGGGACCCGCGTCAGGCCCGGGTGCTGGCCAGGATCCGGGCGACCAGCGCGTCGATGTCGAGGAACGAGCTCTCGGTACCGAACGGCACTACCCGGGACGTGGCCTCGAGGAACGCGGCCACCGCGACCGCCGGGGTCTGGAGGGCCGATTCGCCGTCGGGGGAGCAGAGCTGGAGGATCACGGTCTCCTCGCCGTCGGCGTCCGTCGAGGGAGACAGGCGGACGTCGCCGTCACCGCTCGGCTCGAAGAGGCCGCGGCGCAGCAGGTCGCGGGCGAAGGTCCAGCGGATGCGCTCGCCGGTGGGGTCGAAGTCCGCCGCCACCGCGAACGGGTCCGCGGGGTCGTAGCTCAGCTCCACGTCCACAGTGACCACGGCGCCGACGGGAGCGAACAGCTCCATCGTGAGCGAGGTGACGACCGGGAGGGGGGCGACGGTGCCCTGAATTTCCATAACACCATCGTGACGGGGATCCGTCTCCCTGGGGACGTGCGTACGGCCCTTCCTGTGTAGTGCCCATGCGTCAATAGGTGAGTGCCGACATGACTAGTCACACCCACCCATCTGGTCACACCAAGTCACAGGAGAACCGGTGCCACCAACAGCAACCACGGTAGCCGCGCCGCCCGCGCCGGTCGTGGAGCCCGTGCGCGACACGCGGGACGCGCGGAACCCGATCATCGGCATCTGGCTCCTGGCCGATGCCCGCGGACGCGGCATCGGCAGCAGCGCCCAGCGGCAGTTGGTCGACCTGTTCTTCCGGCACACGCCCACGAACGGCGTCGAGGCGGGGACCGACCGCGGCCGCTAGTCCGCGGCGTACGCCGTCGCGACCGCGGCGCCGAAGCGCGCGTTGTTGCGCACCAGTGCGATGTTCGCCTCGAGGCTCTCGCCGCCGGTGATCTCGACGATCCGGCCGAGGAGGTACGGCGTCGCGTCCTT
>JBEVFC010000163.1:0-16939 GCA_040512455.1 Nocardioides sp.
CGGCCAGCTTGAGCTTCCAGCCCGGCACCTCCAGGTTCTCGGAGAGCGCCCACAGGCCCGGTAGCCGGTGCTTGAGCTCGGTCGCGGCGGCGATCAGGTTCATCGCCGAGGCGGTGGAGATGCCCAGCGCGGCACCGAACGGCTCCGCCGCGAAGGCGGCCAGCGTCGGGGTGCCGGGGCCGCCGAGAGGGTCGTCGCAGTCCAGGGCGCCGGCGTTGCCCCAGACCTCGACCCCCGACTCGTCGGTGGCCGGGTGCAGGTCGACCCACTGGTGGGCGGCGCGCAGCTTGGCCCGGTCCGCCAGCCGGCCCAGCCGCTCGGCATCGCGGGCCAGGTCCAGCACCAGGCCCGCCTCGAGGCGGTCCGCCTCGACCGGTGTGCGGTGTCGCATCGCCTCGATCATGGGTCCATTCCAGCACCCACCACCCACAGTCGAACCCGACAAATCGGGCTCCTCCACAGGCGCCCGAGAGTGGTTTCGAGACGGGCCTGACGGCCCTCCTCAACCACCGAAACCGGCCGGGCGTACTCAGCGACGAACGGCAGCCGCGCTCACGCGTCGTCCTCCGGCGGGTCGAGGAAGAGGTCGGCCATCAGCGGTCCGTCGCCCGCGACGGCGCGGTAGGCGGACAGGTCGGTGACGCCCTCCTCGGCCAGCACCTCGTCGTCGAGGAAGAAGTTGCCAGTGCAGGTGCGGGGATCGCGGACCAGCACGGCGTACGCCGCGTCGGACATGATCTCCGGCGTCCGCGAGCCCGCGATCGCCTCGTCACCGCCGAGCAGGTTCGCGATCGCCGCGGTGGCGATCGTGGTCCGCGGCCACAGGGAGTTGGCGGCGATCCCGGCTCCGCGCAGCTCCTCGGCGAGGCCGAGCGTCACCAGGCTCATGCCGTACTTCGCCATCGTGTAGGCGAGGTAGGTCCCGGCCCACTTCGGACGCAGGTCCAGCGGTGGCGACAGCGTCAGGATGTGGGCGTGGTCGCTCTGCTCGAGGTGGGGGAGTGCGGTCTTGGAGAGCAGGAACGTGCCGCGGGCATTGATGTCCTGCATGAGGTCGTACTTCTTCATGCTGATATCGCGGGTGGAGCCGAGGTCCAGGGCGCTGGCGTTGTTGACCACGATGTCGATGCCGCCGAACCGGTCGACGGCCGCCGCCACCGCGTCCGCCACGTCGCCGTCATTGCGTACGTCGCCCACGACGGCGAGAGCCTGTCCGCCGGCCTCCTCGATCTCGGCGGCCGCGGTGTGCACGGTTCCCTCGAGCTTGGGGTGCGGCTCGGCGGTCTTGGCGAGCAGCACCACGTTGGCGCCGTCCCGCGCCGCGCGCTTCGCGATCGCCAGCCCGATGCCGCGGCTGCCGCCGGACATGATCATCGTCCTCCCGGCCAGCGTGGTCACACGCCCACCGTCCCCACCGGGAGCACCGGCGTGCTCTTCAGCTCAGCGCGGGCGATCGAGCGCAGGTGCACCTCGTCGGGGCCGTCGAAGAGCCGCATCGCCCGGTGCCAGCCGTACATCGCGGCCAGCGGGGTGACGTCGGTGACGCCGGCGCCGCCGTGCACCTGGATGGCCCGGTCGATGACAGCGGTGGCCGCCCGGGGGACGGCGACCTTGGCCATCGCGACGAGGTGCCGGGCCGCCTTGTTGCCCTGGGTGTCGATGACGTGACAGGCCTGGTGGCACAGCAGCCGCGCCTGCTCGATCTCGAGCCGCGACTCCGCGATCTGCTGCTGGACCACGCCCTGGTCGGCCAGCGGCCCACCGAAGGCGACGCGCTTCTGGGCCCGCTCGACCATGAGGGCCAGCGCGCGCTCGGCAGCGCCGAGGGCACGCATGCAGTGGTGGATCCGGCCGGGCCCGAGGCGGGCCTGGGCGGCGGCGAACCCGCCGCCCTCCTCGCCGAGCACGTTCGTGACCGGGACACGCACGTCCTCGAAGGTCACCACCGCGTGGCCGTGCTGGTCGTGGTGACCGAACACCGGGAGGTCGCGCTGGACCGTGACGCCGGGGGTGTCGCGCGGGACCAGGACCATCGTCTGCTGCCGATGGGCGGCCGCCTCCGGGTCGGTCTTGCCCATCAGGATCAGCAGCGAGCAGCGCGGGTCCATCGCGCCGCTGGTCCACCACTTGCGCCCGGTGACGACGTACTCGTCACCGTCCCGGACGATCCGGGTGGCGATGTTGGTGGCGTCGCTGCTCGCGACGTCCGGCTCGGTCATCGCGAACGCGGAGCGGATGCTGCCGTCGAGCAGCGGCTCGAGCCACCTCTTCTTCTGCTCGTCGGTGCCGAGCAGGTGCAGCAGCTCCATGTTGCCGGTGTCCGGCGCCTGGCAGTTGATCGCCTCCGGCCCGAGCTCGTTGCTCCAGCCGGAGAGCTCCGCGATGGGGGCGTACTCGAGCTGGGTCAGCCCCGACTCCGAGGGCAGGAAGAGGTTCCACAGGCCGCGCTCGCGTGCCTCCCGCTTGAGGTCCTCGATGACCGGCGGCACGTCGTGCCCGTCGGGACCGGCGGCCTGCCGGTGCTGGTGGTACGCCGCCTCGGCGGGCAGCACCCGGTCGCGCATGAACGCCACCATGGCTTCCCGCAGCTCGAGGGCGTGGGCGGAAGGGGCCGGCATCGCATGCGCGGCGGGGGCGTCGGTCACGGCACTCCTGGACTGGGCGGATCTCGGGCTGGCCTCGGCGGCCTGAACTCGACCCGAGTGATCGTTCGGGCCGCCGTTCAATATGCCCGGAGACGCGGCTCCGGCGCAAGGCGCGGGTGGCCTGCTGCATGATGCAGGCATGAGCAGCGAGCAGCAGCACGGCGTCGTCTTCCCCCGGTCCGCCGACGGCAAGCGGAGCACGTCCGCCCTCGGGCGGTCCGTGCTGGCCGACGCGCTGCGGGCGGCCGATCCCGCGGGTGCCCGGGCCGCGGAGCAGACGACCAACTGGCGCTCGGACTACCTGGCTCACCTCCGCCGCGCGGTGGAGGCCGGCCTGGACGCCCGCGGGTCCGCGCTGTCCATCGCGACGGACGGACTGGCGTCGCTGCACGACCGGATGCGCGTCGCCGGGGACGGTGACGACATCCCGCTCGGCGACTGGACCTCGTCGACCCGGCTGGCCACCGCCGAGGTGCGCGGCACCGGCGAAGCGGAGACCGGCTTCTCGCTCCCGTACCGCGGCATCCGGCTGCGCGGCGACGCGCTGCACCAGCAGCTCGAGACCTGGGTCGGCGCCGGGGTGATGGAGCCGTCCGCGGCCGAGGCCGTCCGTGCGGTGATGGACAACCCCGACTGGCTGCGGGCGGACGGGTTCACCGTCGTGGTGCTCGGCGCCGGCGCGGAGATGGGTCCCCTCCAGGCGCTGCTGCACTGGGGCGCCCGGGTGGTGGCCGTCGACCTGCCGCGCCCGGCCATCTGGGAGCGGGCCCTCGAGACCGCCCGGACCGGAGCGGGCACGCTGCTGCTGCCGGTGCCGCCGGGCAGCACCGGCGCCGACGCGTCCGTTGCCGGCGCCGACCTGCTCTCCGACGTTCCCGCGGTGGGCGACTGGCTGGCCGGGATCGACGGGTCCCTGGTGCTGGGCAACTACGTCTACGCCGACGGCGCCACCAATGTCCGGGTGGCGGTGGCGGTCGACGCCCTCAGCACCCGGCTGGTGGCCGACCGCACCGACACCGCGCTGGCGTTCCTGGCCACACCGACCGACGTGTTCGCCGTACCCGCGGACGCGGTGCGGCAGTCCACCACCAACTACGAGTCCCGCTCGACCCGAGCGAAGGCGCTGGGCCGCCCGCTGCGCGCGGCCAGCGGCGGGCGGCTGATGCGCCGCAACTACGCGCCGGGCGCCGACCCGGGCATCAACGACAGCCTGGTGCCGCAGCAGGGCCCGAACTACGCCCTGGCCAAGCGCCTCCAGCGCTGGCGCGCGACGGTCGCCCGCGAGGCGGGCACCACGGTCTCGCTGAACGTGGCGCCCCCGACCCGCACCCGGTCGGTGGTCAAGAACCGCGCCCTCGCGGCGGCGTACGCCGGGGCGCACCGCTTCGGCGTCGAGGTCTTCGAGCCGGCCACCAGCAACGTGCTGATGGCGGCCCTGCTCGTCCACGACCTGCACACCGGGGGCGGACCGGCCCACGAGCTGCCCTGGCAGGACGAGGCGTACGCCGCGGTGCACGGCGGCCTGTGGCGTGCACCGTACGCGCCGCGCAGCGCCCTCGGACTGGCCGCGCTGCTCGGGTACGCCGCCGCACGCAGCTAGTCGTCGGACCCGCGCGCCACGAACCAGGGCGCCGGGTCGGCGCCGGGCCGGGCGCCGTGGTCGAGCCAGGCGATGAAGGCCTGCCGGTCGCAGAGCTCGAGCGCGTCGAGACAGGCCGCCCGGGCGTCGGCGATCCGGGCCCGGGAGGACGGCGACTCGGCGCGCTGCAGGGCGACGAAGCTGCTCTGCCAGGCCTGGGCGAGGTCCTCGGGGCCGAGGGCGTCGGGCACCTCGAGGGTCTCTTCCGGCAACGGGGTCGGCGTCACGGGGGTGGGGGAGGAGCGGCGGGAGCGTGGGCGGGCGCGTCGCGGTCGCCTCCGGCGGAGCACCGGGAGCCAGAGGTACGGCGAGGTGATGGCGAGCGCGACCAGGACGCCCACCGCGACGCCGAGGCCGAGCCGCAGCAGACCGGGCAGCACCAGGCTGGCGACGGCGATCAGGGGCGCGACCCGTTCCACCCACACCGCGGCGTGGTCGTACTCCGGCCTCAGCAGCCAGGAGACCGTCGCGCCCAGTGCCCACAGCATCCCCACGGCCGTCAACGTCAGCACCACCTCGACGTGGAACAGCTCGAGCCAGGCACCCACCGCGACGACGAC
The DNA here is from genome assembly GCA_040512455.1 of Nocardioides sp. Taxonomy (GTDB): domain Bacteria; phylum Actinomycetota; class Actinomycetes; order Propionibacteriales; family Nocardioidaceae; genus Nocardioides. The sequence goes on from JBEVFC010000163.1 coordinate 4,845, forward strand.
CCCGGTGGTGACCTGCCAGAGGAGTCGCCAGGCGCGCACCACCCGCCCCGGCCTCGGTGCAGACCTGCGACCGGGGGCGACTCGGGTGGTGGCCATGCTCCGAGAATCCGCCGTGCCGGCCGCCGGGGGCAGGGACTTTGGACTCGGTCGACGGCCCCAGACGGGTCATCCCGTGCCGCCCGTACTGGCCACCTGAACCCCGGGCCGCCCGGGAACGTCTTCCTCAGTGGGGCCGATCGCCCGACCGGCCCCGAGACGGACGGAGGTAAGTCATGAAGCTGCGCCTGCTGACGGCTGTTGCCGTGCTCGTGTCCGGAGCCGTGCACCTGTGGCTGTGGTTCGACGTGTTCCACGAGGAGGACGTCGTCGGTCCCGCGTTCCTGTTCAACGCGGCGGCCAGCGTGGTGATCGCCACCCTGCTGCTCCGGTGGCGGCACTGGGTGCCCGCGTTCCTCGCGATGGGATTCGGTGCGTCGACGCTGGGCGCATTCATCATCTCGACCACGGACAACGGGCTCTTCGGGGTGCACCAGGTCTGGGAGGGCGGTTGGGTGTTCACGGCGGCCGTGTCCGAGGTGCTGGCGATCATCGGGGGAGCGGCGGTGCTCGTGCACGAGCGCTCCACGAGCTCAGTCGGAGAGCTCCAGCACCGGTAGGCCGTCCATCGTCTGCATCTCCACGGAGGCGATGTCCGAGCGGCTGGTCGCGGTGGCAGCGGCCAGCCGCATCGTGCGGCCCGGCAGCGACTTCCACGTCGCGACCCGCTCGCTGTGCCCGTCCCGGGTGCGTACGACGAGTGCGTAGCCCTCAGGCGCGTCGTACTCCTTGCCCTCGTAGCTGCAGGTGAGCTCCAGCTTGGTGCCCCACGCGACCGACGCGACGTCGAGCGTGGCCTGCACCCCGGTGACGTCTCCGACGGGTGCCATCGGCCGTCCGGTGGTGGTGCTCGACGACGTCGCCGACGGGTTCGCCGACGTCCCGTCGCCGGTGTCGTTCAGCCGGGTGACCGTGAACGTGGCCGTGGCGACCACGACCGCGGCGGCGGCAGCGGCTCCGACGGCCAGCCAGGTGCGGCGCCGCCGCTCCCGTCGTACGTCGCGCAGCAGCGCCGGCAGCACGCCGGCGGGCACGGGTTCGTCGTCGTCCGCAGACTCCAGCACACTGGCGTCCACCCGGGACAGCAGGCCGGGCAGGCCGGCCAGCTCACGCACCGCCTTCTGGCAGTCCGCACAGGTGGACAGGTGGTCCTCGAACGCCTTGCGGTCCGTCGGGGACAGGGCGCCCAGCACGTAGGCACCGTCGTCGTGCCCGAATGCGCAGGTCATCCCGCCACCCCCATCTCCTCCAGCGCCAGCCGCAGTGCCCGCAGCGCGTAGTGGGTGCGTGACTTGACCGTGCCCTCCGGGACGCCCAGGTGCCGGGCCGCGTCGCGCACCGGGTTGCCCCGGAAGTAGCACTCCAGCAGCACCGCCCGGTGCTCGGGCGACAGCTGGCTCAGCGCGTCCGCGACCACCCACGACAGCAGCTGCTGGTCGGTCTGGTCGCCGTCGGTGGCCCGCTCGGGCAGCTCGGCGGTGGTGACCTCGTGCCGGGAGCGCGTCGAGCGCCACTCGTCGATGAGGATGTTGCGGGCGACCGTGAACAGCCAGGCCCGCACCGAACCTGGGAAGTCCTCGAGCTCGTCGATGTGCCGCCAGGCGCGCAGCAGCGTCTGCTGCAGCACGTCCTCGGCGCGGGCTCGGTCGTGACCGGTGAGCCGGAGGCAGTGCCGCCACAGCGCGGCGGCGTGCTCGTCGTGCAGCTGCTGCATGAGCGCCACCTGGCTGCTCCTCGACATCCTTCACCTCCATCACGTCAACGGGGTAGCGGGCTCCCTGGTTCAGTGTGCTCCCGAGGCCCCGCCGTACGCCGCCAGGAACCGGTCCCGGAACGCCTCCATCGGCCAGACCGGGGAACGGCCGCCGGGCTGCAGTCCCGGCGTCCAGCGCCAGGGAGTGATCCGGCGCAGCACCGCAGGGTCGCGGGCCAGCACCGACACCGGGACGTCGTGGCTCGCGCCGTACCCGCTGACCACGCTCGCCGGCTGGTGGTCACCGAGGACGACCACCACCGGGTCGGCCGCCGAGCGGGCGAGGAACGAGGTCAGGACGTCGAGGGAGTAGGCCACCGACCGTCCGTAGGCGTCGCGGACCCGCTCCGGGTCGCGCCAGACCTCGGTCACGGTGTCGCCCCGCTCGGGCATGCCGTCGAAGATGGACCCGTCACCGAGGTCCTCCCACGGCACCGCCTCGGGCAACGGCGCCCACGGCGTGTGGCTCGACACCAGGTCGATCTCGGCCATCACCGGGGGACGGTCCCCGGTCCCCAGCTCGCGGCGGCCGAAGGCGTCGAGGACGAACTGGTCCGGCATCGTCGCGTAGCCGAACGACGGGCCGGCGTACCCGAGGTCCGCTTCGGCGTAGACCCGGTCCCAGCCGTAGAAGCGCTCGCCCTCGGGCCACGGGCGCGTGTTGGACGGTACGACGTCCACCGTGCGCCAGCCGGCCTGCCGGAACGCGCTGGCCAGGGTCATCCGCGGGCTGGCCAGCAGCGCGTCGTACCGACGCTGGTGGTCCACGCGCAGGCCGGACTGCAGGGTGGAGTGCGCCAGCCAGCTCAGCCCGCCGTAGGTGGGGGAGGTGAGGAAGGCGCTCCGGGAGTGGAAGCCGGCCGCCGCGAGGGCTGCCGTGTCCCGGTCCAGAGCCGGAACCACGTGCCCGGCGACCACCGGGTCCTCCAGCGCCACCTTGCCGTAGCTCTCGACGAAGACGACCAGGACGTCCCGGCCGCGCAGTCCGGTGAGCAGGTCGTCCGCGGGCACCGTGGTCAGCGGGTCGTCGGTGAGCGAGGCGATGAACTCCCGCTGCCCGAGGTAGGACTCCCGCACCAGCTGCACCCGGTCGTAGGCCAGGGCCGCGGTGCTGGTCGACGCCGCCTGCAGCCCCACCACGGCGGACAGCACCCAGGCGACCCCGAGCGCGGTCGCCGCCCGGGCCGACGGACCGCGGTGCCGACGGACCAGGGTGGTGACCCGGAGCGTGGCCGCCGGCATCCCCACGAGCACGACGACGGTGAGCAGCACCACTCCGACCAGGACGACGTTCGCGGAGGTACCGCCGACCGAGTCGCGGAGCAGGTCCGTCGCCGAGCCGGCGTACCCCCAGTCGTAGAGCGGGTCGAACGGCCGGGCCAGCGACGCCTTGAAGCCGACGTCGAGCAGCCGCAGCAGCGTCAGCAGGGCCAGGGCCAGCCCGGCCACCGCGGCCAACAGCCGCGCGGGACGGACTGGGAGCACCAGCACCAGGCCGACGAGCAGCACCCCCTCGAGCGGGATGCGCAGCAGCACGCCGGGTCCGGCGCCCGCCACGCTGTCCGGGGCGACCAGCGCCGCCCAGACGACCGCCAGCGCGACCACGTGCCCGACCACCACCCGTGCCGGGTGAGCCTTGGCCGGGAGCGCGTGCCGGCGCCGCCACTTCCACCCGACCTCACGCCCGAAGGACTCCGCGAGCAGCGCGAGGGAGGCCAGCAGCGCCAGGTCGGTCGTACGCCGGGGGAGCAGCCCGGACGCGGCGACGGTGAGCACGATGCCCTGCACCGCGGCGACCACCTTGCCCCAGTACCGCGGCGGCCCCGCCACCCGCAGCCAGGGCCACAGGCACCCGGCCGCCAGCAGCAGGTAGCGCGCGGCACCGATCGCGAGCACCCACGGCCCGTGGTCGCGGGCCACCTGCACGCTCAGCACGAGGATGAGGAACGCGTCGACCTCCATGTCGAAGCGCCCACCGAACGCGGAGACGGTGCCGGTACGCCGGGCGACCGGCCCGTCGACGCCGTCGAGCACCAGGGCGACCGAGGCAACCAGGACCAACGCCACCACAGGCCCGGTCCCCGGTCGGCCGTCGGCCACCAGGGCGGTGACCGCGCAGACCAGCACCGCCCGAGCCAGCGTCACCCGGTTGGCCGGGCCGAGCCGTGCCGCGCCGGACCTGGCCAGTCCCCGGGCCACCAGGCCGGTGAGGGTCACGCCCGCGATGCCACCGGCCAGCCATCCGGCCCGGTCGAGGCCGACCGTCGCCGCCAGCACGCCGAGCAGCGCCACCAGAGTGACTAGACCGGCCAGGGGGCCGCGTTGAACCGGACGCACCGTGCCTCCGTGAACTAGGGGTACGACGGAAAAGACGAGCGAGCACCGACTCCGGTTCACCGGTCCCACGGGGGGACCGGACCACTGGGTCGGGAGGGAGGCCACGTGCCCGAGGCGGAGGCCCTCGCGTTCTGGGTGCGCGAGCCCGGCGTCGGAGAGATCCGCCGGGTCGCGGTCCCCGAGCCAGGTCCCGCCGAGGTGCGCGTGGTCACCCAGCGTTCGGGAGTCAGTCGCGGCACCGAGACCCTGGTCTTCCGAGGCGCGGTGCCGGCCAGTCAGTACGCCGCGATGCGGGCGCCGTTCCAGCAGGGCGACTTCCCGGGACCGGTCAAGTACGGCTACCTCAACGTCGGCGTCGTCGACCGCGGCCCGGCCAGGCTGCTCGGTCGCACCGTCTTCTGCCTCTACCCGCACCAGACCACGTACGTCGTCCCCGCGGAGGCGGTGGCCGTGGTGCCGGACGCCGTTCCCACCCGGCGGGCCGTCCTCGCCGGGGCGATGGAGACCGCCGTCAACGCGCTCTGGGACGCCGGTCCGCTGGTCGGGGACCGGGTCGCCGTCGTCGGTGCCGGGATGATCGGCTGCTGCGTCGCGCGGCTGCTGGCGCGGATGCCGGGCGTCGAGGTGACCCTCGTGGACGTCGACCCGGCGCGTGCGGCCGTCGCCGACACGCTCGGCGCCGGTTTCGCGCTGCCCGGCGACGCCCCGGAGGGGCGGGACCTGGTGGTGCACGCGAGCGCCACCTCGGCCGGTCTCCAACGGTCCCTGGACCTGCTCGCCCCGGACGGCACCGTGCTCGACCTCAGCTGGTACGGCGACACGGAGGTGCGCCTCGCCCTCGGCGGCGCCTTCCACTCGGGACGGTTGACGATCCGGGCCAGCCAGGTCGGGCGGGTGGCGACCTCGCGCCAGGGACGGCGGACGACCGGCGAGCGTCTGGCTCTGGCCCTCGACCTCCTGCGCGACGACAGGCTCGACGTGCTCCTGACGGGGGAGTCGGCGTTCACCGAGCTGCCCACCCTGATGGCCGGGCTGACCAGCGGCCGGCGCAGCGCGCTGTGCCACTCCGTCACCTACGGGGAGGACTGACCCGTGTTCAGCGTCACCGTCCGCGACCACCTGATGGTCGCCCACAGCCTCCGAGGCGAGGTCTTCGGTCCGGCCCAGCGCCTGCACGGCGCGACGTTCGTCGTCGACGCGACGTTCCGCGGGCCGCGGCTCGACGACGACGGGATCCTGGTGGACATCGGCCGGGCCACGGCCGCGCTGGCCGAGGTGGTCGCCGGGCTGACGTACCGCAACCTCGACGACGAGCCGGACCTCGCCGGCACGAACACCACCACCGAGGTGCTGGCGCGGCTGGTCGCCGACCGGCTGGCCGAGCGGGTCGCGGCCGGCGAGCTCGGCGACGGCTCCGGGCTGTCCGGCCTGCTGGTCACCCTGCACGAGTCCCATGTCGCGTGGGCGAGCTTCGAGCGTCCGCTGTGAACGCCGTCCACCTCGTCGTGCCGGCGGACATCCGGGACCCGCGCCGGCCCAGCGGGGGCAACGTCTACGACCGCTGCCTCTCGCGGGCGCTGCGGGACCGCGGCTGGGTGGTGCACGAGTGGGCGGTCTCGGGTGCCTGGCCACGGCCGGACGCGGCCGCGCGCGCCGCGCTGGGGCAGCGGATGCGGCGGATCCCGGACGGGGCGGTGGTGCTGCTCGACGGCCTGGTCGCGTCGTCGGTCCCCGATCTGCTGGCGCCGCACGCCGACCGGCTGCGCCAGGTGGTGCTGGTGCACCTGCCGCTGGGCCATGCGGGCGCGGCCGAGGTGCGGCGGGCCGAGCGGGACGCGCTGGCGGGCGCGCGCGCCGTACTGACCACGAGCCGCTGGACCCGCGACTGGCTGGTCGCGACGTACGCGCTGGCGTCCGGACGCGTCCACGTGGCCCCACCCGGCATCGACGGAGCCGCCCGGGCCCTCGGAACGCCGACCGGGGGCGCGCTGCTGTGTGTGGCCGCGGTGATCCGGCCCAAGGGACAGGACGTGCTGCTGTCGGCCCTGGTCTCCCTCGACGACCTGCCCTGGACCTGCACGTTCGTGGGGAGCCTGGAGCGGGACCCGGCGTACGTCGCCGAGCTGGTCTGCCGGGCCCGCTGGGCCGGCCTCGACGACCGGGTGCGGCTCGTCGGGCCGGGCAGCCGGTCCGAGGTCGACCTCCACTACGCTCGCTCCGACCTGCTGGTCCTGCCGTCGCGCGGGGAGACCTACGGGATGGTCGCCGCCGAGGCGGTGTCGCGCGGCCTGCCGGTCGTCGCCAGCCGGGTCGGTGGCGTGGCCGAGGCGGTCGGCCGCGCGGCGGGGGGCGCTCGACCCGGTCGCCTGGTCCGTGTCGACGACCCGGCGGCGCTCGCGGCCGCCCTGCGTTCCTGGCTGACCGACCCCGATCTGCGCCGGCGGTGGCGCGGGGCGGCGATGTCGCGCGCCGGCCGGCTCCCGGGGTGGCCGGCCACCGCGGCCACGGTCGCGGACGTTCTCACGGAGGTGGCGGCGTGAGCGCCACGATGCGGGTGCTCGGTCATCCGGCCGCCGGGATGCTGCTGGGGGTGGCGGTCCTCGTCGCCGTGGTCTGGCGGCTGGGCACCGGGCCGGTGGTGCACGGGCTCGCCAGCATCGGCCCCGCGCCGCTGGCCGCCGCCGCGCTGATCGGGGTCCCGGTGACGCTCTGCTGCGCCTGGCGCTGGAGCCTGGTGGCCCGTGGGCTGGGCATCGCCCTGTCGCTGCCGGCCGCCCTCGCCGGGTGCTACCGGGCGCAGTTCCTGAACACCGCGCTGCCCGGTGGCGTGCTGGGGGACGTGAACCGGGCGGTCCGGCACGGGCGCGACGCGGGATCCCCGGGCCGGGCCGCCGGTGCCGTCGCGCTGGAGCGCTTCGCGGGCCAGGTCGTCCAGCTGGTCCTCGCGACCGGCGTGCTGCTGGTCGTGCCGTCCCCGGCCCGGGCCGGCCTCCGCTCGGCCGCCACCGTCGTCGGCGTGGTGCTGGTGGTGGGCGGCCTGCTGGCCCTGGCGGCTCCGCGGGGTGCCGCGGCACGTCGGTTTCGGCGCCGCTGGACCGCGGTCGACGCCGTACGCCTCGCGCTGCTGGACCGAGGACGCTGGCCCGGCATTCTCCTGACGTCGGTGGGTGTGCTGGTCGGGTGTGTCGTCACCTTCATCGTCGCCGCCCGCGCCGTGGGGGTGACGGCGCCGAGCTCGCGGCTGCTGCCGCTGGCCCTCATCGTGCTGGTGGCCATGGCCGTCCCGGCGAACGTGGCCGGCTGGGGTCCGCGCGAGGGCGCGGCAGCCTGGGCCTTCGGGACCGCCGGGCTGGGAGCGGACCTCGGCCTGGCCACGGCCGTCGCGTACGGCGTCCTCGTCTTCGTCGCCGCCCTGCCGGGGGCGGTGGTGCTGGTCGGTGTCCGCCGGCGCCGCGAGGAACCACTGGTCACAACCGAGGGAGTGGTCCATGGCTGAGCGTCCCTACACCCTGCTGAGCGTCGGGATGTCGATCGACGGGTTCATCGACAACGCGGGCGAGGAACGGCTGTTGCTCTCCAACCCGGCGGACCTCGACCGCGTCGACGAGGTGCGTGCCTGGTGCGACGCGATCATGGTCGGCGCCACCACGGTCCGCAACGACGATCCCCGGCTGCTGGTCCGGGAACCCGGACGACGGCGGACCCGGGTCGCCGGCGGCCGACCGCCGTCGCCGGCCAAGGTGACCGTGACCGCGGGAGGACGGCTCGACCCGCAGGCGCGGTTCTTCGCCGACGACGGCGCCGAGAAGCTCGTGTACTGCGCCCGCGGGGCGGCGCGCCGGCTGCGCGACCGGGTGGGGTCCGCGTCGTGCGTGGTCGACGTGGGTCCGTGCGTCGACATGCGGAGGGTCAGCGAGGACCTGCACACCCGCGGCGTGCGCCGCCTGATGGTCGAGGGCGGCGGCACCCTGCTCACCCAGTTCCTCACCGGCGGTCTCGCGGACGAGCTGCACCTGGTGGTGGCGCCGATCTTCGTCGGGGACGCCCGGGCGCGACGGGTGGTGGGGGACGGCCGGTTCCCGTGGCACGACGACCACCGGGCCACGCTTGCCGAGGTACGCCGGATCGGGGACGTGGTGCTGATGCGCTACGCGCTCTCGAGCCGGTTCGGCGTCGACCCACCCGCCTCGCCGGTCCGGGCCGGCGTGGCCGGCGCGCTGGTCACGGGGGAGAGGTGATGACGGTGGCCGCCGCCGCCCGGATCCGGACCCAGGTCACGATGCCGCTGCGGTTCGCCGACGGCTACACGACCCTCGGCCGGGTGTTCACCTTCGAGGGTCTCGTCGACGACCGCGAGCACCTGGCCATCGGCCTGGGGGACCGGGCCGACGCGGTGGCGCCCGCCCGGCGTACGCCTCTGGTGCGACCGCACAGCGAGTGCCTGACCGGTGACGTGCTGGGCAGCCAGCGCTGCGACTGCGGAGCGCAGCTGCGGGAGTCCGTGGCCCGGATCGCCGATGCCGGCGGGTACCTGCTGTACCTGCGCCAGGAGGGCCGGGACATCGGTCTGTACGCCAAGCTCGACGCCTACGCGCTGCAGGACGAGGGCTTCGACACCTACGACGCGAACCGGGAGCTGGGCTTCGCCGCGGACGCCCGCGACTACACCGCGGCCGCCCAGATGCTCCGCGCCCTGGGCGTCCTCCGCTTCGACCTGCTCAGCAACAACCCCGACAAGGCCGGGCAGCTCGAGCGGCTCGGCCTGGAGGTCGTCACGCGGGTCCCGACCGCGGTGCACCTCACGGCCAGCAACGCGCGCTACCTCGCGACGAAGGCAGGGCGGGGCGAACACCGCCTCACCCTGCCCGTTCAGCCCCTGTAGTTCTCCACCACGCTCGACGGCCGTACCTCTGCGCTGTCCGGGTCCTGACCGGTGCCGCGGAGGGCGTCGCGCTGGCGGAGCAGGTCCCAGCACTGGTCGAGCTGGACCTCGAGCTCGTGGAGCCGCGCCTGCTCCTCGTCCTTGTCGATCTGGCCAGCCGTCCGCTGCTCGCGCAGCTTCTTCTCCTCGGCGATGAGGCCGGAGATGTGCTCATGGATGCCGGGATCGTTGCTCATGCATCGAGTGTAGGACGGCTTCCGGAGACGGATCTGGACACCGGCTCCTGCTCGGAGGTCGCCCACGTGAGGTGCTCCGCGGCCTCGGCCCGCTGGCCGAGCGGTCCGAGCAGCGGCCAGCCGATGCCGAACAGCATCGTTCCGAAGATCGCCAGCGCCACGAGCACCTCGATCGTGACCGAGTCGCCGCTGGTGTCGGTGGCCAGGCCTGTCACCTGGACCACGACCCCGATCGTGAACCACGCCATCTGGTGCCGCCGGGGGCCGCGGTAGCGCACCCAGCGGGTGACGAACGCGGCCAGCCCGGCCACGATGCCTCCGACGAGCAGCACCGCCCCGACTGTCTCGAGGGCGTCGATCAGCCCGGGCGCCGCGTCGAGCCCGATCGGGTTGTCGCCCCACGCGGGCACGTCCTCGTCGACGAGTCCGGGCGCGAGCAGGACCGAGACCACGGAGACCCCGCAGCCGGTGATCCCGGCACCCGCGACCCAGCGCCAGCGGCGGGACGGCAGCCGTCCGGTGGGGAAGAGGAGCAGTGGCGACAGCGCGAGCAGGAAGAACGCGGCGATGAACGCCGACTCGCTCGCGACGTTGAGGATGCGGGCGGCGTCGGGCGGGTTCGTGTGACCGCCGGCGATCGCGTCGGCGAGCCCGCCCAGCAGGTAGTCCAGCGCGATCATCGACGCCATGAGAACCAGGGCGCGGCCGAGCCCGGCCGCACGGTCCCTGGCCACCAGGGCGACACCGAGGACGCCGAAGAGCATGATGGCGACGGCGTCGACGCCGTCCTCCAGCGTGAGCGTCTCGGTGCCCGGCACCTCGGGCGACGTCAGGCTCATCCAGAAGCCGGCCGCGGCGGCGACCGCCATGGCGGCGAGCACGGCGGCGTACGTCCGCTGTGGTTGGTGATCGATGGTTGTCTGACGGGACATGATGACCTCCTGGGACGAGTCGGGACCGTCACCGTAGGAACGGCGCCGCCCTGCCCTCGACCTCCCCGACGCTCGACCGGGTACGTCGGAGCGACGAGGTCGCCGGGTGCCGGATCGTCGCGGTGACGGATGCCGGAGTGCCTCGATCCGCCGTACCGTGGGGAGATGCTCGAGCGCGCGCGGGCGCTGGCCGCCCGGCTCCGACGCGAGGACTGGGTGGACCTGGGCCTCGTCTGTCTGATGGTTGTGGTCGCGACGCTTGAGGGCATCTCGCACACCCTGGGCACCGCGGGTCGGGGAGAGGCGATCCTCTGGGGGGTGGCCGAGATCGCACCGCTGGCGGTGCGTCGGCGGTTCCCGTTGGCGGTGTGGCTGACGATCCTGGCCCTCGTCTCCGCCCAGGCCGCCGTCACGGGGTCCAACGAGGGTTTCGGCGTCTTCTTCGCGCTGTTGGTCGGTGTCTACACGGTCGGCGCGCACACACCCCGGCGGACCGCGGTGGCGTCGCTGCTCCTGTTGGTGCCGGTGGTGATGTACACCAGCTGGCGCTCGACGGGGAATCTGTTCGATGACACCGCGTTCATCGTGACCCTCATGTCCGGGTTCTGGGCCGCCGGCCGGGTGGTGTGGTCGCGGAACCAGATGGTGCTCCGGCTCGCTGCCCATTCCGAGGAGCTGCGCCGTGGTCGGGAGGCGGAGGCGCGTGCGGTCGCGGCCGAGCAGCGGGAGCGCATCGCCCGTGACGTGCACGACGTCGTCGCGCACAGCGTCTCGCTGATGGTGGTGCAGGCCGAGGCGGGAGAGGCGCAGCTGCCGACCGACGACGCCTCCGCGGAGTGCCTGCGGGCCATCCAGCGGGTGGGGCGCTCAACGCTCACCGAGCTGCGCGGGCTGCTCTCCGCGCTCGGGGACGACGCCGGTGCCACCACCCCGAGCCCGCGGCTGCGCGACGCGGACCTGCTGGTCAGCGAGCTGGCGGCCGCCGGGCTCGCCGTCGACCTCTCCGTGGACGGCGACGCCGGGCGGCTGCCCGCGGGCGTCGACCTCGCGGCGTACCGGATCCTCCAGGAGGCGCTGACCAACTCCCTCCGGCACGCGGGTGCCGCGACCGTTCGCGCCCGCGTGGTCGCCGGGTCGGACGAGGTGGTCGTGGACGTCGTCGATGTCGGCGGCGGACCGCGGATCAACGGGCACGACCCGCAGGGCGGGCGCGGCCTGGTGGGGATGCGGGAGCGGGCCCGTCTCTACGGCGGAGAGGTGCAGGCGGGTCCGACGGACGACGGGTTCCGGGTGCACGCCCGCATCCCGGTGCCGGCGGTCGCGGCGGTGCCGCGATGACGATCCGGGTCGTGGTCGCCGACGACCAGGAGCTGGTGCGGGCAGGGTTCGCCGCGGTGCTCCGCACCCAGCCGGACCTCGAGGTGGTGGGCGAGGCGGCAGACGGTCGGGAGGCGGTCGACGAGGTACGCCGGCACCGCCCCGACGTGGTGCTGATGGACGTCCGGATGCCGCGGGTGGACGGGATCGCGGCCACCCGCGAGATCTGCGAGGACCCGCGCTCCGCCACCCGCGTCCTGGTGCTGACCACCTTCGACCTCGACGAGTACGTCCTCGCGGCGCTCCGGGCCGGCGCCAGCGGCTTCCTGCTCAAGGACGCGCCGCGCCAGACCCTGTACGCCGCGGTGCGGACGGTTGCCGAGGGGGACGCCCTGCTCTCGCCCAGCGTCACGCGTCGGCTGATCGAGAAGCACCTGCGGATCAGCGAGCCGCCGTCCGCGCTGGTCCGCCGGTTGGCCGCGCTGACCGACCGGGAGCGGGAGGTGCTGACCCTGCTTGCCCGCGGCCTCACCAACGCCGAG
>JBEVFC010000188.1:0-4170 GCA_040512455.1 Nocardioides sp.
CCCTTGGGCAGCGGGATGTTGGAGCGGTTCGCGTCCAGCGCCTTGATCCGGTAGAGCAGGTCGGTCATCTCGGCGGGCTTGAGGCCCTTCTTGCCGAGCTTCTGGACGTGCTTGACCAGCTTGGGCAGCGGCACCTCACCCTCGCCGCGGCCGCACACGACCTCGTGGATCGGTGTCTCGCCGGCGACGCGCTCGTGCTTGCGCCGCTCGTTGACCAGCAGCTGCTTCACCCGGGCGGGGGAGCCCTCACCGACCAGGACGATGCCGGGCGGGCCGACGACGCGGTGCACGACGTCCTGCTGCTTGGTGAAGCCGATCGCCGGGTCGACCTTCCAGCCGCGACGCAGCATGTTCAGGGCGGCAGCGGCGGAGCCACGCTGTCCGTCCATCTGGTCGTACGCCGCCCGCTGGGCGCGCCGGCCGAAGATGATCATCGCGGCCAGGAACCCGAACAGCAGCGCCCCGATGATCGGGAACAGCAGCCCGGGACCGGGGAGGAAGAAGAACAGCCCGAAGCCGACGGCGGCACCGACCAGGAACGCGAGCGCGATCCACAGCCCGATCCGGGTGTCGGACTTCTTCGCCATCCGGTAGGTCTGGGCGATCTGCTTGCGCCGGCTCATCTTCTCGACGTCTTGGGGGGTAGACATGCGGGTTCGCCTTCTGGTCAGGAGCGGTTGTCCAACGCCTGACGGTACAGGCGACCGGCTCGGTACGACGAACGGACCAGCGGTCCGGAGAGAACACCGGAGAAGCCGATCTCCTCGGCCTCGGCGGCGAGCTCGACGAACTCCTCCGGCTTGACCCAACGCTCCACCGGGTGGTGGCGCAGCGAGGGGCGGAGGTACTGCGTGATGGTGATCAGCTCGGTGCCCGCGGCGTGCAGGTCCTCGAGGGCCTGCGAGACCTCCTCGCGGGTCTCGCCCATGCCCAGGATCAGGTTGGACTTCGTGACCAGCCCGAACGCGCGGGCCTGGGTCAGCACGTCCAGCGACCGGTCGTAGCGGAAGGCCGGCCGGATCCGCTTGAAGATCCGCGGCACCGTCTCGACGTTGTGGGCCAGTACCTCGGGCCGCGACTCGAAGACCTCCTGGAGGAGGTCGGGCTTGCCGTTGAAGTCGGGGATGAGGTTCTCGACACCGGTGTCCGGGTTGAGCTCGTGGATGGCGCGCACGGTCTCGGCGTACAGCCAGGCACCGCCGTCCTCGAGGTCGTCGCGGGCGACGCCGGTGATGGTGGCGTAGCGCAGCTCCATCTTCTGCACCGACTCGGCGACCCGGCGGGGCTCGTCGCGGTCGAGCGGCTGCGGCTTGCCGGTGTCGATCTGGCAGAAGTCGCAGCGGCGGGTGCACTGGTCGCCGCCGATGAGGAACGTCGCCTCGCGGTCCTCCCAGCACTCGAAGATGTTGGGGCAGGCGGCTTCCTGGCAGACCGTGTGGAGCCCTTCGGACTTCACGAGGTTCTGCAGCGCGGTGTACTCGGGACCCATCTTCGCCCGCGTCTTGATCCACTCGGGCTTGCGCTCGATCGGGGTCTCGGCGTTGCGGACCTCGAGGCGCAGGAGCTTGCGTCCGTCCGGTGCGGTGGGGGCTTGAGTCACGCCGGTCACTCTACGCCGGGGCCCGGGGCCGCCCAATTCCGGTGGACGTGTCCCCGGACACCCGGGCGAGGGCAGGTCAGGGCACGTCGCGGCGCTGGAACGACCACAGGGAGAGGGCGGCCGCGACCCCGAACAGCACGAGCAGGTAGGTCGAACCGAAGGCGAGGCTGAGGTGCGCCATCCCGGTGCCGCACTCGACGGCACCGTTGCCGACATCGACGCACTGGTCGCTGCCGCTCCCGTCGTAGTAGTCGATGCCGTTGAACAGGAAGGCTCCGATGTTCGTGGGCAGCACCCAGCGGAGCGCGGCGTCACCGAGGACCGCCACGAACACGGCCTGCCCGGCGACCGCCACGGCGAACATCACGCCGAGCGTGGCGACGGTGCTGCGGAAGAGCATCGTCAGCGCGTAGCCGGCGACGGCGGCCCCGGCGGCGAGAAGGCTGCCGCGCCCCGCGGAGGCCGCGATCCGGCCCCAGGCGTGGCTGCTGGCCTGCAGGTCGCGCGACCCGGCGAGCAGCCACACCGCACCCCACCAGAGGGCGAGCACCGCGGCACTCACCACCAGGCAGGTCGCGAACACCGCGGCCGCCTTGGCCAGCCAGACCCGGCGGCGACGTGGCTCGAAGAGCAGCTGGTTGCTCATCGAGCCGCTGTTCCAGTCGTGGCCGGCGAACGTGGTGCCGATCAGCATCGTCAGGGCGGACAGCAGGCTGATCACCGCCAGCCCGGTGCCCTCCCGTTCAGCGGCCACGTCCAGCGGCTGGCGGGTGAGGTACCACCGGTAGTCCTCGTCGACGCCGGTGTACTGCTTGCAGATCACCGCGGGATCCTCGCCCGGCGGGATGTCGAAGTCGTCCGGGTGCGCCACGCAGTCGTCGTACGCCTCCTGGTTGGCCCGGTTGTTCTCGGCCACCATGTCCTTGGCCTGCTGGATCTCGGACCCGGACACCGGGCGGGTGCCCCAGGCGAGTCCGAGCAGGAGGAGCGCCGGGATGACGACACAGCAGGCCAGCAGGACGACGACGGCGCGACGCCAGCGCAGCCGGGTGAGCTCGACGGTGAGCAGCCTCATCGGACCTCCTCCGCCCCGGTGGCGGGCCGGGCGCCGAGGTCGGCGCCGTGGCCGAGCGTGGACTCCTCGGTGAGCTCGAGGAAGACCGACTCCAGGTCGGCACGCACCGGCACCAGCTCGGAGAGGTAGATGCCGCCCTCGGCGAGCGCCCGGGTGATCCGGTCGGGTGGCTCGGGGGTGTCGACGACCAGCACGGCGCCCTCACGCCGTACGACGTGACCGGCGGCCCGCAGCACCCGCCCGGCCTCGTCGGGCTCGGCGACGCCGACCCGGTACGTCGTGCTGCTGCCGATGAGGTCCTCGACACGGCCGCTGGCCAGCATCCGGCCGTGGCCGATGATCGTCGCCGAGTCACAGACCTGCTGCACCTCCGCGAGGATGTGCGAGCTGAGCAGCACGGTGACCCCACGGGCGCCGAGGTCGCGGATGGTCTCGCGGATCTCACGGATGCCCGCCGGGTCCAGCCCGTTGGTGGGCTCGTCGAGGATCAGCAGCTGCGGCTGCTTGAGCAGGGTGGCGGCGATGGCGAGCCGCTGCTTCATGCCGAGCGAGTACGCCTTGTAGCGGTCGCCGTCCCGGCCGGACAGCGAGACCGTCTCGAGGGCCTCGTCGACGCGGGCGTCCGGTTCGCCGATCGACCGGGCCAGCAGCAGGAGGTTCTGCCGGCCGGTGAACATGGGGGAGAACTTCGGGGACTCGACGACGGCGCCGATCCGCGGCATCACGTCGGGGAGGTGGCGCGGGACCTCGGTGCCGAAAAGCCTCATCGTGCCGCCGGTGGGACGCGAGAGGCCGAGCAGCATCCGGATGGTGGTGGTCTTGCCCGACCCGTTGGGTCCGAGGAAGCCGTGCACCCCGCCACCGGGGACGGCCAGGTCGAGGTCACGTACGGCGACCCGGACGGCACCCTGACGGGTGCGGAACGTCTTGTTCAAGCCGTGTGTCTCGATCACGAGATCGCTCATCGATGCCCCCGAGCTCCCGAGCCGCGGCCCTCACCGCGGCGTCGGTGCATCCTGACAGCCGGGACGGACGCCGTGCAGGCGCCGCGCCGCGGCCCGGCTCAGCGGCCGGGGGTCACCAGCGCGATGCGTGGTGGCTCCGGGCGGGGTTCGTAGTCCGGGGTGGCGGTGTAGTCGCCCCAGGCCAGCAGGTCGCTCAGGTGCTTCTCCACGGAGGGCAGCACGTCGTGGACGGTGACGTCGCGACCGAGCTCCTCGGTCAGGGACGTGACGCCCGCGTCGGCGATCCCGCAGGGCACGAAGCGGTCGTACCAGCCCAGGTCGACGTCGCAGTTGAGGGCGAAGCCGTGCGAGGCCACCCCCTGGCTGACCCGGATGCCGATGGCCGCGACCTTCCGCTCGGGAAGACCTCGCGACGCGTCGGCCCGCAACCACACGCCGCTGCGGCCCGGCACCCGTGCGGTGGCGACGCCGAGGTCGCGGCACACGCCGATCAGGGCCTCTTCCAGGCGACGTACGTAGTCGACGACCTT
>JBEVFC010000189.1:0-22421 GCA_040512455.1 Nocardioides sp.
CGAGGTCGAGAAGTTCCTCAAGGCCGAGGGCGGCAACGGCCGCCTCAAGGTCGAGCGGGAGCTGCTCGCCACCGCGCTCGAGGACACCAACGCGATCGTCTCGACGATGATCGGCCACCTGATGTCGGCCGACGCCTCCGCCGAGGGAGGCGACCTGCGCAACATCTACAAGGTCGGCCTCAACTCCAGCCGCCTGCTGATGGTGCTCGGCGACGTCGTCTGCTCGTGGCTCCTGCTGCGCCAGGCCGAGATCGCGCTCGAGAAGCTCGACGGCGGACCCTCCGCCAAGGACAAGCCGTTCTACGAGGGCAAGGTCGCGGCCGCGCAGTTCTTCGCCCACCAGGTGCTGCCGAAGATCACCGCCGAGCGCGCCATCGCCGAGTCCGTCGACCTGTCGATCATGGACCTCTCCGAGGACGCCTTCTGACCTCAGGGGTCGCCTGACCACACGAAACTGGCGCTTACCACGCGATACTTCGCGAGGTAAGCGCCAGTTTCACTAGGTACCTAGTGAAACCAGCAGCCCCGAAATGGCCTGGACCGCCGGATGATCGGCGGCGGTTCGGGGTACACGCACGGTGGAGCACGATCACCCCGTCCGACACCACCCCCGAAGGAGCGCGCATGGGCCTCGGTACCGGTGTCGTCCTGCTGGTCGTCGGGCTGATCCTGGCCCTCGATGCGATCGACCTGCCGGCGAGCATCGACGACGCCGTCGCGACCGACACGGTCGGCTGGATCCTCATCGCCGTCGGTGCGCTGGCCATCGTCCTGGCGCTCGTGATGAACGCACAACGCTCCCGCACCACCACCGTGGTCGAGGACCGGCGCCCGCCGCCGGTCTGAGCGCAGCCGCCCCCGGACACGGTCGGCGTACGACGTACGCCGACCGTCCGGAGGGACACCGACGCGGCCGGCGCCTTCGCAGTGCTGCTCTGGACACCCCAGGCCCCCCGGGATAACGTCGTGAATGGTTGGGAGCACAGCCCTGCGGCCGATTCGGCGGCCGCCTCGCGGAACACACGTCAGGTCGCCTCGATGATTCCTCACCCGCGAATGGACGACGACGCAGCAGACCCGCGCAACCTGGTGGAGCGGGCCAAGGGCGCGCTGATGCTCCAGTTCGGGATCGGCTCGCACCAGGCCTTCGCGCTTCTGCTGCGCTGGGCGCGCCAGCACGACCGGCAGGTGCCGGACCTCGCCCGCGTGCTCGTGCTCGGGGTCGTGGACGAGGACCCCGCGACCCTGGTCACGGATGCGGCGCTCGTGCAGTGGCTGGAGGAACGACTGATCGGAGACCTCGTCGAGGCCGTGAACGGCATGTCCCACGCCGCGGCAGCGCCCAGCGCCGCCGCCGGACGGGGCGCGCTCCCCGGGGGAACGGCGCGGGGGCGTCACTCACGCAGCTGACGCTCCCGCGCACCCCGCGGCTCAGCCGGTCGGGCTTCCCGTCGGTTCGGCTGTCGGCTCCATCCCGCCCAGCGGGAGAACCAACCGTCCCTCACCGTCGGTGACCACCCGGATCGGTACGCCCCAGTCCTGCTGGTGCATCCGGCAGGCGGCGCCCTCGCCGCCGTCGGTGTCGCAGGAGGCGGCGCGGGCGGCGACGTGGAGGATGCCCTCGCCCACCACGGGGTCGAGGGTCAGCCGGCGAGACAGGTCGGGGCTCCGGCCGTCGCCGTCCTTGATCAAGGATGCGGGGGTGGCACTCACGACCAGCTGGGTCGCCGGGCCGAAGCGGTCGTCCACCTTCTGGCCCGGCGGTGGGCTGAAGGTGACGTCGAGGGTGAAGGTGCCGCCAACGTCGGTGACGGGACGCTGCGTGGCCGCCGAGAACTCCTCGTGCGTGGTGGTGGCCGAGGCATCGAGCTCCGTGACCTCGTGCCGGGCAGACTCCACCGCCAGCAGCCGGTCGCCGGAGACCACCAGGCCGGAGGGCTCCTCGAGGCCGGAGGCCAGCGTGGACAGCAGCCCGGTCGCCGGGTCGAACCGTCGGATCGCGCCGTTGTAGGTGTCGGCCACCGCGACCGCACCGTCGGGCAGCACGGTGACGCCGAGCGGGTGCTGCAACAGAGCCGCCTCGCGGTTGCCGTCACGGAACCCGAAGTCGAAGAGGCCGTGCCCGAGCACGGTGCGCACCTGGCCGCCCTGGACGACCCGGAGCGACGAGGTCTCCGCGTCGGCGACCCAGAGACGGTCACCGTCGGGCGCCAGCCCGGACGGCTGGGCGAACCACGCCTCCTCCAGAGGCCCGTCGACCAGGCCCTCGTTCGTCGTGCCGGCCACCGCGCGCAGCTCACCGTTCGTCGGGTCGAAGGTCCACAGCTGGTGAATACCGGCCATCGCGACCCAGACGCGTCCCTGCCACCAGGCCACGTCCCACGGACTGCTGAGCCGGACCGTCCCGTCCCCCTGCATCCACTGCGCACCGTCACCGGCGAGCGTCCTGACCTCGCCCGTGGCGAGCGTGACCCCCCGCAGGACGTGGCCCGAGGTGTCGGCGACCACGACGTCGTACCCGACCTCCGCCGCGACCGCGGACCCGACCAGGCACAGGCCGTTCGGCTCCTTGAACGGTCCGATCCTCCGCACCACCTCGTGGGGACCGTCGGTGACCCTGAGCTCCACGACCTCGCCGTGGCCGGCGTCGGCGACGAGGAGGTTCCCGTTGGGCAGCACGATGGCCTTGGCCGGGAACCGCAGCTCGGTCTCCGGCGGCTCCGGTGGGACGTACGGCGAGTCCCCGGGCTGGAGCGTTCCGCGCACCCGGTGCTGGGCGACCAGCTCGGTCAGCAGCGCGTCGACGGCGTGGGCGTGCCCCTCGCCGGCGTAGTGCGCCACGACGTACCCCTCGGGGTCGACCAGCACCAGCGTCGGCCAGGCCCGGGCGGCGTACGCATCCCAGGTGGTCAGGTCGGGGTCGTCGAGCACCGGGTGGTGCACCCCGTAGCGCTCGACCGCGGCGGCCAGGGCGTCCGGGTCCGCCTCGTGCACGAACTTGGGCGAGTGCACGCCGATGACGACCAGCTCGTCGGCGTACTTCTGCTCCACGGGCCGCAGCTCGTCCAGCACGTGGAGGCAGTTGACGCAGCAGAAGGTCCAGAAGTCGAGCAGCACGAAGCGACCACGCAGGTCGCGGAGCCGGAGCGGGCCGGAGGTGTTCAGCCAGCCACGGCCGACGAGCTCGGAGGCACGCACGCGGGGAGTCACGGTCCCCAGTGTGCCAAGCCACCGGCACTAGCATCGAGGGGCATCGCGTCACCCCCGGGAGGATCGCATCGGTACCGACCCCACGCTCGAGCGCAGGACGCGACGCGTGGATCCGTACTCCGGGGTCGTGGGCCTCGTCTCCCTCGCGGTCTTCGCCCTGCACGGCACCGACGGGATCCTGTCCCGGGACCTCGGCATCTACGCCTACGCGGGGCAGCAGGTCGCCGACGGTGTGCCGCCGTACGTCGGGGTGCTCAACCGGGCGGGCCCGCTCGCGCACCTGCTCCCCGGACTGGGCGCGGCCCTGGCCCGACTGATGGGCATGGACGACCTGCTCGGGATCCGGCTGCTCTTCCTGCTGATGGCGGTCGGCTGCGTGGTCCTGGTCCACCTCCTCGGGCGCGACCTGTTCGGCTCTCCGTGGGCGGGAGTGGCGTCGGCCGCGGCGTTCCTCAGCTTCTCGGGGTTCATCGTGTTCGCCTCCAGCGGGCCGCGCGAGAAGACCCCGATGCTGCTCTTCCTGCTGCTGGCCCTGCTGGCGGCCGGGCGGAGACGATGGCTGGTGGCCGGCTTCCTGCTCGGCCTCGCCACCCTCGTGCTGCAGATCATCCTCACGGTCGGAGCCCCGGCCCTGGTCGTGGCGGCCCTGCTGGGCGAGCACGGCCGAGGCCGGCTGACCGCCTGCCTGCGCGTCGCGGCCGGAGGCGCCACCGCCCTCGCCGTCGCGGTCCTGTACTTCGTCGTCGTCGGGCACCTGCACGACTTCGTCGAGGGCTTCGTGACGATCAATGCGACGTACACGCAGGCAGGCCCCTGGGGTGCCGGCGACTGGGCACGCGTCGTCCGGGGGTACGGCGCGAGCACGGCCATCCTGGTCGGCGGGCTCGTGGCGCTGCCGGTGCTCGCGGTGGGGGCGCACCGCCGCTCCGACCCGGCGACGCCGATGCTGGTGGGCCTGACCGTCGGCGCGGTGACCGGCGTCGCGTGGATGGCCCGCGACTTCGACTCGTGGCCCGACGTCTTCCCCGTGCTCCCCCTGGCCGCGCTCGGCGCCGGCGGCATCGTGACCGCCCTGGCCCGGCGGCTCGACCACCGGCGAGGGATCGCCCTGACCGTGGCCTGGTCCTTGGTGGCCACCGGGCTCGCCCTGACCTTCTCCCTCGGCGAGCGCGACGACAGGCTCGTCGCGCAGCGGCGCTCGGTGGACGCGGTGCTCGCCGTGCTGCCGGACGCGACCATCGTCTCGCTCCAGGCACCGCAGCCCCTGGTCCTCGCGGGCCGTCGGAACCCGACCCGCCACCAGATGTTCTCGAACGGCCTCGCCGACTATGTCGACGACACCTGGCCCGGCGGGCTGCCCGGGTTCCAGCAGCAGATCCTCGACACGAGGCCGGACCTGATCGCCATCGGGACGCCGGGCAACAAGCAGTGGCGGCGGGCGATGGGCGTGGACTACACCCGGGTCGGCCGCGCCCCGGGCTGGATCTGGATGGCCCGCCGCTCCCTCGGCCCGGAGGTGCTGCAGCGGCTCACGGACGGCCTGCGATCCGGAGCGCCGGCCCGGTGAGCGGACGTCGCCAGACCGTCGCGCTCGCCGGCGGTGCCGCGGTCAGCGGCCTCATGGCCTACGCGGTCTTCGCGATCACCACGAGGGCGCTCGGCGCCGCCGCGGCTGCACCGGTGTCGGTGCTCTGGACCTGGTGGGGCTTCGCCGGAGCCGCCTTCACCTTCCCGCTCCAGCACTGGGTCACCCGTACCGTGTCGGCCTACGGCGAGGGTGCGGTGCGGGCCGCGCTGCCCCGCGTCGGCCTCGCCGTGCTCGCGGTGTCCGGGGTCACCGGGGGGCTCGCCTGGCTGGGCCGCGATGCGCTCTTCCACCGCGCCGACGCGTGGTTCCCGCTGATGGTGCTCCTGGTGACCCTCGGGTCGTCGCTGATCGGCCTCGCCCGCGGCGGCCTGGGTGCCCGGGAGCGGTACGCCGCCGTGGGCGCCAGCCTGGTCGCCGAGAACCTGGTGCGCCTGCTCGCGGTCACCACGCTCGTGATCGCCGACGTGACGTCGCCGGTGGCCTTCGGTGCCTGCCTGGTCGCCGGCCAGCTCTGCGCGTTCCTGTGGCCGTCCGCCCTCCGGTTCGCGGCGGGCGGGTCCACCCTGCCTGCGAGCCGGGCCTTCGTCTTCCTGGCCGGCACCGGCCTCAGCCAGCTGGTCGCGCAGGTGGTGCTCACCTCGGCGCCGGTGGTGCTCGCACTCGGCGGCGGCTCCCCCGCGGACGTGACCGCCCTGTTCGCCGCGATGGCGCTGTTCCGGGCGCCGTACCTCCTCGTCCAGGGCAGCGTCGCGCCGCTGACCGTTCGCCTGACGCGTCTCGTCGTCGCCGGTGACGCGGCCACCCTCAGCCGGGTGCGGCGTGGTCTCCTGGGCCTGACCGTGCTCACGGTGCCCCTCGCCTGGGGAGCGGGCGCCTGGCTGGGCCCGGGCCTCCTGCGCCTGGTGTTCGGGCCGGACATCCGCCTGGCGCCCCACCTGGTAGGACTGGTGGCGGTGGGCTGCACGCTCGCCGTGGTCAACCTCCTCGTCGCGGTGGACGTGCTCGCCCACGACCGCTCCGCGCACGTCGCGGTCGCCTGGGTCGGGGCGACGCTCGCCGGCGCGGTGACCTACGCGCTCCTGCACGGGCTGGACCCGACCGACCGCACGGTCTGGGCCTTCGTCGCGGCGGAGGCGGCCGCGCAGGTGGGCCTGCTGGTGCTGCTGCCCCGGGACAGGGCCGAGGTCAGCGGTCGGGCTTGACCGCCGCCACGAAGACCGACGAACCGAAGGGCAGGTCCCGGCGCCGCAGCACCCGGCCCTCGACCCCGGACAGCCCGGTCAGCAACCGGTCGGCCCGGGTGGACACGGGCGTCAGCCCCTCGACCGCCGGTCGGCCGACGGCGCGGCGGAGCCGGCGGAGGAGCCGCTCGGCGGCGAACAGCGGGAACACCGCGGTGAAGGCGTACGTCGACCGCTCGACCCGCACCCCGGCACGCTCCACCGCGGCCACGAGACGGGGCCGTGTGTAGCGCCGGTGGTGGCCGGCCCGGACGTCGTGGTCGGACCAGGCCCACTGGTACGCCGGCACGGAGAGCAGCAGCCGCCCGCCCGGCGCCAGCACCCGGGCCAGCTCGGCCAGCGCCTGCGCCTCGTCCGCGCAGTGCTCGACCACGTCGAAGGCGGCGACCACCTCGAAGGCGCCGTCGCGGAACGGCAACGCGGTCGCGGACCCGCACACCCCCTCGCCGGGCGTCAGCCCGCCGGGGAACAGGTCCAGCGTGACCCGCTGTCCGGCGTGCGTCATCCACCCGACGCTCGGCCCGTCAGCGCTGCCGACGTCGAGGGACCGCCCCGGGTGCCCGAGCCAGGGGCCGAGCACCGCCTCGAGCAGCCGGGACCGGGCGCGGTACCACCAGTAGTCGGGGTGCCGCAGCGACGACGACCCCGGCTGGCGGGCGACGGGTCCGGTGGTCATTCGGCCGAGGTCGCCACGGACTCGAGGAACGCGGCGGCGACCCGGTCGAGGTCGTCGGTCGTGAGGTTGTTGTGGAACGGCAGCCGCAGCAGCCGGTCGCTGACATCGGTGGTCACCGGGCACGCGGTCTCGCGCGCCGCGAACCGGCGGCCGGCGTCTGAGGTGTGGAGGGGCACGTAGTGGAAGGTCGCCTGCACGCCCCGGTCGCGCAGCAGCCGCAGCACCGCGTCGCGCTGCCGCCGGTCCTGGAGCAGCACGTAGAACATGTGGAACGCCGACTCCCGCTCCGGCGGGTCCGCGGGCATCGTCGTGAACCCGAGTCGCTCGGCCTGCGGCGACAGGGCGTGGTGGTAGTGCTCGGTGATCGCCCGCCGCTTGGCCTGGATCACGGCGGCCTGCTCGAGCTGCGCCAGCAGGTAGGCCGCCAGCACGTCGGAGAGCCCGAACGACGAGCCGGTGTCCTTCCACGAGTACTTGTCCACCTGCCCGAGCAGGAACGCCCGGCGGTCGGTGCCCTTGTCGTGGAGGACACGGGCGCGGTCGACGTCCGCGGCGTCGTTGAGGATCAGCGCCCCGCCCTCGCCGCACGTGAAGTTCTTGGTCTCGTGGAAGCTCTGCGCCGCGAACCTGCCGATGCTGCCGAGGGGCCGGCCGCGCCAGCTCCCGAACAGCGCGTGCGCGTTGTCCTCCACGAGGGCGATGTCGGGGCGGTCGGCCAGCACCCGCTGGATGCCCTCGAGGTCGCAGGCGATGCCGGCGTAGTGCACGACCACGACGGCGCGGACGTGCTCGTCGAGCAGGGTGGCCAGGTGGTCGGGGTCCATCCCGAGCGTGTGCGGCTCGATGTCGCAGTACACCAGCCGGGCGCCCTCGCGTGCGTAGGCGAGCGCGGTGGTCGTGAACGTGAACGACGGGACGACCACCGTGTCGTCGGGCCCGAGGTCGAGCAGCATCGCCGACAGCTCGAGGGCCGAGGTGCAGGAGGTCGTGAGCAGCACCTCCTCGGCGCCGGTCGCATCGGCCAGCAGCGCCTCGGCCCGAGCCGAGAACCCGCCCCCGGACGACGGGTGCCCGCTGCGGATGGAGGCCCGCACGTAGTCGAGCTCACGACCCTCGACGGCGCTCTCGTTGAACGCGATGGCGCGACGCTCGGGTGCCTCCAGGAGGTCGGTCGAGCCGGTGGCCGCCAGGGTTGCCCCCGACCACCACGGCAGCTCGCGCCCCAGCAGCTCGGCCAGCGCCTGGTTGCTCGCCGCGAAGTACCCCTCCAGCTTGGCGGTCAGGTCCGCCGGCAGGTGGGGGGCCGGGCCGGAGCTCCCGTTGGCGATCCGGTCGCGCCCCTCGGGGCGGAAGCCCGGGTCGACGTCGAGACCGGCGTAGAGGCCCATGAGAGTCGCGTCGTCCTCCAGGAGCTCGGCGAGGAAGTGCACCTGCATCGCGTCGCCGAAGGTCGTCAGCCAGGGGACGAGGTGCTCGGCGTACCTGCCCCTTGCCAGGTAGGCGAACGGCGAGACGGACGTGGCCGAGGGGTCCCACTCCGACTCCTGCTCGAGCGACTCCCGGAGCGCGACGTCGAGGGGGCGCTTCTCCAGGCCGTTGTCGGTGCTGAACCGCCAGTTGGAGATCGCCCGGGCCACCGGGTCGCGGAGCAGCACCAGCACCAGCGGGTCGCCCAGCACGGCGGCGGCGCGGGTCGCCGCTGCCGGGTCCTCGAGGTAGCTGGTGCTCTTCTCACCGAGGATCTTCTCCCCGGACGCGTGGGCGAAGTACGTCGAGCGGTACCACTCCGCTCCCCGGCCGCTGAGCTCGTCGGAGAGGAACACCTTCGGCTCCGGCCGCGCCGGGCGGGCCATCGCGATCTCCGGATGCTCCTGCAGCAGTCCGTGGAGGTACGTCGTGCCGCAGCGCTGACCGCCGATGAGCAGCAGGTGCCGGGTCACGACGTCACCCGCTCCATGACGAGGTAGGTCTGCTCGGCGCTGACGGCGTTGAGGGTGCGCACGACGTACTCGCCGAGCATCGAGAGCAGCGCGATGGTGATCCCGTTGAAGATCGCCAGCAGCACCGCGATCGTGGTCCAGCCGGGCACCGGCGACTCCACGACCAGGCCGCGGACCAGGTAGAAGACCCCGAGGCAGAAGCTGAGCCCGGCCACCACGAAGCCACCCAGGGCCGCCGCCCGCAGAGGGAACGAGGAGTAGCTGAACAGGATCGCGAACACCAGCCGAACGATCCGGCCCAGCGAGTAGCCGCTGGTGCCGCTGGCCCGCGGCGCGTGACGCACCGGCACGTCGGTGCGGGTGCTGGAGAACATCAGCGCCTGGCCGGTGATGTAGGGGTGCGCGGTCCGGGAGCCGCAGATCCGGTCCACCACGCAGCGCCGGAGGATCCGGAAGTTGGAGACGGCGAGACCGGGTGGCTGCCCGAACACCCGCCGGTTGATCATGCTGATCAGGTGGCTGCCCAGCCGCCGGTAGCCCGCGGCCTGCTTGCGGTCGAACCTCCCGAACACCACGTCCCACCCGTACATCGCCTCGTCGATGAGCGCGAGCGCCTCCTCGGGCGGGTTCTGGAGGTCGTCGTCGAGGGTGATCACGAAGTCCCCGGTGGCCTCCCGGAAGCCGGCGACGTTGGCGTGGTGCTGGCCGTAGTTCTGCAGGAGGTTGAGCGCCACCAGGTGCCGGTTCTCCCGTGCCGCCGCGGCGATGACGTCCCAGCTGCCGTCGCGGCTGCCGTCGTTGACCAGCACCAGCTGGTAGCGCAGGCCGGCGCCCTCGAAGACCTCGACGATGCGCGCGATGGTGGCGCCGACCAGGTCGACGCTGTTGTAGACGGGAACGACGACGGAGTACGTGAAGGACCGGCGGTCCGCAGCCTCCGCCCTCGGCCTGCGCGCCTCATCCATCCCAGTTCTCCGCTCGTTTCCGGCGCCGGTGATGCGCTTCACAGTAGGACAAGTGGCACCCCTAGGGTGGCCGTCATGACTGCGACCGGCGACGACGCCACCCGACTGGCCGGCTACGTCGGCGTCTGGTGGCAGGCCTGCGACGACTTCACCACGCTGCTGGAGAAGGTTCCTGCCGAGCTGTGGTCGGCGCCGACCGACCTGCCCGGCTGGGACGTGCACGCGGTGGTCGCGCACACCGCGCACCTCGAGGCGGTGCTCGCCGGCGCCCCGGAGGAGACCGTCGCGATCGGCGAGCCGTCCCATGTGCGGGGGCTGCTGGGCGCCTACACCGAGCAGGGCGTGGTCGCGCGGCGGGACCACTCCCCCGACGACCTGATCACCGAAATCCGCGAGTCGACCACCCGCCGGCACACGGCTCTGCTCGCGGGCCCGCCCACGGACGCCTCGGCGCGGCCGGAGCGGATCTTCGGCGGCGTGCCGTGGACCTGGGAACGGCTGCTGCGCAACCGGCCGCTGGACGTGTGGATGCACGAGCAGGACGTACGCCGCGCGGTCGACCTGCCGGGCGGGCTCGACTCGGCAGCGGCCAAGCACACCGCGGACTACCTCACCGAGAGCCTCGGCCTGGTGGTCGGCAAGCGGGTCACCCCGGCGCCCGGCACCACGGTGGTGCTCGAGGTGGCCGGCTCCCCGACGTACGCCGTCACGGTCGGCGAGGACGGACGGGCCCAGCGGTGCGCCCCACCGACGGACCCGACGGTGCTGCTCCGGCTGGACCGCGAGGACTTCATCGTGCTCGCCGGCGGCCGGCGCGCGCCCTCGTCGGCGCAGGTCGAGGGCGACCAGGAGCTGGGCCACCGCGTCCTCGGCGCGTTCGCGGTGACGCCATGACCTCCGAGATGGCGGTGGACCTGGTCGGCATCGGCGACCAGACCGGCCGGACCTTCGTGGTCACCGGCTGCACCAGCGGCATCGGCCAGCACACCGTGCTCGAGCTGGCCCGGCACGGCGCGCGGGTGGTGCTCGCCGCCCGGTCCGCCGACAAGCTCACCGACACCGCGGCGACGATCCGCCGTGAGGTCCCGGACGCGGACCTCGAGCGGGTCGTGGTCGACCTCTCGGACCTCGACTCGGTGCGACACGGCGCGGCCGAGGCCGCCCGGCTCGGACCGATCGACGTGCTCGTCAACAACGCGGGCGTGATGGCCACCAGGCGGCAGCGGACCGTCGACGGGCTCGACCTGCAGATGGCCACCAACCACTTCGGCCCGTTCCTGTTCACCGGTCTGCTGCTGCCTTCGCTGGTCGCGGCCGGCGACGCCCGCGTCGTGACGGTGTCCTCGAACGGGCACCGGATGGCGCGCCGGGCGCCGCTCGGCGACCCCCGCACGGAGCCGCGGCGCTACTCGCGGTGGGGCGTCTACGGGCAGACCAAGCTGGCCAACCTGCTGTTCACCTACGAGCTCGACCGCCGCGCCCGCGAGGCAGGACTGCCGATCACCGCGACCGCGGCGCACCCGGGGTACTCCGCGACGCACCTGCTGTCCTACGGCCAGACCATGCAGGGCGGCGGCGGCGTGGCCAGCATCCTGGACGCCACCATGCGGGCGACCGCCCAGTCCGCCGGGATGGGCGCGCTGCCGACGCTGATGGCCGCCACCGCCGAGCTCCCCAGCGGGACGTACGTCGGTCCGGACGGCATCGGCGAGTGGCGCGGGTCGCCGCAGGTGGTCACCTCGTCCCGGCTGTCGCGCGACCCTGACGCCGCGCGACGGCTGTGGGAGATCAGCGAGGAGACGGTCGGGCTGCACTGGCCATGAGTCACCGGGCACCACCATGATGTTCGGCATGGCCGAAGCAACCCAGTCCAGAGCGGGACAGCCCGCCGAGCCCCGCGACCTCGTCGACGTCGCCCACCTCGTCACGGCGTACTACACCGGCGTCCCCGATCCCGACGACGTCGACCAGCAGGTCGCCTTCGGCACCAGTGGGCACCGCGGGACCAGCCTGAGGACGGCGTTCAACGAGACGCACATCCTCGCCACCACGCAGGCGATCTGCGACTACCGCACGCAGCAGGGCTACGACGGCCCGCTGTTCATCGGTCGCGACACCCACGGCCTGTCCGAGCCGGCCTGGGCCACCGCGCTGGAGGTGCTGGCCGCCAACGACGTCACCGTCCTGGTCGACGACCGCGACCGCTTCACCCCGACCCCGGCGGTCTCCCACGCGATCCTGCGGGCCAACCGCGGGAAGACCTCCGGCCTCGCCGACGGCATCGTCGTGACGCCGTCGCACAACCCGCCGTCCGACGGCGGCTTCAAGTACAACCCGCCGCACGGTGGGCCCGCCGACTCCGACGCGACCTCGGTGATCGCCGCCCGTGCCAACGAGCTGATCGCCGGCGGACTCCGCGACGTGCGGCGCATCCCGTTCGCCCGGGCGCGGGCGGCCGCGTCACCGTACGACTTCCTCGGGACGTACGTCGACGACCTGCCCAACGTGCTCGACCTGGCCGCGATCCGCGCGGCAGGGGTCCGGATCGGCGCCGACCCGCTGGGCGGCGCGAGCGTCGACTACTGGGGCGAGATCGGCGAGCGGCACGGCCTGGAGCTCACCGTGGTGAACCCGCTGGTGGACCCGACGTGGCGCTTCATGACCCTGGACTGGGACGAGAAGATCCGGATGGACTGCTCTTCGCCGAGCGCGATGGCGTCGCTGATCCGGCAGAAGGACGCCTACGACATCGCCACCGGCAACGACGCCGACGCCGACCGGCACGGCATCGTCACGCCCGACGTCGGGCTGCTGAACCCCAACCACTTCCTGGCGGTCGCGATCGGCTACCTCTTCGGCGGCGCCCGGCCGGGCTGGCCGGACAGCGCCCGGATCGGCAAGACCCTGGTGTCCTCGTCGATGATCGACCGGGTGGCCGAGTCGCTCGGCAAGCCGCTTGTCGAGGTGCCGGTCGGGTTCAAGTGGTTCGTTCCCGGGCTGATCGACGGGTCCTTCGGCTTCGGCGGCGAGGAGTCCGCGGGCGCGTCGTTCCTGCGCAACGACGGCACCACGTGGACCACGGACAAGGACGGCATCCTCCTGGCCCTGCTGGCCTCCGAGATCCTGGCCACCACCGGTCGGACGCCGAGCCAGCACTACGCCGACCTGGTCGCGCAGCACGGCGACCCGGCGTACGCCCGCATCGACGCCCCGGCGGACCGCGCCCAGAAGGCGAAGCTCGGCGCCCTCTCCCCCGACGACGTGACCGCCACCGAGCTGGCCGGCGAGAAGATCACTGCCAAGCTGACCGAGGCGCCCGGCAACGGCGCGAAGATCGGCGGGCTCAAGGTCACCACCGACTCGGCCTGGTTCGCCGCCCGGCCGTCGGGCACCGAGGACGTCTACAAGATCTACGCCGAGTCGTTCCAGGGGCCCGAGCACCTGGCCCGGGTCCAGGCCGAGGCGCGCGACGTGGTGTCGGCAGCCCTGGGTGGCTGAGGTGGGCGACCTGACCCTGCGCCCGATCACGCCGGCCGACCACGCGTACGTCCTCGACCTCAACGAGCGGCACGTCGACCTGCTGTCGCCGGTGGACGACGCCCGGCTCGGCTACCTCCTCGACCACGCGCACCGCTCCGACGTGCTCGAGGTCGACGGCGAGCGGGCCGGCTTCGTGTTCACGTTCGCTCCCGACGCCGGGTACGACGGCCTCAACTTCGCCTGGTTCGGCGAGCGGTTCGGGGAGGAGTTCTACTACCTGGACCGGGTGGTCGTGGACGAGGCGTTCCGCCGGCGCGGTCTCGGCGCCGCGGCGTACGACGAGCTGGAGCGCACCGCGGCGCCGTACCGCCGGATGGTCCTGGAGGTGAACAGCGAGCCGCCGAACGAGCCCTCGCTGGCGTTCCACCGGACCCGGGGCTACGTCGACGTCGGCACCCGCGGCGATCCCGGGCACCGGGTGGCGATGCTCAGCCTCGAGTTGGCGTGACCGATCCGTCATGCGCTTCGCGGTTCAGCACGGGTCCCATCGGGTAGGAATGAGGCTCCGCACCACCTCCCTGGGGGATTTGCCATGACCAAGGTATGGGCGATCGTCGCCGCACTGGCGCTCGTCGTGAGCGCCGTCGTGCTCGTCATCGTGCTCACCGGCGACGACGACAAGACCGCCGTCGCGGGCCCGCCCACCACCGGCTCGACCGACAGCGCGCCCACCGACGACGAGACCGAGCCGGCGGCCGGCGAGGACGTCGACCCCGACGACCCGGCCTTCCGCCCGGCCGTGAGCAAGCCGCTCGAGGACAGCCTGTACCCGAACGTGGGCGACCCCGCGGTGGACGCCCTTCACTACCACCTCGACATCGCGTGGGACCCGGACGAGGAGATGCTCACCGGCACCACCACGCTGGCGTTCCGCGCGAACGCCACCGCCCCGGAGTTCCGTCTCGACCTGGGCGACCCGCTCGTGGTCGAGAAGGCCACCCTCGACGGCAGGGACGTCGAGACCGAGCACAACGGCAAGGACCTGGTGGTGAAGGGACGGGTGCGGGCGGACCGGACGTATGCCCTCGTCGTGCAGTACGCCGGCACCCCGGAGCCCGCGAAGGCACCCACCACGCGCAGCGACTTCAACACCACCGGCTGGACCGTCGACGACGACGGCGAGGTGTGGACGATGCAGGAGCCGTACGGCGCCTACACGTGGTACCCCGTCAACGACCAGCCCTCCGACAAGGCGTTCTACGACTTCACCATCACCGCACCCGGCGACTGGGTCGGCGTCGCCAACGGTCAGCTGCAGTCCCGGACGAAGGTCGACGGGAACACCGTCACCGAGTGGAGCCTCGACGCCCCCGCCTCGTCGTACCTCACCACGATCGCGATCGGCGACATGGTGAGGACCAGGGCGACGAGCGACAGCGGCGTGCCGCTGACGTACTGGACGCCACGGGGCGACCGCGCCTCGCTCGAGGCGGTGCGGCGTACGCCCGAGGCGCTCGCCTGGAACGAGAAGCGGCTCGGCACGTACCCCTTCAAGTCGCTCGGGATCCTCGTCGTCGATTCCGAGAGCGGCATGGAGACCCAGACCATGATCACGCTCGGCGACACCGAGTACACCACCTCGCCCGAGGTGCTCGTCCACGAGATCACCCACCAGTGGTACGGCGACCTGGTGACGCCGACCGACTGGAAGGACGTCTGGATGAACGAGGGCATGACGATGTACCTCCAGGGCCAGTACCAGGCGGACTCCTCAGGGACCGACATCGACGGACTGATGGACACCTGGGCCCGCGTCGAGCCGGGGATGCGCGCGAAGTCCGGGCCGCCGGGCGACTACGACCCGACGACCTTCGGGCAGGGCAACATCTACTACGGCCCGGCGCTGATGTGGCACGAGCTGCGCAAGAAGCTCGGCGACGACGCGTTCTGGGCGATGGTGAGGAAGTGGCCGCAGGTCAACGCCCTCGGCAACGCCACCCGCGTGGAGTACCTCGACTGGGTCGAGGCGGAGACCGGCGAGGAGCTCACCTCCTTCTTCGACGGCTGGCTGATGGGCGAGGAGACGCCGCCGCGCAGCTGAGGCTTCCGCCCGCAGCGAAACCCCTTCTCCGCCACCGGTCCGGACCGGTTGACTGACGCCATGCGGATCCTGGTGCTCGGTGGAACGGTCTTCCTGTCCGAGGCGGTGGCGACCGAGGCGGTGCGCCGCGGCCACGAGGTGGTCTGCGCGTGCCGGGGACGTTCCGGCACCGTGCCGTCCGGCGCGGAGCACGTGGTCCTGGACCGGGAGTCCGGCGAGTGGCCGGAGGGGCTGACCGGCGTCGATGCGGTCGTCGACGTGTCCCGGACGCCGTCGCACGTGCGCGCCGCGGTCGCGGCGGTGCCCGACGCGCACTGGGTGTTCGTGTCGACGGGCAGCGTCTACGCCGAGAACGCCACGGTCGGCGGCACGCCCGCGACGGTCCCCACCCTCGACCCGGTCACCACCGACGAGGACTGGACGTCGAGCCCGGAGGCGTACGGCGCGATGAAGGTCGCCTGCGAGGACATCGTCCGCGCCGGCGCGGCGTCCTCCGTGGTGCTCCGGCCGGGCCTCATCGCGGGTCCGGGCGACCCGAGCGGACGCTTCACCTACTGGCCGGTCCGGCTGGCCGAGGCCGGCCCGGTGCTCGCGCCGCCCGCCGACGAGGTGGTGCAGACGATCGACGTGCGCGACCTGGCGGAGTGGGTGGTCACCGCGGCCGAGGAGCGTCTCGACGGCGTGTACGACGCGGTCGGCGCGCCGACGCTGCGCGCGGACTTCCTGGCCGAGGTGGCCCGCGGCGTGACGGACGTTGCGCCGGAGATCGTGTGGGCCACCGAGGAGCAGCTGCTGGCCCGGTCGGTCGAGCCGTGGGCCGGGCCGCGCTCGCTGCCGGTGTGGATCCCCGGCCCTGCGGACCGGGGCTTCATGGCCCACGACGTGACGCCGTCCCTGGCGGCCGGACTGCGGCTGCGCCCCCTCGCGGAGACCGCCCGCGCCACCCTCGCGTGGGTGCGCGCGACCCCCGACGCCAAGGTCACCGGCCTCACCCGCCACGAGGAACAGGACGTCCTCACCTCCCTCACAGACCACCCCACACCCCCCGACGAGGTGTGAGTTCCTGCCCGCCGACGTGCGTGTTCCTGCGCCCCGACGTGTCAGTTCTTGCGGGCCGAGGTGCGTCTTCTTGCGTTGCCCGCGCACACTGGACGGGTGATCGACCTCGACCTCGGGCTGGCCCTCCGGGAAGCCGGCCTCACCTGGAAGCCCGCGGCGGGCGACCGCTTCATGGTGCTCGACCGCGACCTCGAGGACCAGGTGTTCGTGCTCAGCGACATGGTGATCGAGACCCGGGAGACCCCGAGCGGGCCGCTGCTCGCGTTCAACGGGACGACCGAGTGGGCGCTGGACAGCCTGGAGGTCCAGGACGCGGTGTGGCTCCCGCGGGAGGACCAGCTCCGGGAGCTGCTGGGTGAGTCGTTCGTGTCGCTCGAGGTGGCCGGTGGGGGCGACGTACCCGGTGCGTTCGCGGTCACCGTCCGGGTCGCCGGTGCGGACCGCCGGCACATCGAGGTGACCGCCGCCGCGGCGTACGCCCGGGCGCTCCTCGACCTGCTCGCGGACCCGGCCTGAGGGATCAGCCGGGCATGGCCACGTGGAACAGCACGGCACTCGTCCCGAGGATGATCCCGAGCAGCGCGGGCACGGGTCGAGGAGCGCGTCGTCGTCATGGCGCCAGCGTGGTCGCGCGGCGGGCGCGCCGATGTCCGCCGTCGTACTCAGGTGCCCTCGGTCGTCGTACTCGACTACGCGTCCGGGTCCGTGTCCGGTTCGGCCTCCGGGGCCGGGGCGTCGTCGGGGGTGTCAGCGGAGGCGGCTGCCTCGGCCGGTAGGTCCGCCGCGAGGGCCGGGCCGGCCACCGCCGCCCCGGACAGGGTCTGGAGCATCTGGCGCACGTTGGAGAGCTGCGCGTTGATGCTGTCACGTCGCTGGGAGGCCGCGGCGAGCTCGCGGTCCGAGTCGGCGCGGACCCGGTCGGCGGCGGCGCGGGCCTCCTTGACCAGGGCCGCGGCACGCTCCTCGGCCTCCTCGACGATCCGGCGGGCGTCGGCCTCGGCGGCCGCCTTCTGCCGGTCGGCGGCCTCGCGGGTCTCGGCGACCCGGGCGAGCATCGCGTCCAGCTGGGCCTGGGTCGCCGCCTGCTGCTCCTGGAACTCGGCGGTGGTGCGGTCGCGGCGCTCGGCCAGCGTGGTCTCGAAGTCGGCGGCGGCGCGAGCGGCGTTGGCCCGCTGCTCCTCGTAGATCGCCTCCGCCTCCTGGCGGCGTGCGGACGCGTCGCGCTCGGCGGCGTCACGCTCCTCGTCGGCGGCGCGGCGCGCGTCGGTGAGCACGCGCGAGCTCTCGTGGTCCGCGTCGCGGCGGCGCTCGTCGGCGTACCGGTCGGCCTCGTCACGCACCGCGAGCGCGGCCTGCTCGGCGTCCTTGCGCAGCGCCTCCAGCTCGGCCCGCGCGGCGTCACGGAGCTCGTCGGCCTCCTCCTCCGCGAGGCCGAGGATCTGGCCGACGCGGGCACCGAGGTGCTCGAAGGACGCCAACGGTGTCGGGGCGTCCTCGGCGGTCTCCCGCTTCCGGGTCGCCTCCGCCTGTGCCTCCTGCAGGCGCGTGCGCAGGGCGCCCGCCTCCTGCTCCGCCGTGGCCACCCGACCGTCCAGGTCGGTCAGGACCCGGTCGACGTCCGCCGGGTCGTACCCGCGAAGGACGACGCGGAACTGGTGCTCGGGCTGGCTCATCACTGCTCCTGGTGGGGGGTGTCGGCGTACGTCGTCTGGTCGTCGGGCACGGCGAGGGCCTCGATCACCCCGGAGAGCTGGCTCAGCTCCCCGGTGATCCGGTCCCGCCGCTCGCGGAGCTCGGTCACCTCGGCACGGGCCTCGTCGAGCACGGTGCGGGCCAGGGAGCGCAGCTCCTCGGCCTCCTCCTGGGCGTCCCGCAGCGTCGCCGCCGCGACCTCCCGGGCCGAGCGCAGCTCCTCGGCCGCCTCGGACCGTAGCCGGACGACCTCCTCGGCAACGGCCGCCCGCATGACCGTCGCGCCGGCCTCGGTCTCCGCGCTGCGCCGCTCGGCGCGCTCGGTCACCCGGGCCGCGGTCGCCTCGGCGGCGTCCAGCTGCTCCCGGACCCGCGCCTCCGTGCGGGCGAGGTGTGCCGCGCCGTCCGCCTGCGCGGCATCGACGCGAGCCGCCGCCTCGGCCTCCAGGGCCGACGCGCGTGCGCGGGCGTCCTCGAGCTCGGCACGGCAGCGCTCGGCGATGCGGTGGATGACGTCCTGCACCCCACGACGTACGCCGGCCAGACGGCGACCGGCGTCGCGATGGGCACGCACCCGCACCAGGTCGGCCTCGGCAGCAGCGGCGTCGAGCAGGGCCTCCACCGTGGTCCGCGTCCACGCGGTCTCCTCGGCGGCCTTTGCCAGCTCTGCCTCGCTGCGGCGTCGTGCCTCGGCGACGAGACCGTCGGCGCTCTCGCGGGCCCGCTCGAGGAGGTCGTGGACCTCGGCCTGCGCGACCAGGGCTTCCTTCTCCGCCTCCTGCCGCAGCGCGGCCGCCTCGCCCACGGCCACCTCGCGGATCTCCGCCGACTCGGCGGCCGCCGCGGCCACGTGGGCCCGGGCGTTCGCGCGGGCGTTCTCGACCAGGTCGGTCGCCCGAGCGGCGGCGTCCGAGGTCATCGCCTCGGCATCGATCCGGGCCTGCGTGCGGCGGGTCTCGGCCTCGTCCCGTGCCGCGGCGACGTCGGCCTCGCCCGCCGTCCGAAGGCGCGTGAGCTCCTGCTCGGCCGCTGCCAGGCGTTGCGCGACGTCGGCCTGGGCCTCGGCGACCAGCCGGTCGCGTTGTGCCTCGGCCGCCCCCAGCAACAGAGTCGCCTGCTCCGTCGCGTCCGAGACGATCGCCCGTGCCTCGTCAGCGGCCTCCGCCAGCAGGGCACCCGCCTGGTCGCGCGATCGCTCCGCGTCGGCGGTCGCCGCACTCGCCCGATCGTGCAGCGCCCGTTGCTCGGACTCCAGCCGCGCGGCCTCGGCGACCGACCGCTCGGCCTCGCGCACGGCCTCCGCGTGCAGCTCCTCGGCGATGACCTGCGCGCGCCGCAGGATGTCTGCGGCGGCGGCAGGCGGCGGCGCGGTCACCTCGTCACGCCCGAGATCCGCACCATCGGTTGCATGAGGTGATTCTCGCAGTCCCCGCTCGTGGGTCAACGACTTCGGAGAACCCGGCTCAGAAGAGCAGGGCGGAGGCCGGGTCCTCGAGGATGCCGGCCACGTCGGCGAGGAAGCGGGAGCCCTTCTCGCCGTCGATGTGCCGGTGGTCGAAGGACAGCGCCAGGGTCGTGAGCTGCCGGATCGCCAGCTCGTCCTCGCCGGTCGGCCCGGTCACCACCCACGGCTGCTTGCGGATCGCGCCGAAGCAGAGGATCGCGGACTCACCCGGATTGATGATCGGGGTGCCCGCGTCGACGCCGAATACGCCCACGTTGGTGATCGTGAACGTGCCGCCGCTCATCTCCGCGGGCTGGGTCCTGCCCTCGCGCGCGGTGGCCGTGAGCTGGTTGAGCTCGCCGGCCAGGTCGTGCAGGGACAGGTCCTGCGCTTCCTTGACGTTGGGTACGACGAGGCCCCGCGGCGTGGCCGCCGCGATGCCGAGGTTCACGTAGGACTTGTAGACGACCTCCTGGGCGGCCTCGTCCCAGAACGAGTTGATCTCCGGGGTACGGCGCATCGCCAGCATCACCGCGCGGGAGAGAACCAGCAGCGGGGAGACCTTGACGTCGCGGAACTCGCGGCGGGCCTTGAGCCGGTCGACGAACTCCATCGTGCGGGTGACGTCGACGGTGATCCACTCGGTGACGTGCGGGGCGGTGAAGGCCGAGCCCACCATCGCGGTCGCCATCATCTTGCGGACGCCCTTGATCGGCTCGCGGGTCTCGCGCTCGCCCTGGCTTCGAGACGGTCGCTGCGAGCCGCCCTGCTCGGCCGGCGAGGACTGCGGCGCACCGGCTGCGGCCTGGACGTCCTCACGGGTCACCGTGCCACCCGGGCCGGTCGGACTGAGCAGCGCGATGTCGACGCCGAGGTCCTTGGCGAGCTTGCGCACCGGCGGCTTGGCCAGCGCGCGCAGGGCACCGGGCTCGGTGGCCACGGCCGGCACCATCGCCTCGGCCCGCGGCCCGGGCTGGGTCCGCGCCGAGGTGGCCGGCACCGGAGCCTCGTCGGCCGGCACCACTTCCTCGGACCGCGCGCCGCCGGGCGCGAAGGCACCCTGGAGCTGGGTCTGGGAGGCGACACCGGCGTCGGTGGCGGGTGTCGCCCCGCCACGACGGGCGCGACGCTGCGGTCCCCGGTCGGCCTTGTTGCGGCCGACCAGGCTCTCGCCCTCCCCGCCACCGCTGGCGGCGGGGTTGGACAGGTCGATCTCCATCTCGGCGGGCGCGGGCGCGGGCGGCGCCGGAGCGGGTGCCTCGGACGGGTCGCCGATCGCGATGATCGGGGTGCCGACGGGGATCATCTCGCCCTCGCCGACCAGCAGTGCCTGCACGGTGCCGGCGTACGGCGACGGCAGCTCCACCAGGGACTTGGCGGTCTCGATCTCGACGATGATGTCGTTGATCTCGACCGTGTCGCCCACCTTGACCTTCCAGGAGACGATCTCGGCCTCGGTGAGACCCTCACCGACGTCGGGCAGCTTGAACTCAGCCATGTGGTGTGTCTCCGTCTCAGAAGTCGAGGGTGCGGTCGACGGCGTCGAGGACCCGGTCGAGGTCGGGGAGGAAGTCCTCCTCGATCCGCGACGCGGGGTACGGCGTGTCGAAGCCGCCGACGCGCAGGACCGGGGACTCCAGGGAGTAGAAGCACTCCTCCTGGATCCGCGAGGAGATCTCCGCGCCCATGCCGAGGTTGACGTGCGCCTCGTGCGTGATCACGGCGCGGCCGGTGCGGCGTACGGAGTCGAGGACCGGGACCATGTCCAGCGGCGACAGCGTGCGCAGGTCGATGACCTCGAGCGACTTGCCCTCGGTGGCTGCGGCCTCGGCGGCCTTCAGGGCGGTCTTCACCATCGGGCCGTAGGCCAGCAGGGTGACGTCGGTGCCCTGGCGGACGACGCGGGAGGTGAACAGCGGGTCGGGCGTGGCCGACTCGTCGAGCTCGGCCTTGTCGGCGTGGTACTGCCGCTTGGGCTCGAGGAAGATCACCGGGTCGTCCGAGGCGATGGCCTGCTGGAGCATCCAGTAGCCGTCGACCGGGTTGGAGCAGGCGACCACCTTGAGACCGGGCGTGTGGGCGAACTGCGCCTCCGGCGACTCGCTGTGGTGCTCGACCGCGCCGATGCCGCCACCGAACGGGATCCGGATGACCATCGGCATCTTGGAGCGGCCCTTGGAGCGGTAGCTCATCTTGGCGACCTGGCAGACGATCTGGTCGTAGGCCGGGTAGACGAAGCCGTCGAACTGGATCTCGACGACCGGGCGGTAGCCGCGCAGCGCCATGCCGACCGCGGTGCCGACGATGCCGGACTCGGCCAGCGGGCTGTCGATGACGCGGTCCTCGCCGAAGTCCTTCTGAAGGCCGTCGGTGATCCGGAAGACGCCGCCGAGCTTGCCGACGTCCTCGCCCATGAGCAGGACCTTCGGGTCGTCCTCCATCGCCTTGCGCAGGCCCATGTTGAGGCCCTTGGCGAGCGTGATCTTCTGCGTGCCCTCGCTCATGCCCGTGCTCCCTCGAAGCTCTCGAGGTACGCCGCGAAGCCCTCGCGCTGGGTCTCGAGCTCCTCGGTGAGCTCGGCGTACACGTGGTCGAACATGCTCAGCGGCGCGGGATCCGGCAGCGCCTTGCAGCCCTCGCGGAGCCGGGCGCCGAGGTCGTCGGCCTCCTGCTGGAGCGTGGCGAAGAACTCGTCGTCCGCCAGCCCGTTGCGGCGCAGGTAGACCTCGACGCGGGCGATCGGGTCCTTGAGCTTCCAGCGCTCGAGGTCGTCGGAGAGCCGGTAGCGGGTCGGGTCGTCGGTGGTCGTGTGCGCACCCATCCGGTACGTGTACGCCTCGACGAACGTCGGGCCCTGGCCGTCGCGGGCCCGCTGCAGCGCGGCCTGGGTGACGGCGTACGTCGCGAGCACGTCGTTGCCGTCGACCCGGACGCCGGGGAAGCCGAAGCCGCTGGCGCGCTGGTAGAGCGGGATCCGGGACTGACGCTCGAACGGCTCCGAGATCGCCCACTGGTTGTTCTGGCA